>NZ_JAQGKL010000092.1 GCF_028290105.1 Methylobacterium sp.
TCGCCGAGATTTCGTGCAGCCAATGCATCTGCGCTTTCTGATAGTCGAGATCGCGAACGAGGGAGCTCGATAGGGTCCGATAGAAGAGCGCACGCTTGATCTCGACCGCCGGCCGGAGGAAATATTCTCGACGGACATCCAGGGCGCTGGCAAGGGAGTCCCACGCGTTTTCGTCAGGCGCGCTTGCTCCATCTTCCCACCGCGCCTCAGTACTCGGACTCACGCTCAAGCGCCGCGCCAAGGCAGACTTGCTCGCAATACGACGCGCCGCTCGCGCGACGGTCAGCCGCTCAGGTACAAACCCTGGAATTCCTAAACCCATCTGCTTCAACCTTGAACGTGGTGTAATTGCGCCGGTTACCCGGACTTCTTGTCTGCACCCTTACGGGCGGGTGCCTCCGGCGGCACAAATGGCTTCACGTCTTTTCTAAGCGTTACTGACGACTTTGGCCGCTCTGCAACAGGAAGTGCTGCCGGCTTCTCGGTCTGCGCACCTGTATGCACGGCCAGGAAAGTCTCAACCGGCTCGTAAATGAGGAAGGAGGTGTAGCCAGAGTCGATCACACCCACGGCGATCTCGTCTAGGAGGCCAGCTTTTTCCCGATTGCGAGAGATCAGCAGGAGCGCAAACACGTCCCCAACTTTCGGCCCACTGCCGCCAAAATCCAGACGCGGAGAGAGACTGTAATTGATGCTGACGCCAGCTAGCCGGGACATATTTTTGATAGGCACGACCTTTCGGTCTGGCATCGCCGCCAGCCCAAGAATAACGCCACGTCCGTCGACTTCGAACCGCATGAAGGGCTGAAATACCTTAAGCTCGGTATTCGGGATAATGCCGCCATCGAGCAGTTTTCCGTTATGGAGGGCGCACACCTCCTGGAAGCCCTGCTCCATCATCCGGAAGCGCGCCTGTCCTTCGAGTTCCCGCGCACGCTTTTTGTCGAGCCCAGAGCGGTCCCTGACCATCTCAAACGCCTTTACGGCCTCGGCTCGAACCCGGTCCTCAAGATCCAGTATCAACTCTTTCTCAAACGCGCGCCGGAGCAGTTGGTGGATGGGAGTCGGCATCAATCGGCGTCCTATGAGTTGCACATATGCCGATTTGTACGACGTATTTTTGCACGAAGCCAGAAAAATTACCGTTATTTGTGCGGATTTGTGATAGGGTGGTCCAGCCGCCACGACGGCGACATGGAGAACTTTCATGGCAAGCAAGGACCAGCTGTATGTTGAGCGTCGGCCACAAGGCGATTATGCGGTGCGCCGGCCAAATTCCGAGCGGGCGAGTGCGGTTGCACCTACGCAGGCAGAAGCTATCATCCGCGCACGGGAGCTGAACCCCGGTCATGCGCCTAGTGTCGAGCGCGTGCGCTATACTTCTGTCGGCAAGCCAGATCAGTGGCGTAAAGCGTGACGAAGATGACGGGAGGCGGTGATTTTACCGCCTCCGACCTTGGACCCGCTACAAATCGAAGTTCAACACGTCAGGCAGCATCGCGTCGGTGAGCACACGCCAACGGATTCGTCGACTATGTCCAACATCGAGATATTCCGACCTTCATAATCTATGACGGCGCTATTTTGATTAAAATCAATTATATGCGTAAATATAAGTAATATAATATTCTGTGAATTGAATTGACTTCTGAAGTCGGCGCTATTTTGCCTATCTTACGACCAATTCAAATGCCGCTTTGTGTGGTTTTGTACCTGGAAGTGGAGTGGCAAACATCCACCCATGCCGACGATACAGAGGGGCTAGCCCGCACCCCACGCCCCACCCTAAAAGACCCCATGACCGCCACACCCCTCGTGCGCTTCGCGCCGTCCCCCACCGGCTACCTGCACATCGGCAATGCCCGGCCCGCCCTCCTGAACGCGCTGTTCGCGCGGGCGCGGGGCGGGCGCTTCCTGCTGCGGCTCGACGACACCGACCGGGAGCGCTCGACGCAAGAATTCGCGCACGCCGTGGCGGAGGACCTCGCCTGGCTCGGGATCGTGCCCGACCTGTTCGCGCGGCAATCCGACCGGGTGGCGCACCACGATGCGGCGGCCGAACGCCTGAAGGCCTTGGGGCGGCTCTATCCCTGCTACGAGACGCAGGAGGAACTGGAGCGCCGGCGCCGGCGCCAGCTCGGGCGCGGCCAGCCGCCGATCTACGACCGCGCGGCGCTCAGCCTCACGGACGCCGAGCGCGCCGCCCTGGAGGCGGAGGGGCGGGCGCCCCATTGGCGCTTCAAGCTCGACGCGCGGAGCGTGACCTGGGACGACCTCGTGCGGGGCCCGGCCCATGTGGATTGCGCCTCGCTCTCCGACCCGGTGCTGATCCGGGCGGATGGCACTTACCTCTACACGCTGCCCTCCGTGGTGGACGACGCCGAGATGGGCATCACCCACGTCATCCGGGGGGAGGACCACGTCACCAACACGGGCGTGCAGGTGCAGATCTTCGAGGCCTTGGGGTGCGCGGTCCCGGTCTTCGGCCACCACAACCTCTTGACGACGGCGGACGGGGAGGGGCTCTCCAAGCGCCTCGGCCACCTGTCGCTCAGGGGCCTGCGCGAGGCGGGCTACGAGCCGGGGGCCGTGCGCTCGCTGGCGGTGCTCACGGGCACGGCCGAATCCGTGCGCGCCGTGGCGGGCCTCGACGAACTGGCCGGGCTCGTCGACCTCGCGCAGATCTCGCGGGCGCCGGCCAAGTTCGATCCCCACGAACTCGACGGGCTCAACGCCCGCCTCGTCCACGCCATGGCCTTCGCGGAGGTGGCGGCGCGGCTCGCCGACCTCCGCGTGGAGCCGGCGCGGGCGGAACGCTTCTGGGAGGCGGTGCGGGGAAACCTCGCCAAGGTCTCGGAGGCCGGCGGCTGGTGGCGCGTGGTCGCCGGGCCCGTCGTGCCGGTCGTCACCGATCCGGGCTTCATCGCCGCCGCCGCCGCCGTGCTGCCGGCGGAGCCCTGGGACGGGGAGACCTGGAAGGCCTGGACGAATGCCGTGAAGGCCGCCACGGGGGCCAAGGGCAAGGCCCTGTTCATGCCGCTGCGCCTCGCCCTCACGGGCCTGGAGCACGGGCCGGATCTCGCCGGCCTGCTGCCGCTGATCGGGCGGGACGCCGTGGTGCGTCGGTTGTCCGCCGAGGCCTGAGCGCCGGGCTGCGGTGCACGCGCACCCGCCCCGCCGGCCCGGGTGACTGTCGCGGACGAGGCGGGGGGCTTATATGCGGGCCTGACACCGCCCTCTTTACCGAGACCCCGACACGATGAAACCCGATCCCGCCCCGGCGGCACCGGCCGGCGCCACGCCGTCCGCGCGCCCCGGCCTCGTCGCCACCTATCGCCGCCTCTGGCCCTATCTCTGGCCCTACGGCCGGCCCGACCTGCAGCGGCGGGTCTTCCTCGCCTTCGGGCTGCTGATCGTCGCCAAGTTCGTCACGATGGTGACGCCCTTCACCTTCAAGTGGGCCACCGACGCCCTGGTGGCGCTCACCGACCGCAAGGCGGGCGACGCCATCCCCACGGGGCTGCTCGCGGCACCCATGCTGCTCATCGGCCTCTACGGCCTGTCGCGCATCCTCATGGCCGGGCTGACGCAGGTGCGCGACGGGCTGTTCGCCAAGGTGGCGATGCACGCCGTGCGCCGCCTGGCGCTGCAGACCTTCGAGCACATGCACCGCCTGTCCCTGCGCTTCCACCTGGAGCGCAAGACCGGTGGGCTCACCCGCGTGCTGGAGCGCGGGCGCGGCGGCATCGAGGAACTCTCGCGCCTGATGGTGCTGACCCTGGTGCCCACCATCGTCGAGTTCCTGCTCGTCATCGGCGTGCTCGCCTACGAGTTCGACTGGATCTATTCGGTCGTCGTCTTCGTGATGGTGGCCACCTACCTCGCCTTCACCTGGAAGGCGACGCAGTGGCGCATCGAGATCCGCCGGCGGATGAACAATTCCGACACCGACGCCAACACCAAGGCGGTGGACTCGCTCCTCAACTTCGAGACCGTGAAGTATTTCGGGGCCGAGCTGCGGGAGGCCGAGCGCTACGACGTCTCGATGGCGAAGTACGAGAAGGCCTCGACGCAGACCTACGTGTCGCTCGCCGTCCTCAACGCCGGCCAGGCGGTGATCTTCACCGTGGGCATGACGGTGGTGATGTGGCTGGCGGCGCGCGACATCATGGTCGGGCGCACCACCATCGGCGGCTTCGTGCTCGTCAACACCATGCTGGTGCAGCTCTCGATGCCCCTCAACTTCATGGGCATGATCTACCGGGAGATCAAACAGGCGCTGATCGACATCGACGACATGTTCCAGATCCTGCACCGCAACCCGGAGATCGCCGACCGGACGGGGGCCGCGCCGCTCGCGGTCTCCGACGGCGTCGTGCGGTTCGAGGACGTCCACTTCGCCTACGATCCGGCCCGGCCCATCCTCAAGGGCGTGAGCTTCGAGGTGCCGGCGGGCCGGACGGTGGCCATCGTGGGCCCCTCGGGGGCGGGCAAATCCACCCTCTCGCGGCTGCTGTTCCGGTTCTACGAGCCGCAGAGCGGGCGCATCCTGGTCGACGGCCAGGACATCGCCGGGGTGCGGCAGGCGAGCCTGCGCGCAGCCATCGGCATGGTGCCGCAGGACACGGTGCTGTTCAACGACACCATCGGCTACAACATCCGCTACGGCCGCTGGGACGCGAGCCCGGCGGAGGTGCGCGCCGCCGCGTCGCTGGCGCAGATCGACCGCTTCATCTCCGCCCTGCCGGAGGGCTACGACACGCCGGTGGGCGAGCGCGGCCTGAAGCTCTCGGGCGGCGAGAAGCAGCGCGTCGCCATCGCGCGCACCATCCTGAAGGGCCCGCCGATCCTCGTCCTCGACGAGGCGACCTCGGCGCTGGATTCCTTCACCGAGCGCGAGATCCAGGACGCCCTCGATACGGTGAGCCAGGGCCGCACCACCCTGGTCATCGCCCACCGGCTCTCCACCGTGGTCAACGCCGACGAGATCATCGTCCTCGATCGCGGCGTCATCGTCGAGCGCGGCGACCACGCCACGCTGCTGGAGCGGGACGGCGTCTACGCCTCCCTGTGGAGCCGACAGCGCGAGGCCGACGCCGCCCTGGAGATCCTCCAGCGCACCGAGGCGGACCTGCCGGCGACGAAGAAGCCCGCGCCCGTGCCGGTCCCGGCCGAATAGGCGGGCCCCCGCGAAACGCTCAGCCGCGCGTGCCGTCCTGCGGCACCGCCGCCGAGCCGTCGCTGGGCAGGACGAAGATCTGGCCCGGATAGATCAGGTCCGGGTTGCGGATCTGCGGCTGGTTGGCATCGAAGATCACGGTGTAGCGCGTGCCCTTGCCGTAGATGCGCCGGCTGATCTGCCAGAGGCTGTCGCCCCGTACGATCCGCGCGGTGCCGATCTCCGGCACGAACACGGTGCGGGGTCCCTCCGGGGGCGTTGCCGGAGCGACCGGGGGCGCCATCGCGGCGCCGCCGGACGTCACGGCCTCGGCGGAGCGCGCGGGCGCATCGGCCTGGGCGGTTGGCGTGCCCGAGTCTCGCGGCGTGGCCGGGTCCCGGGCGGCTTGCCTGACGGGCTCCTGCTTGACGGGCTCTTGCTTGACGGGCTCTTGCCTGGACACATCGCCCGGCGCCTTCGGCACTGTGGCTGGCGGCAGGGCGGGGGGCTCCGGCGTTCTCGGCCGCGCCACCGGGGCCGGACGGGCGCCCAGGCCCGCCACCCTGTCCGGAGCAGCGCTGGCGGCATCCGGCGACGCCTTCGCGGGCGGCTTGGCCACGGCGACCGGCACCGCGAAGGCGACCTCGGAGCGCGTCTTCACCTTGCCCGAGACCGGATCGACCTGATCAACGCGGATCTTGTAGTCGCCCGGCTGGACGCCACGCCCGATGGTGAAGGTGACGCGTCCGTCGGGGCCCGCACTGCCCGGCGCCACCAGGGTGTCGTTGAGGTAGAGCCGCACGGTGGCGCCGGGCTGGGCCTGGCTGGTGACGTAGAGCCGGCCCCCGTCCTCGGCCTCGACGCTGACGATCTTGACCGCCGCCGCCTTGTCCGACGCGGCCGCCTCCGACCCCGGCTTGGTCTCGGCGGGCTTTACCGCCTCGCCCGGCCGCCCCGGCTGGGCTGGCGTGGTTCCCGGCGCCGGCTTCGTGACGCCGGGTCGCGTGCCGTCGCCGGGCATGGTCGTTGCGAGTTGGCCGCCGGGCGGCTTGGCGCGCCCGGCCGTGTCCGTCGCGGGCGCGGCGGCGTCCGGTTGCGAGAGCACGATGGTGGGCTTGTCGGGGGAGGTCAAGGCGATGAGGGGCTTGGCGGCGCGGTTGGCCGCGACCACCACCGCCACGCTGTCGCGCGAGACGCTGATCCGGCCGTCGGCCCCGATCACCCGCAGGGTGATCTCACTGTTGCCGGTGGGGAGCGCCGGCGGCACGAGGGCGAACTGCCCGGAGGGGTCGACGAGCGCACGGGCAATCGGCGCGTTGTCGCGCAGCAATTCGACGGTGGTGTTGGGCGCCGCCCGGCCCGCGATCACGGCTTCGCCATTGGGCTCGATCCGGATGATGTCGAAGCTCGGGGCCTCGCCGCTGCGCGGAAGGGGCGGGCCTCGATCCGGCGCCGGAGGCGCCTCCAGGGCCGCCAGGGGCTTTCCCGCGGTTGAGGCCGCCCCCTCCCCGGGGCGGGGGGCCGGCGCGGCCGGAGTTTTCGGGTCGGCCGTCTTCGGGTTGGCGGAGGTCGGGTCGATTGCTTTCGTGTCTTCCGCCTTCGTGTCTTCCGCCTTCGGGTCTTGCGCCGGCGCGCCGGCCGGGGGCACGAGGGTGCCGTCCGTGGACCCCAGGCCCACGGGTGTTCCGAGGCCGCGCTTGAACAACGTGCCGGCACCGTACAGGGTGACCACCAGGGCAAAGCCCGCCAGAAGCCCCACGCAGGCGAGGAAGATGCTCCGTCGCAACTCCGCCCTCATGACACGCCACTCCCTCGTCCACCGGCGCGGCGGCCGAAATCCCGCCGAACGGGGATCGGGCCCGTCGACAAACCGGCGATGGATGGCGACATATTAACGAACATGACCGGAACACCAAATCACACCCGCCGCGATCTGGGCGGATCTCCCGTGAAATCAGCAGTTTGGCTCGTGGACGGGGCGACGCGCGCGCCGGCCTCGGCGCATCAGGGAAGTTCGGCATGGCTCCGTTGAGGACGGTCTGCGTCTATTGCGGCTCCGGGTTCGGGGGCGACCCCGCCTTCACGGCGGCGGCCGAGACCCTCGGCAAGGCGCTCGCGGAGGCGGGCCTCGGCCTCGTCTACGGCGGCGGCAATGTCGGCCTGATGGGCACGGTGGCGCGCGCGGTGATCGAGAACGGCGGCCACGTCACCGGCATCATCCCCGACTTCCTGAAATCCCGCGAGCGCATGCTCGACGAGATCCAGGAGACCATCGTCGTCGAGGACATGCACACCCGCAAGCGCCTGATGTTCGAGCGCTCCGACGCCTTCGTGGCCCTGCCGGGCGGCATCGGCACCCTGGAGGAACTCGTCGAGCAACTGACCTGGGCGCAGCTCGGCCAGCACCGCAAGCCCATCCTGCTGCTCTCGGTGGCGGATTTCTGGACGCCGCTCCTGACGCTCCTCGACCACATGCGCGCCCACGGCTTCATCCGCGAAGGGCTCGACCTGAGCTACCTCGTGACCCGCGAGGCCGCCGACGTGGTGCCGGCCCTGCGCGACGCGGCCGGCGCCGCCGAGCCGGCGCCCGCCACCGAGGCGCTGGTGGTGGAGCGGTTCTGAGACACCGCTGTCCCTGAGCGGGGCCGCACCCGCACACCGACGCTTCGCCCCGCCTCGGTTTCCGAATGAGGGCGGGTGTCGACCGGATCGCCGGTGACGCCGCCTGCGAAATCCGGGCGTCCGCGCGTCGACGCCGGGCCGTGCCCTGTCGCGCATCCGCCCGGGACTCGGCGGAAAATCCCGCGCCGGGTGGCGAGCCGGACCCAGGCCCTTCGCCGCGAAGCGGACGTTGCGCCTCCGACCGACACAGGTCGTCACAGCCGACCCTCGTCACGCTCGAAAGCGGACTTCGATTCCGGATTTGCTGGGCGGTGGCTATCCCCCAAATGCGTAGCCATCGCTTCTTAGAAAACCATTGGTCTAGGCGATCGCCACGCACCAGCCCGTGAAGACATCTTCGAGCTGTCGGCGAGCGATAACTTTCTTTAGAATAATTAGTACTTGTTGCTGCGAAAGCACGCGCCCACAACCGCGCAAATCAGGCTCTTGTTCACGCCTGCGTGATGAACTAACCGCATCGATGGTCGCTGTATCGATCGGCA
>NZ_JAQGKL010000088.1 GCF_028290105.1 Methylobacterium sp.
CGGCGTGTCGGCCACCATCCGCATCGCCTTCGGCCGGCCGGGCTTTTCCGCTTTCACCGGCTCGGGCTTCGGGTCGAAGGCGTGGGCCAGCACCTTCTTCATCAGCCCGGGCAATGGCTCCTCGTCCAGATCCCGCCGGGGCGTGAAGCGCATGCCGGCGGGCGCCTGCGTGCTGAGCGCGACGCGGGCGCAGAACACGGTCAGTTCCAGCGGGAAATGCGTGAAGCCGTGGCGCACCAGCCCCGGCAGCCGCTTCCAGCGCGCATCGAGCGGCGCGTCGAGGAGCGCCTGGGCGGGATCGTAATCCGGCGCCCAGGGACTCATCGGCGGCTCGGCCATGGCGCCGAGGAGGCCCTCCGCCGGGCGCGTGCGCAGCAGGATCGCCTCGTCGCCGCTGCGGATCGCCACGAAGGCGGCACCCCGGCGCAAGGTCCCCTTCACCTTCTTGACCTTGCGCGGAAAGGTCTCCTGGAGGCCCAGCGCCCGGGCCCGGCACGGCGCCATCCAGGGGCAGAGGGCGCAGGCCGGGCGCTTCGGGGTGCAGATGGTGGCGCCCAGATCCATCACGGCCTGGGCGAAGTCGCCGGGGCGCCGATCCGGCACCAGCGCCTGCGTCACCGTGCGGATCTCGGGGCGGGCCGCCGGCAGCGCCGTCTCGATGGCGAAGAGCCGGGTCATCACCCGCTCGACATTGCCGTCCACCGCCGCCTCCGCGCGGTCGAAGGCGATGGCCGCCACGGCGCCCGCCGTGTAGGCGCCGATCCCCGGCAGCTTGCGCAGGGCCGCCGCCGTGTCGGGGAACGCCCCGGCCGCCGCCACCGCCTTGGCGCAGGCGTGCAGGTTGCGGGCACGGGAATAGTAGCCGAGCCCGGCCCAGGCCGACATCACCGCCTCCTCGGGGGCGTCCGCCAGGGCGTCGATGGTGGGGAAGCGCTCCAGGAACTTCTGGAAGTACGGTTTGACCGCCGCGATCGTGGTCTGCTGCAGCATCACCTCCGAGAGCCAGACGCGGTACGGGTCCGGCGTCTGCCCGGGCAGCGCCCGCCACGGCAGGACGCGGCGATGCCGGTCGTACCAGATGAGCAGGTCCGCGGCGTCGGGAACGTGAGGTGTGGCGTGGGACACGGGCACCGGCGCGTGGTGGGGATTTCCGTCCATAGCCCCCCGGCCCGACGCTTCAAAGCGCGCCATGCGCGCGCCCGCTTCGGCAGCCCGGAACGGCGTGCTAACCATTGCGGGCGATACCGGAGCCTCGGACGTCGCACCGAAAGGGAATCCTTGCGCATGGCGCGTGTCAAACCCCTCGCGGAACTGCTGGAGGGCTGCATCGGCCCGGCCTTCGCGGCGCAGGGGTTCGCCTCCACCGACATCCTGGCCGCCTGGCCCGAGATCGTCGGCGAGCGCCTGTCCCGCTACTGCCAGCCCTCGAAGCTCGAATGGCCGCGCCGGCGCCGGCGCGAAGAGGAGGGCCGGCCCGACCCCGGCACCCTCGTGGTCCGGGTCGAGGGCGTGTTCGCCCTCGAACTGCAGCACCTCGCGCCGGTGGTGATCCAGCGCATCAACGCCCATTACGGCTGGGCCTGCGTCGGCAAGATCGTGATGCGCCAGGGCCGGGTCGACCGGATCGGGCGCCGGCCCCCGCCCCCGGTGATCGACCCCGTCCGCCGCGGCGAAGTGGCGCTCGCCGTCCAGGTGATCGAGCACGACGCCCTGCGCGACGCCCTCGATCGCCTCGGCACGGCGATCGTCGCGACGACGCACAAGCGCTAGTCGGCGCCTCGCGCGCCTTGTCAGGAGGCCTGCAGGATTCTACCGCATCCCGAACCGTATTCTGGTCCGCGAGCGGAGCCCGTCCCGATCATGATCACCCGACGCGATGCCCTGAAAGCCACCGGCCTTGCCGCCGGGGCGGCGATCCTCCTGCCCCGGTTCAGCCTGCCGGCGATGGCCGAGGACGCCAACCTCTCGACCCTGATGGAGCCCGGCCCGCTCGGCGACGTCTGGCTGGGTCCAAAGGACGCCAAGGTCACGATCATCGAGTACGCCTCGATGACCTGCTCGCACTGCGCGGCCTTCCACAAGTTCACCTGGCCGGCGCTGAAAGAGCGCTACATCGACACCGGCAAGGTGCGCTTCACCCTGCGCGAGTTCCCCCTCGATCCGCTGGCCACCGCCGCCTTCATGCTGGCGCGCTGCGACGGCGACGCGAAGTACTACCCCATCACCGACCTGCTCTTCGACCAGCAGCAGGCCTGGGCCTACGTGCAGAAGCCGCAATCGCCGGTGGACGCCATGGAGCAGATGCTGCGCCAGGCCGGCTTCTCGAAGGAGAAGTTCGAGGCCTGCCTCAAGGACCAGAAGCTCTACGGCGCCGTGAACACGGTCAAGCAGAAGGGCATGGACACCTTCAAGGTCGATTCGACGCCGACCTTCTTCATCAACGGCGAGCGCTTCAAGGGCGAGATGACCATCGAGGGCATGGAGAAGGTGATCAAGCCGATCCTGGGCGCCTGACCGGCCCCGGACCGTATCGTCCCCCGGTTGCAAGAAGACCTCGGGCGCGGATCGGGAAAACGCCGATTTCCTGAGATCTGACAGGGTCTTAACCCGTGTTTGCGGCGCCTTGACACTCAAGGTGGGCGAAACTAAGGTGCGCCCCGCTTGAAGGAGGCGTTCCGACCGGTTCCCTCCGCTCTCGCCAATGTGAGTTCTCGCTGTGAGCGGCAACGAAACGGGCGACGAAGGCGGGGACGGGCGGAAGAAAGCACTGGACGCGGACCTCTCCCAGAGGCTCAAACGTCTTGAGACGCAGATCGAGCGGAAGCGGCCCAGCGCCACTCCCGATCCTTCCACGCGTCCCGGCCCCGCGGCCGGGCCTTCTCCTCTCGGCCAGGCGATGCGGCTCTCGACCGAGTTCATCGCAGGCGTCCTCGCCGGGGGCATTCTCGGTTGGATGTTCGATCATTACCTCGGGACGAAACCCTGGGGTCTGATCGTCCTGCTGATGCTGGGCTTCGCGACCGGCGTCTACAACGTCATGCGCGCCTCGGGGGCACTTCCCAGGGCGCCGACGAAGGAGCGGGACCGCTAGCGGTGCCGCCAGGGCAGCGCCGCTTGCGGTTCGCCCGAAGTTCAAGGATGCCGCTCGCGCGGCTGGACCGAGTTCAAGAATGCCGCTCGCGCGGCACCGGTGGTGGCGGGCCGTCAGGCCGGCCGAAGATTCAGAAGGGCGGGAACGGCAATGGCCGTAAAGATGGATCCGATCCACCAGTTCGAGCTCAAGCCGCTGGTCTCCTTCGGACATATCGGCAACCAGGAGATCGCGTTCACGCAGTCGTCCCTGTACATGTTCGCCGCCGTCGGGATCATCGCGCTGATCACCGTGGTGGCCACCGCCCGCCGCTCGGTGGTGCCCGGCCGCATGCAGTCGATGGCCGAGATCTTCTACGAGTTCATCGGCTCGACCCTGCGCCAGTCCGCCGGCCACGGCTCCGAGCGGTTCATGCCGCTGATCTTCTCGCTCTTCATGTTCGTGCTCGTGCTGAACATGCTCGGCATGATCCCCTATGCCTTCGCGGTGACCAGCCACATCATCGTCACCTTCGCGCTGGCCTTCCTCGTGATCGGCACCGTGATCGTGTACGGCTTCATGGCCCACGGCACGAAGTTCCTGAAGGTGTTCGTGCCCTCGGGCGTGCCCGGGTGGCTCCTGCCGATGATCGTCGCCATCGAGATCGTGTCGTTCATCTCGCGCCCGATCAGCCTCGCGGTGCGTCTGTTCGCCAACGTCCTTGCGGGCCACATCGCCCTCAAGATCTTCGCGGGCTTCGTGCCGGCGCTGCTCGCCGCGGGCGCCTGGGGTGCGATCTCGCCCCTGCCGCTGGCGCTCAGCGTCGCCGTCACGGCCCTCGAATTCCTCGTGGCCGGTCTCCAGGCCTACGTCTTCGCCACGCTCGCCTCGATCTACCTGAGCGACGCGCTGCATCCCGGCCACTAGGCCGGGTCCATCTTGGCCGAGCGGCCGAGACGAACCCCTTCCGTCCCCGGTCCGCGCTCGCGGCCCGGATTTCTCTCCACGCAACGACCGAACCGACTTCAGGAGCAATTTGATGGATCCCTTAGCTGCCAAGTACATCGGTGCCGGCCTCGCCTGTCTCGGCATGGCGGGCGCCGCCATCGGCCTCGGCAACCTCTTCGGCCAGTTCTATGCCGGCGCGCTCCGCAACCCGTCGGCCGCCGATGGCCAGCGCGGCAACCTGCTCCTCGGCTTCGCCCTGACCGAAGCTCTGGGCATCTTCTCGCTGCTCGTCGCCCTGCTGCTCCTGTTCGCCGTCTAAGACCTCGGTCTTTCGAGACGTCGAACCGCTACCGGACCGGGCGCCGCCTCCCCTCGCGGGATGGCCTGAGGCGTCCGGTTCCGACTTCCCAATTCACGCGCCCGATCTTACGCGAAGGACGTCATGGCTCAGCCGGCCCATTCGACCGCAACGCATGAAGGCTTCGCCGCGACGCCGGCCGCCGAGCATGGCGGCGGCTTCCCGCCCTTCGAGAGCCACACCTTCGCGTCCCAGCTGATCTGGCTCGCGCTCGCCTTCGGGCTGCTCTACTACCTGATGGACAAGATCGCTCTGCCGCGCATCCAGGCCATCCTGCACGACCGCGCCGTGCGCCTGTCGAGCGATCTCGACGAGGCCCAGCGCCTGAAGGCCGAGGCGGATACCGCCGGAGCGGCCTACGAGAAATCCCTGAGCGATGCGCAGGCGAAGGCCCAGGCCATCGCGCTGGAGACCCGCACGGCCCTGACCCAGGAAGCCGAAACCAAGCGCAAGGCGCTGGAAGCCGAGCTGAACGCGCGGATCGCTGCGTCCGAGGCCACCCTGCGCACCCGCACCGCGGAAGCCATGGGCAACGTCCGCGGTATCGCGGGCGAGACCGCCGCCGCCATCGTCGAGCGCCTGACTGGCCGCAGCCCCGACGAGGCCGCTCTCGCCAAGGCCCTCGACAGCGTCGCGCTGCCGCACTGAGGCGGGACGCGAGACCGACACTGACCGGCATGCCCGAGGTTTGAAAACCTCGGGATCCGCGCCGAACGCATCGATTTGGGACGACGAGCATGTTGTTGGAAGCCGAATTCTGGGTCGCAGTCGCCTTCGTGCTGTTCATGGCCGTGGTCTGGAAGGTCGGCGGCTTCAACCAGATCACCAAGGGCCTGGATGGCCGCGCCAAGCGCGTGCGGAACGAACTCGACGAGGCCCGCCGCCTGCGCGAGGAAGCCGCCGGCGTGCTCGCCGACTACAAGAAGCGCCGCTCCGAGGCCGAGCGTGAGGCCGAGGCCATCGTGGCCTCAGCCCGCCAGGAGGCGCAGCGCATCGCCGACGAGGGCCATGCCCGCCTGAACGACTTCATCGCCCGCCGCACCAAGTCCGCCGAGACCAAGATCGCCCAGGCCGAAGTCCAGGCCACCGCGCAGGTCCGCGCCGCCGCCGCCGATGCCGCCGTCAAGGTCTCCGAGGTGATCCTGCGCGAGCGCATGCAGGGCGAGGCCGCCGAAGGTCTCGTCCGCCAGAGCCTCGGCGAGGTCCGGACCCGCCTGCGCGCCTGAGACCTTTCGTCTTCGAGTGCTTGAGAAAGCCGCCGCGAGGCGGCTTTTTCGTTTTCAGGGCCGATCGATCGCCAACGGCATGCTATAGCGCCGGCCCGATCGCGCCGGCGCCACGCCGCAGCGGAGTTTCGATGCAGCCGATCATCTCGATCCAGAACCTGTCCAAGGTCTATGCCTCCGGCCTGAAGGCCCTCGACGGCATCAGCCTCGACATCGCCGAGGGCGAGATCTTCGCCCTCCTCGGCCCGAACGGCGCCGGCAAGACCACGCTGATCAGCATCGTCTGCGGCATCGTCACGGCGAGCGCCGGCCGCATCCTGGCGGGCGGACACGACATTGCCGTCGAGTATCGCAAGGCTCGCCGCCTGATCGGCCTGGTGCCGCAGGAATTGACCACCGACGCCTTCGAGACGGTCTGGGCGACGACGAGCTTCAGCCGGGGGCTCTATGGCCTGAAGCCCGACCCGGCGCATATCGAGCGGGTATTGCGTGACCTCTCCCTGTGGGAGAAGCGCGACTCCCGGATCATGACCCTGTCGGGGGGCATGAAGCGGCGGGTCTTGATCGCCAAGGCGCTCAGCCATGAGCCGCGCATCCTGTTCCTCGACGAGCCCACCGCCGGCGTCGACGTGGAACTGCGCCGGGACATGTGGCGCCTCGTGCGTTCCCTGCGCGACAAGGGCGTCACCATCATCCTCACCACGCATTACATCGACGAGGCCGAGGAGATGGCCGACCGCATCGGCGTGATCCGCAAGGGTCAGATCATCCTGGTCGAGGAAAAGGCAGAGCTGATGCGTAAGCTCGGCAAGAAGCAGATGACGCTGAATCTGCAAGAACCGCTGATTGCCCTGCCCCCGTCGCTGGCGCGGCACGACCTCATCCTCAAGCCCGGTGGCCAGGACCTCGTTTACACCTACGACACCAAGACCCGCGACACCGAGGGCGAGCGCACCGGCATCACCGCCCTGCTGGCCGACCTCGCGGAGGCCGGCATCCGCTTCCGAGACCTCCAGACCAGCCAATCGTCGCTCGAAGAGATCTTCGTCGACCTCGTGAAGGAACGCGCATGAACTGGTACGCGGTCCGCGCCATCTACGGCTTCGAGATGGCGCGCTTCTGGCGCACGGCCCTGCAGAGCATCGTCGCCCCGGTCATCGCCACCTCCCTCTACTTCGTGGTCTTCGGGGCGGCCATCGGTTCCCGGGTCGCCTCCGTGGACGGGGTCGCCTACGGCGCCTTCATCGTGCCCGGCCTGATGATGCTGTCGCTTCTGACGCAGAGCATCGCCAACGCCTCGTTCGGCATCTACTTCCCGCGCTTTGCCGGCACGATCTACGAGATCCTCTCGGCCCCCGTCTCGCCGCTGGAGATCGTGCTCGGCTATGTCGGGGCTGCGGCCTCGAAGTCGATCCTGATCGGCCTGATCATCCTCGCCACCGCCGCGCTGTTCGTGCCGCTGCGCATCGAGCACCCCTTCGTGATGGTGCTGTTCCTGCTGCTGACGGCCGTCACCTTCAGCCTGTTCGGCTTCCTGATCGGGCTTTGGGCGGACGGGTTCGAGAAGCTGCAACTGGTGCCGCTGCTCGTCGTCACCCCGCTGACCTTCCTCGGGGGCAGCTTCTACGCCATCGAGATGCTGCCGCCGTTCTGGCGGGCGGTCAGTCTCGCCAACCCGGTCGTCTACCTGATCAGCGGGTTCCGCTGGGCCTTCTTCGGCACCTCGGATGTCGGCGTCGGGATCAGCTTCGCCATGGCGCTGGTCTTCCTCGCCCTGTGCCTCGCCGGGGTGACCTGGATCTTTCGCACCGGCTATCGCCTCAAGAGCTGAAGCGTCGGCGGCGACCGATCAGGGACGCTTGGCCAAAAACTCCAGCACGCCGGTGCGGTGCCCGCGATCGCCCACGGCGGTGCTGTGGTCACGGTTCTGCAGCTCCAGCGCGGTGGCATTCGGCATCAGGGCGGCCAGGGCCGGCCCGGAGCCCGAGACCGTGTCGAGGGTGCCGGTGGTGACGAGGGTCGGCACCTCGATCTGCGCCACTTCGGCCCGCGACAGGGCCTGGCGCGAGCCGCGCATGCAGGCGGCCAGCGCCCGCAGGTCGCTCTTCGTCTGCTCGGCGAAGGTCCGGAAGGCGGCCGCCGTCGGGTTCGGGGCCGGGGCGCCGGGCTCCGCCTCCAGGGCCTCGGCGATGCCGTCCGGCAGGCCCCTGCCCTCCACGAGGTGCAGGCCGAGCCCGCCGAGCAGCACCGAGCGCACCCGCTCCGGCGCGTCGAGCGCCAGGAAGGCGGAGATGCGCGCGCCCATCGAGTAGCCCATCACGTCGGCCCGGCCAATCCCGAGATGGTCGAGGAGGCGGCGCGCGTCCTGCGCCATGATGTCGGAGCCGTAGGCCTCCGGGTCGTAGAGCTTCCGGCTTTCGCCGTGGCCCCGGTTGTCGAACGCGATCGCCCGGTAGCCGGCCTGGGTCAGGGTGCGGACCCAGAGGGTGTTGACCCAGTTCACCGCGTGGTTCGAGGCGAAGCCGTGGATCAGCAGGACCGGATCGCCGGAGCCGCCCACCGCCGGCACGTCGATATACGCGATGGCGACGCCGTCGGAATCGAAGGTCTGCATGGGCTCGGGCCTTATCGGTCGGGGCATTGTGCCCGTCTCCTTGGACCGTGGGAGACGCGGACGGAAGTCCCGCCGTGACGCTTGGGCACAAATGAAAGCGGCGGCGGGTCGCCCCGCCGCCGCTTTCATCGAGCCGGATCGGTCGATCGGATCAGAAGGTGATGCCGGTCTCGATCATGTAGCGCTCCTGCGAGGTCTTCAGGCCGTTGCGGCCGAAGCCGGTGCCGACGATGCCGCCGAAGGTGCTGATGTCGTAGAGTTGCACGGTCGAGAACTCGCCGCGGAGGAAGTAGCGGTCGAAGGTGAAGGTCGGCGTCACCGTGAAGGAGAAGGCCGAGCTGCCGGCGCCATAGAGGACGGACGATTGTCCGAAGGGATTGCCGCGATTTCCGCTCTGGGTGATGTACTCGACGCGGCCGGCGAGGGCGAAGTTGTCGGTGAAGGCGTAGCTGGCGAGGAGCGCGCCGCCGAAGGTCTCGGCGCCCGCGAGGCCGAGCACGGCGTTCCGCTCGACGTTGGTGTACTGGATGTACGGGGTCAGGATCCACGGGCCGTCGGCGTAGGTGTAGTTCGCGCTGATGATGCTGCTGTTCTGCAGCGTTGCGGGCGTGGCGAACTGGAAGCGGAGGCCGCGCGAGGTGGTGCTGTCGAAGTTGGTGTAGCTGGAGAAGTGCGTGCCGCCGTTGATGCCGATCGTGTTGGCCGGATCGATCTTGTAGGTGATCGCGCCCGTGACCCAGTTGATCTCGCCGGAATAGAAACCGTCCGTGGCGGCGAACGACGCGGCCCACGGGCCGTCGGAGTAGTTCACCTGAACGCCCTGGTTGATCACATTCTCTTGGTTGAAGAGGAGGCCGCGCGAGATGTTCAGGTTCTGGAAGGTGAAGGGCAGCTCGGAGCCGATCAGCGTCGGCATGCGGCCGCCCTGGATCGACCAATTGTCGTTGATCACGTACTTGCCGAACACGATCGGAACCGGCGAGTAGAGCAGGTCGGTCTGGTCGAAGGCGCTGTAGACCGGGGCGCCGAGGCCCGGGATCGTGTAGGCGCCGAAGGCGGCGTAGAACTGGAACGGACCGTCGGCCTTCTGGATGAAGCCCATCAGGTTCGAGATGTCGGCGCGGGCGGCGCGGTCACCGGACACGCCGGGCGGCGCGAAGGCGGCCGGGAACTGGTTGGATTGGGTGTAGAAGTATCCGCTCACCGCGCCGCCGACATAGATGTCGCCGAGGCCACCGATGGTCAGGCAGGCCGGGTTCGGGTTCTGCTTGATGAACCCGCCATAGGCCGGGAAGGTGATCTCCGCCTTGCAGGACGCCGGGACCGGGGCCGGTGCGACCGGTGCCTTCAGATCGGCGGCATAGGCACACACCGAAGAGAGCAGCACGGCCGTGAGGGCGAGGAGCGGGCGCTTGAGGGTCATTTCGGAACTCTGCGAAGGATTCGGCGTTACGCCTAAGCTCTCAAAGGTTCCGCGTTGCGGCAAAGCTATCCTTTGTGCATCCGCCTACATTTCGGGCAGACGGACCCCGTGCGAGGTGCTTTGGGTCTCGGTGTTGCCACAAAGGGACAGGTCGCGCGGTCGCTCGACCGGAACAAGCGGCAAACATCCGAGCTGAAGCGACCCGAGGGTTGTGCTGTCACACGCCCCGCCTGGCGTCCGATCCTGTGAAATCGGCTGCAGCGGCGCTCGTGCTTGCCCACGCGCCCGCGTGCTGGCATCAGCAGGCGCGATGAAAGACACCCAACCTTACGGCACCTACGCGCCCACCGGCCTCGTCGCCCGCATCGCCGAGCGCACGGGCCGCCTGTCCTACGGAAGCTGGGGCGGACGGCGGCTCTCGCTCTTCCTGCGGCGCATCGCCATCGGCCTGCTGCGCGGCGCGCCCCTCGACGTGGAGCGCTACGGCGCCCGCATGCGGCTCTACCCCTACAACAACAATTGCGAGAAGAAGGTGCTCTTCACGCCGCAATTCTTCGATCCGGAGGAGCGCGATCTTCTCCGGGCGAAGCTCGCGCCCGGCTGCACCTTCCTCGACATCGGCGCGAACATTGGCGCCTACGCGCTGTTCGTGGCGGCCTTCGCCGGTCCGCGCGCGCGCATCCTCGCCATCGAGCCGCAGCCCGACGTGTTCGACCGCCTGACCTACAACATCGCCCAGAACCCGTTCGGGACGGTCAAGGCCCTGGCCTGCGCGGTGGCGGACAAGGCGGGCGAGCTCACGCTGTTCGTCGACCCGCGCAACCGCGGCGAATCGAGCCTGAAGATCGTCGGCACCAACGAGGGCGCGCAGATCCGCGTGCCCGCGGTGACGCTCCTCGATCTCGCCCGCAGCGAGGGCATCGCCCATATCGACGCGATGAAGCTCGACGTGGAGGGGGCCGAGGACCTGATCCTGGAGCCGTTCCTGCGCGCGGCCCCGGCCTCGCTGCGCCCGAAGCTCCTGATCGTCGAGAACGGTACGGACCAGTGGCAGATCGACCTGCCCGCCCTGCTCGAGCAGAACGGCTACCGACAGACCGCCCGCACTCGCCTCAACCTCATCTTCGAGCGGACCTCATGACAGGCCGGCGACCGCCGCGATGATCAGGACGGCGAGGGACGGGTAGAACGTCAGTCCGAACCCGATGGCTCTCGCGGCGGCGCCGCGTTCGTAGCCGAGCCAGAACAGCAGCCGCCCGGCACAGAACAGCGCCGCCAGCACCGGCACCAGAACCGCGTAGGCGTCGAGGGTGACCGCCACGAGGAGGTGCGCGAAGACCGCGAGCGCCGCCTGTTCTCCGGTATTCGCGAGAAGGGCCCGGGCGATGCGGACGCGCGGTCCGGATGTCGAGGCGGTCCCGGCGCCGATATCGGCGGGCGAGGCGAAGCGCAGTCGGGCGACGTTGGCGATCGCCGCCGCGAACCAGGCCACGACCAGGACGTCGACGCGCAGGGCGAAGGCGACTCGCTCCCCCGCACTCGCCGCCGGGTTCGCGGGGCCGGCGAGCCCGAAGGCGAGGCTCAACGCGGCGGCTCCGACCAGCGCCGCGATCCCGGCTCCGCGCGCCACGCCGCGCTGCTCGGCGCGGAAATCCTCGTGGTCGTCCATCGCAGGCCCTCCGGCGGGGCCGGAAGCCTACGCCACGGGGATCGCGTCGGCCACCGTGATGCCGCTGGGATCGATCCGGCAGCGATGGGCGTGCACGGCGACGCCCGCCGCGCGGGCGCCCTGGAAGGCCCGGTCGAAGGCGGGGTCGAGGTCGCGGGCGGCGACGAACCGGTTCGCCCACATCTGCACGACGATGATGACCATGGCCCGCCCGCCCGCCGCCACGACCGCCGCGAGGTCTTCCATGTGGCGCGCGCTCCGGGCGGCGACGCAATCCGGAAACTCGGCGAGGCCGGCTTGGCGCATGAGGTGGCAGTTCTTGACCTCCACGTGGCAGGGCGCCATGCCCTCTCCGCTGGCGAGGAAGTCCACCCGGCTCGCCCGGCCGTAGCGGACCTCGGGGCGCAGGTTCGTGTAGCCGGCGAGCGCCGGCAGGGCACCCTCGGCGAAGGCTTCCGCCACCAGGGAATTCGGGCGCAGGGTGTTGATGCCGACCCATTGCGGGCCACCGGGCAAATCCGCCTCGACCAGTTCCCAGGAATAGCCGAGCTTGCGCGCCGGGTTGGTGGATCGTGAGAGCAGGGCGCGGGCGCCGGGCGCCAGCAGGCCCAGCATCGCGCCCGGATTGGCGCAATGCGCGGTGACGAGCGACCCGTCCGCCAGCTCCATGTCGGCGAGGAAGCGCTTGTAGCGGCGTACGAGGCGCGCCTCGATCAGGGGCGCGGGAAAGCGCATTGTCGGCTCCGAAAGGCGGGGAAAGTCCGGTTCCTGGCCTCCGGCGGGAGGGAATCGGACACGCATGAGGCAGGCGGGCTGGTCAGTGCCCACCGGATGCGACAGAATTCGGCAACGCGCCCGGGGTCTCTCCGGGCATGCCGCCGTTTGTCCGTGAGGCCGCCGCCATGTTCAACCTCTTCGACATCCTTCAGGCGCAGGCGGGCCCCAACGTCCAGGGCCTCGGCCCACAATTCGGGCTGACGCAGGACCAGGGCCTGCGTGCGATGCAGGCCCTCCTGCCGGCCCTGACCATGGGCCTGCAACGCAATGCGGCCCACGATCCCACCGGCTTTGCCCACCTGTTCAGCCTCGTCGGCCCGAACCCCGCCGCTTCGCCGCCGCCGTCGCCCCAGATGGACATGCTGGTCAAGCAGCTCTTCGGTTCGACGCATCTGAGCCAAGCGGTGCTGCAACAGGCCGCCACGGTCAGCGGCGTCGCGACACCCGCCCTGAAGCAGATGCTGCCGATGATGGCCGGCATGGTCGTGGCGGGAATCGTCCACGTCATGATCAACCAGAATCCACCTCCGGCGCCGGCGCCTCAGAGCGCGCCCTCGCCCTTCGGGTTTCCGCCCAACGCCTGGTCGGAGATGATGGAGACGTTCCTGCGGTCAGGCGGAAACACGCGGCCTACCGCTCCAAACGCACCGCCGGTCCGGAAGGCCCCTGCCCCGCCCCGTCTGACCGTGGCTCCGAGGCCGGGGCCGGCCAATCAGGACACGGCCGGGAGCGATGCGCCATTCGACGTGATGCAGCAGATGTTCCAGACCGGACTGGAAGTGCATCAGGAGAATGCCCGCGCGATGCAGCGGCTGTTCGATACGTTCTGGCAGGGATCCTGGGAGCCAGGCAGCGCCGAAGCGAGCGGATCGACGACGCCGGGCGCGACCGGCACCCTCGACCCGAAAGCCGGTTCAAGCCGGGGGAGACGCTAACGCTCGCGGGCGCGCCTGAGACAGGATTCAGGAAGATTTCGTGATACTATTGCCAATGTACTGATACATCGCAGTCATCCGGTCAGCGTATGTATGCAGGGCGCCAACGACCGCCAGAAACGTCAGGCCCGCGATGAGCCCATACTCCACGACGGTTGCGCCGCGGGTATCGCTCAAGAAACGCAACGCGAGCGCGCAGGGACCAATCTTGGTGCCGGCTTTCCGACGACGTCTGGAGACCATCGATTCCAGTCTGGTCATGGTTGCCGGTCGTCTTTCGTCGCGTTCAATCGACGGCAAGACTAAAGAGGCTTCCTTGCGGATGACTTAAACGACTCGTGGAATGTCGGGTGGTCCACATGCGCGATTCCCAGGTCGCGGATCTCGCGAGCCTTCTCGAAGATCGACCGGGTCGTCTCGGACATGCTGCCGAGAGACCCGGCCGACGTCTCCTCAGGCCTTGCCGGATTCCTTGCGCAAGGCATCGATCCGCTGCGAGGCCTCAGCCTTGTCGAGGTCCGGATCGAACGCTTCGGGTGACTTCGTCTCTTCCGACAGGGTCTTGAGGTAGGAAGCCTGTGCCCCCGTCATGGGCTCACCGCCAGTGGTCCACTGGCTCGGATCCTTGATCTGGTTGGAGGTGTCCTTGGGGTCGGTCTTCGGATTGGCCTCGGCCTCGGCCTGCTGGGTCTTCGCCATGTCGCGTCCCTCGTGTTCCTGAAATGTTCTGGAAAACGTCGGGGTCGCGGATGTGTTCCGAACGGTGGGAGAAGGAGGCGGGCGATCCCCGTGGCAGGGTGTCTCAGGGCGATTCGGCGGGCGGCGACGCATCGCCTTCGCCCAAACGGCGCGCGACGGCTTGACGGGCCCATGTACGGCTGGAACATGTCAACAGCACTGACATAAATTCAGGCCGCCCCCGACGTGACAGCCCGTGCGACGCATGATGTCGATCCCGACGAGCCGATGCCGGCCGGCGAATCCGGCGACGATCTCATCGAGCTTCTGTTCTTCGCCTATCGGGATTTCGTCGGTGACCCCGACAGAATCCTGGCCCAGTACGGCTTCGGTCGGGCGCATCACCGTGTCCTGCACTTCGTCGACCGTTACCCGGGCCTCACGATCGCCGAACTCCTGGATATCCTGCGCATCACCAAGCAGAGTCTGAACCGGGTGCTCAAGGATTTGATCGGGCAGGATTACATCACCCAGAAGACCGGCACGAGCGACCGGCGCCAGCGCCTGCTGTTCTGCACGTCCGCCGGGACGGCCCTGGCGGGCGACCTCATCCGGGTTCAGAGCCGCCGGGTGGCGCGGGCGCTCGCCAACCTGGAGGCCGGGCGGGCGATGCCGCCCTCCGCCGAGAGCTTCCTGTTCGGGATGATCGAACCCGAGGAGCGCGCGGCCGTGCGCCGCCTGATGGCGCGCCGCGTCCGAAGCGCCGCCTGATGGCGGCGGCGATCACCCGGGCGGGGACCGAGCTTCCCGATCACGCGCCCCACGTCCTCGTGGTGGACGACGACCGCCGCGTGCGCGAATTGCTGGCCCGCTTCCTGTTCGAGCAGGGCTTTCGCGTCACCTCCGCGGGCAACGTGCCGGAGGCCCGCACAAAGGCGCAGTGCTTCGTGTTCGACGCCCTGGTCCTCGACGTGATGATGCCGGGCGAGAGCGGCTTCGATTACGCCCGGGAGGTGCGCAAGTCCTCGCGGGTGCCGATCCTGATGCTCACCGCCCGTTCGAACCCCAACGACCGGGTGATGGGCCTGGAGATCGGTGCCGACGATTACCTGCCCAAGCCCTTCGAGCCGCGCGAACTCATCCTGCGCCTGTCGAACATCATCAAGCGGCGCAGCGAGGGCGGGGACGGCCGGGCCGTGGGCCACGACACCGTCACCTTCGGGCCCTTCTCCTACCGGATCGACCGGGGCGAGCTACGCCGCGAGGACGAGATCATCCGCATCACCGAGCGCGAGCGCGAGATCCTGACGATCCTGGCCCAGGCCGCGGGCGCCAATGTCGAGCGCGAGGCGCTCGCCGGCGGCGGCGGCCTCGCGGCCGAGCGCAGCATCGACGTGCAGATCAATCGCCTGCGCCGCAAGACCGAGGTCGACCCGGCCAATCCCCTGTTCCTGCAGACGGTGCGGGGCGTCGGTTACCGCCTCGCGGTCGACTGAAGGTTATGGCCGCCACCGGCCTCCTTCGGCGGACGGCGATGCGCCTCGCGGCCCTCCCCCGTCCGGCGCGCATCTGGCGCGTGGTCAGCCGCGCGGTCGGCGACGTGCTGCCCAAGGGCCTCTATGCCCGCTCGCTGATCATCATCATCGCCCCGGTGGTGCTGCTGCAGTCGGTGATCGCCTACACCTTCATGGAGCGCCACTGGCAACTCGTGACGCGCCGCCTCTCGGCCGCCGTCACGGCGGACGTCGCCGCGCTGATCGACATCTACGAGAGCTATCCCCAGGACAAGGATTCGGAGACCCTCACGCGGATCGCCAACGACCGGCTCAACCTCGACGTCGACATCCTGAAGGGCGCCAAGCTCCCCCCCGCCGGGCCGAGGCCGTTCTTCTCGATCCTCGACGAAGCGCTCTCCGACGAGATCCGGCGCCAGATCCACCGGCCCTACTGGATCGACACGGTGGGCCGTTCCAGCCTGATCGAAATCCGCGTCTCGATCCCCGACGGGGTGATGCGCGTCACCGCCCGGCGCAGCATGGCCTACGCCTCGAACTCGCACATCTTCCTGCTCTGGATGAGCGGATCCTCCCTGGTGCTGCTCGGCGTCGCGATCCTGTTCCTGCGCAACCAGATCAAGCCGATCCTGCGCCTCGCCGCCGTGGCCGAGAGCTTCGGCAAGGGCCGCGAGATCGAGTTCCGCCCGCGCGGGGCCCGCGAGGTCCGGCAGGCCGGCCACGCCTTCATCGAGATGAAGCGGCGCATCGAGCGGGCGATGGAGCAGCGCACGACGATGCTCAACGGCGTCAGCCACGACCTGCGCACCATCATCACGCGCTTCAAGCTCTCGCTGGCCCTCGTCGAGCAGACGCCGGAGGTGGAGGACCTCCAGCGCGACGTCGACGAGATGAGCCGGATGCTGGAAGCGTATCTCGCCTTCGCGCGCGGCGATTCGGGCGAGGTGGCGGTGCCCACCGACATGCGCGCCCTGCTGGAGGACCTGCGCACCGACGTCGAGCGCCTCGGCGCCCACGTGGAGGCCGTGGAGATGGAGGACCATCCGCACGTGACCCTGCGGCCCGACGCCATCCGGCGCTGCCTGTTCAACCTCGCGGCCAACGCCGCGCGCTACGGCGAGACCGTCGCCATCGTGGGGCGCCGCGAGGCCCGCGCCTTCCTGGTCTCCATCGACGACGACGGGCCGGGCATCGCCCCCGACCAGCGCGAGGAAGTGTTCAAGCCTTTCGTGCGCCTCGACGACGCGCGCCAGGATGCCGGCGGCTCCGGCCTCGGCCTCTCCATCGCCCGCGACATCGCTCGGGCGCATGGCGGCGACGTCAGCCTGCACGACAGCCCCCTCGGGGGCCTGCGCGCCACGGTGCGGATTCCGGCCTGAGCCGGATCCCTGACCGGACGGACCTTTGATCGCATCGAAGCTTGGGCGGACGATCTTGGCGCGGCCTGCGCCGCGATGCTATGAGGGCCGCAGTGAACGCCATACGGTCCGGACTGCCGGGTCCGATGAAGAGGTCGAACCCGATGAAGAACCCGCTGACCCCGCTCCTGATCCTGCTGCTCCTGCCGATCACCGCCATCGGCTTGGTGCTCTACACCGATGCGGGGATCGAGCCGGCCCTGTTCTACGCCACCGTGAAGACCTTCGTGGTGCTCTTCATCGTCGCTGGCGGCCTCTGCTTCGCCGCGAGCCGCCTCGCCGACCGCGCCGAGGGCTGAACGCTCCTTCACCGGCCCGCCATCGAAAAAGCCCGGACCTCACGGTCCGGGCTTTTTCGTTTTCGGCCGTTCTATTCGGCGGCCACGCGGGGCGAGAACGGCTTCGGATCGTTGGCGGAGCGCGGCTGGGGCAGCGCGAACTCGCCTTCCGTCGGCTCGTCCACGGCGCCGATGAAGCGGCCGAAGACCCGCACGAACAGCCGCGAGAGATCGTCCACCAGGACGAAGATCGCCGGCACGAAGATCAGCGACAGGCCGGTGGAGACGATGAGGCCGCCGATCACCGCGATGGCCATGGGCGCGCGAAACTCGCCGCCGATGCCGAGCGCCATGGCGGATGGCACCATGCCGGCCGCCATGGCGATGGTGGTCATCACGATGGGCCGGGCGCGCTTGCGGCCCGCATCGATGATCGCCGTGGCGCGGTCGACCCCGCGCGCCATCTCCTCGACGGCGAAGTCGACCAGCATGATGGCGTTCTTCGTGACAACGCCCATCAGCATCAGGATGCCGATGACGACGGGCATCGAGATCGGCTTGTTGAAGATCAGCAGCCCCAGGATCGCGCCGCCGATGGAAAGCGGCAGCGAGAACAGGATGGTGAGCGGCTGCAGGAAGTTGCCGAACAGCAGCACCAGGACGCCGAACACCATCATCAGGCCGGCGCCCATGGCGAGGGCGAAGCCCTCGAAGACCTCGCCCATCACCTCGGCGTCGCCGGTCTGGCGGATGGTGACGCCGGGGGGCAGATCCTTGGCGGTGGGGAGCGCCAGCACCGCCGCGATGAGGGAGCCGAGCGCATCCGAGCCCTCCATGTCGGCTTCCAGCGCCACGCGGATGGCGCGGTCGTAGCGGTCGATGGCGGTCGGTCCGCGCCCGAGGCTGAGATCGGCCACGGTGGAGAGCGGCACCGCGGCCCCGCCCTTGACCGGGACCTTCAGGGTTTCCAGCTGCGAGAGGTCGCCGCGCAGGCGCTCCGGCAACTGGACGCGGATCGGCACCTGCCGGTCGATGGTGTTGAATTTGGCCAGGTTCGCGCCGATGTCGCCGATGGTGCCCACCCGCACGGTTTCGGCGATGAGGTCGGTGGAGACCCCGAGATCGGCCGCAACCCCGGCCTTCGGGCGGATGCGGATCTCGGTTCGGTCGAGGGGCGCCGTCGAGAGCACGTTGACGAGGTGCGGCACGCCCGCCGCCTCGCGCTGGAGCTTGGCCGCCGTGTCCGCCACCACCGTCTTGTCGGGGCCCGAGACGATCAGGGTGACATCGCGCTGTCCGCCCTCGCGCAGCGCCCAGAACCGGATGTCGGGCACCTCGTGCAGGATGGACCGGATCGCGATGTCGACCTGCTTCTGGGAGCGGTGGCGCGTGTTCTTCGGCGTCAGGTTTATGGTGAAGGTGGCCAGCCGCACCTCCTTCTTTCCGGGCAGCTGGCGGCCGCCGTCGACGAAGACGCTGCGGACCTCCGGCAGGGTGCGGATGCGCTCCACGAGGCCGTCGCTGACCTCGGTGGTGTCGGCGAGCCGGGCGCCAGGCGGCAGCTCGACCACGAAGATGGTCCGCGCCGCGTCCTCCGCCGGCAGGAAGCCCGCCGGCAGCAATCCGGTGGACATGATCGACCCGGCAAAGCAGGCCAGCCCCAGCACCAGCGTGATGAACTTGTGGCGCACCGACCAGGCCACCACGCGGGTATAGCCCCGCATGATCGCCCCGTCCCGCGTGAGGTCGGGGCCGTGGTCGCGCAGGAAATAGGCGGCCAGCAGCGGCGTGATCAGCCGCGCCACCAGCAGCGACATGAACACGGCCGCCGCGATGGTGAGCCCGAACTGCTTGAAGTACTGCCCGGCGATGCCGCTCATGAAGGAGACGGGGGCGAAGATCGCCATGATCGTCGCCGTGATGGCGATGACCGCGAGGCCGATCTCGTCGGCGGCCTCCAGGGCGGCGCGGTAGGGCGACTTGCCCATGCGCATGTGCCGGACGATGTTCTCGATCTCCACGATGGCGTCGTCGACGAGGATGCCGGTGACCAGCGTGATGGCGAGGAGGCTGACGGCGTTCAGCGAGAAGCCGAGGCTGCTCATGACCCAGAAGGTCGGCAGCACCGAGAGCGGCAGGGCGATGGAGGCGATGAGCGTCGCGCGCCAGTCCCGCAGGAACAGGAACACCACGATGACGGCGAGCGCCGCCCCCTCGACGAGGCTCAGCATCGCCGAGTGGTAGTTGCCCACCGTGTTGGTGACCGAGGTGTCGATCAGGTCGAAGCGCACCCCCGGATACCGGGTGCTCAGTTCGGCGATGCGCTTGGCGACGCCGACCGCCACCTCGGCGTCGCTGGCGCCGGTCGAGCGCGAGATCGCGAAGGCCACCACGGGTTCGCCGTTGAAGCGCGCGAAGGTGCGCGGCTCCTCCGAGCCGTCGACCAGCGTCGCGAGCTCGTCGAGGCGGACCTTGCGGCCGCCCGGCACGATGATCGAGGTCTCCGCCAGCGTCTCGAGGCTCGCGGCGCCCGCGAGCGTCCGGATGGATTGCTCCTGGCCGCCGAGTTCGCCGCGCCCGCCCGCCATGTCGGCGGCGGTGAGGCGGAGCTGCCGGTTGACGTCGGCGGCCGTGATGCCGAGGGCCAGCAGACGGTCGGGCTTCAGGGTCACGCGGACCTCGCGGGCGACGCCGCCGAGGCGCTCGACGCCGCCGACGCCCTTCACGCTCTGCACCTGCCGGGCGATGACGTCGTCGATGAGCCAGGACAGGTCCTCGGGCGTCATCGCGGGCGCCGACGCGCCGTAGATCATGATCGGCAGGCCGGCGATCTCGACCCGGTTGATGATCGGCTCCTCGATGGTGCGCGGCAGGTTCACCCGCACCTTCGAGATCGCGTCCTTGACGTCGTTGACCGCTCGGTCGCTGTTCACCTCCAGGCGGAACTCGATGGTCGTGCTGGAGACGCCCTCCGAGATCGTCGAGATGACGTGCTTGACGCCCTTCACGCCGGCGACCGCGTCCTCGACCACCTTGGTGACCTGGGTCTGCAGCTCGGAGGGCGCGGCACCCGATTGCAGCACCTGTACGGAGACGATCGGGATGTCGATGTTGGGAAAGCGCGTGATCGGCAGCGCCCGGAAGCTGACGAGCCCGAGCACCGCCAGGACCAGGAAGAGCACGAGGGAGGGGATCGGCTTGCGGATCGCCCAGGCCGAGATGTTCAGGCGCATGGAAGGATCCGATCAGCGAGCGGCGGCATCGGCGGCCTTTCGGGGCTGGGCGACCGCCCGGACCCTGTCCCCGTCGCGCAGGAAGCTGCTGGCGCGGGCGACCACCGCTTCCCCGGCGGCGAGCCCGGAGCGGATCTCCATGGACCCCTCGGCCGAGAGGCCCGGCACGACGTTGCGTGCCTCCACGCGGTCGTCGGCGACGACGAAGACGCTCGCGCCGCCATCCGCCCCGTAGAGCACGGCGGAGAGGGGTACCGCGACGCTCATGCGCCGCGCGACCTCGACCTTGCCGCGCGCGAAGGCGCCGATCCTCAGGCTCGGATCGGGATCGAGGCTGATCCGCACCCGTCCGAGGCGGGTGGTCCGGTCGATCTCGGGGTCGATGCGGCGCACGCGGCCCTTCAAAGTGCGGCCCTCGTCCCAGTCGAGGCGGACGGGGTCGCCGACATGCAGGCGCGGCATCCAGGTCTCGGGTATCTCTCCCTCGAGTTCGATCTCACCGCGCGCGATCATGCGGAACATCGGCTCGCCGGAGGCGCTGGCCGTGGCGCCGACCCGGGCGGTGCGGCGGCTGACGATGCCGGCCTCCGGGGCCCGGATCTCGGCCCGCGCGCGCCTGAGGGCGATTTCGGAGCCCTGCGCCCGCGCGGTGGCGAGATCGGCCTCGGCCAGCTGCAGGCCGCCGCGCGCCGCGGCGAGGCGGCCCTCGTTTCCCTGCGCGGTGGAGACGCGCTGCTCCAGCGTCACCGCCGTGGCGTTGCCGGTGCGGATCAGGCTGCGGGTGCGCTCCAGGGCGAGGTTCGCCTCGACCTGCGTCGCCTCGGCCTGCACGATCTGGCTGCGCGCCTGGATGATCGCCGCCTGGGCCTTGGCGATGGCGGCGGCATTGGCCGCCTCCTGCGTGACGATCATTTCCAGGGACAGGCGCGCCAGGGGCTGGCCGCGGCTGACCTGGGCGCCCTCCTCCACCAGGAGTTCGGCGATGCGGGTGCCCTCGATTTCGGGCGCGACCAGGATCTCGTCCCGGGCCACCAGGGTTCCGGTGACGACCGCCTGCTCCACGACCTCACGCCGTGCCGCCTCGGCCACCGTGACGGCGGGTGCCACCGTCGCCGGATCGGGGATCGCTGAGGTTTCCGCTGCCCAGGCCGCCGGCACGGCGGCAACGCCGGCCCAGGCAAGGCTTGCGCCGAGGGCGGTGAGACCGGCACGGAGCGAAGAAAGGGGACGCATGGAATTTCGCTTCTCGGCAGTGGAGATCCGTTCGCTGCGGGACGAGACCGGCGTTTTCATGGCGCGGCGCGCCTGTGCCGCGGAAAACGTCCGCCGATCCGCCGCGCGCGGGCGCGCGATGGACGCGCGAGGCGGAACCATCACGGTGGCGACCCGTTGAAGAAGTCATAACCAATTTTCGAGCCGAGGTAACGAAGCATGGGCATCTTCGAGATCCGTCAGATGACAAACGGTGCCGTCCTATGGACCGGCGGCGCCCTCGACGAGACGTCGGCCCTCGACGCCATGGCGCGCGAAGCCGGCTATGTCGACTTCGCCTCCCTGCCCGACGACATCCGCGCCGCCGGCCCCGAGGCACACTCGATCGGCTGAGTCTTTCTCTTCGTCTTCACCGGCGATGATCAAAGAACGTGAAAGCCCTCGTCCCCGGATCGGAGACGAGGGCTTTTCTCGTCGTGCGCCCGTCAGGCGTCGGGATGGTTCTCCACAAACCAGCCATAAGCCTCCGCGATGCCCGTGCGCAGTCCGATCTTGGCGTCCCATCCGAGGTCGTGCAGGCGGGTGGTGTCGAGGAGCTTGCGCGGCGTCCCGTCGGGCTTCGCAGTGTCGAAGGTCAGGTCGCCCGACCATGCCAGGACATCCGCGATGGTCTCGGCCAGGGCGCGGATGCTGAGTTCCTGCCCGGAGCCGACATTGATCGGGCCGTCGCTGGAATAGGTCTTCATGAGGAAGACGCAGGCGTCGGCGAGATCGTCCACGTGCAGGAATTCGCGCAAGGGCGTGCCGGTGCCCCACAGGGTGACGGCGCCGGCTCCGTCGCGCTTGGCCTCGTGGATCTTGCGTAGCAGCGCCGGAAGGACATGGCTCCCCTGAAGGTCGTAATTGTCCCCCGGGCCATAGAGGTTGGTGGGCATGGCGGAGATGAAGTCCGCTCCGTGCTGCCGGCGATAGGCCTGGCACAGCTTCACGCCGGCGATCTTGGCGATGGCGTACCACTCGTTGGTGGGCTCCAACGGACCGGTGAGCAGGCAATCCTCCTGCAGCGGTTGCGGGGCGAGCCGCGGATAAATGCAGGACGAGCCGAGGAACAACAGTTTCTCGACGCCGACCGTCTGGGCGGCCTGGATCAGGTTCGCCTCGATCATGAGGTTGTCGTAGAGGAAATCGGCCGGATAACGGTCGTTGGCCGCAATGCCGCCGACCTTCGCGGCGGCCAGGAAGACCGCCTGTGGCTTCTCCGCCGCCATCCAGCGCTCGACATCGGCCTGGCGCCGAAGGTCGACGTCGGCCCGAGTGGGGGTGAGGACCGTGCACGCCTCGGAAGCGAGCCGGCGCACCAGGGCCGAGCCCACCATGCCGCGATGGCCCGCCACGTAGACGCGCTTGCCAGACAAATCGTAAACGCCGGTCATCCCCGAGCCTCTTCCCCAATCCCCGCGCCACGCGGTGGCACCTCCCTCCGGAGCGACACCGCCGGAATTCGCATTCCGGTGTCTCGCTTGGATGGGGATGCGCGGACACCCGGGAGGGAACCGGAATCCGCGCGACCTGTACAGGTCGGATCGGGGCCGCAACCCGCAACGCGTCCGCGATCAGTCGCTCATATTGCGGCGCATGATGAATCCTCGGGGTCGAACGGCGGCTGTCGCAGTGCCGCGCGCTCCGCCGATGGCACAGGTTCGTGCAGGCCATCGATCCGGAACGGCACAGGTTCGGACAGAGACGCTGGCCGGGACCCCGGCGCTCCCGGGCCCATCGTCTCTACGCGCCGAGGGACAGGTACCCGGCCTCGAACTCGCCGAGCGCCTGCAGGCCCGGAAGGTCGCGGATCATCAGGCTGCGCGAGCGGAGCTCGATCAGGCCCTGCCGCTTCAATTCCTGAAGGGTCCGGTTGACGTGGACCGTCGAGAGCCCGGTGGTGTCGGCAAGGTCCAGTTGCGACACCGGAAGCTCGTAGCTGTCGCCCCGCGCCAGGCCGATGGCGCGAAAGCGCATCAGCAATTCGCAGAACAGGTGGGCGATGCGCTGAATGGCGGACCGGGAGCCGACATTCACCAGCCACTCGCGCAACGTGGCGTCGTCGACGAGCGTCGCCATGCGCATGGCCCGGGTGATGGCTTTGGGATTCTCCGTCAGGCGGCGGATCGTTCCGAGGTCGAGGAGCGCGACGCGGCAGGCGGACAGCGTCGAGATGCCGTGGTCCATCTGGGGGCGGAGCGCGACGTCGAGATCGCAGAAATCACCGGGAATCAGGTAGGCGGTGATCTGGCGGGCACCGCAGGGCCGCAGCTTGAAGCGGCAGGCCATCCCTTCGAGGATCATGAACAGACCCTCCGGCACGTCGCCTTCGCGGACGAGATCGGTCCGGGCCGCGACCGGATAGGCGGCGTCCGAAATCTGCCGCAGCCAATCCCGGTCCTCGGCACCCAGTGTCCCGAACCGTTCGAGCTTACGGATCAGGGCGTTGGGAACGCTGTGCGCCTCGCGCGCCGCGAAGGAGGGGAAGGTGCGTCCCGGGCGCTGGTCCGTAATCATCGGAGCCCGCTCGGGACAGGTTGAGCCGGGGTGCGCTCGACGACGACGTCACCCTGCGGATTGACGATCATGACCCCTCGCCCCATCCCGTATCGACCGGAACCTCTTACCGCACCGGGTAGTATCCCACCGGATAAGCCGACAGGAGTAACCCGGTTTCTCGCATTTTGACTGACGAAAACTTGATCTCGTTCTAAACAAGCCGAGGCTCTTCTCATGAACCCACGTCGCGTTTAGAGCTTATAGATCCGAAGCGGGGAGCTTGAATACCGTTCGCAGGGTTTGGTGTGGTGCCCGACACTGTACGAATGTCGGCTACCCGACAGACGTTTTTGTGGGGTTGCGTTTGTCCTCTATCGTACGGATAGTCGGCGTTTCGCTTGTATATATTCCTGTGAACGAGCTGCGAAGAGACTATTTGTGCTCGCGCTCGAAGGGACAAGGCCGTGTCGCTGCTCGAGCAATCTGCCGTTCGCAACCGCTTGCTCAAGCGTCTTTCGCCAGGCGACTTCGGATTGCTTCAGCCTCACTTGCGGCCGCTCGCCACTGAACTGCGCCAGGGCTTGATTCAGCCGCACGTGCCGATCACGGAGCTGTTCTTTCCCGAAACCGGCTACGCCTCGATCACCACGGCCGGATCGGGAAAGGTCGAAATCGGGATCATCGGCTCCGAGGGCGTCGTGGGCGCGACCCCCATCCTGCTGGGGAGCGACCGGACGCCCTACGATCATTTCGTCCAGAGCGCGGGCGAGATGATTGCCATCACCGCGTCCGAACTGACGGCGGCGACGGAATCCAGCCCGACGTTACGCCGATTGCTGCTGCGCTTCGTCCAGACCCTGCTGATCCAGACGGCCCAGACCGCGTTTGCCAATGCGAGCTATAACATCGAGGTTCGCCTCGCGCGTTGGCTGCTGATGTGCCAGGACCGGATCCATGGTGACGAGCTCACCGTGACCCACGACTTCCTGTCGTTCATGCTGGGCGTGCAGCGCACGACCGTGACCCTGGCGCTCCAGATGCTGGAGGGTAACCGTCTCATCAAGGCCCGGCGCGGCCGGATCGCGGTGCTCGACCGGGCCGGATTGCTGGCCGTGGCGGGGGACAGCTACGGTATTCCGGAAGGCGAATACGCCCGGCTCATCGAAGGCGCCTGACGAAGCCTACCAGGAACCGCCGCGCTGCCGCAGGTCTGTGGATTGCGGGGATAACCTGCCTCGCGCCGGAACAGTCCTGTGCTTGACGACCTCACGATTTCGTGATCGCGACTGATCCGGTCGAACGTTCGTGTTGCCGGTGGCTGCGCGTCTGAACTCATCGCCGTCCGATCAGTTGACGAGACACGCATCATGCGTTCCTCCCGAGACTCGGCCCGCCCGGCACAGCGCCGCGGCGGGCTCTTTGTTGTGCGCGTCCAGGTTCTGCCGGCGTAAAAGACTTCGGTCCGTGTGCGTTATAGCCAAGTTTGGTACGAAACCGCGCAAATTCGGACCGGATTTCCTACCATTAACCTGTGTTGATGCAGGCGCGTTCTTAGTTTTGCACAACTCTAGGGCATTCCAGGGAGCGTGCCTTTGCCGCTTCCGCTCGCCTGAGAAGATACTGAATGACTTCGCAATCAGCATCTCACGCTCCGTCTCATGCCATGATCGACGGGGCGCCGCCGCTCCCGCCCGCGATCAGACGAACTCTCGGACGGCATCTGCGCGAGACCTACGCGTTTCTCGAGGAGGAGCGGCCCGACCGCTTCGCCGTCCTCCTCGCCCGCCTGGAAGCCGTGCTGGCGGCCCGCGGCGAGTCCCTCACGGCGGAGGTGCGCCAGGGTCTTCAGGACCATGCGCCGGGCTTGCGCAAATATGCGCTCTCGCTGACCCGCGACGCAGCCCGCGCCGACGACCTCGTGCAGGATACGATGCTGCGGGCCTGGATGTACCGCGAGAGCTTCACGCCCGGCACCAATGTCTGCGGCTGGCTCACCATCATCATGCGCAACACGTTCTATTCGGGCCAGCGCAAGCGCGTCCACGAGGTCGAGGACACCGATGGCAGCTACGCGGCGCAACTCGTCACCCTGCCGGCCCAGGGCGGCGTCCTCGACCTGGAAGACGTGAACGCCGCCATCGGCCGGCTGTCGAGCACCCTGCGCCAGGCGCTGACCCTCGTCGCTATCGACAACATGACCTACGACGAGGCCGCCACCGTGATGGGCTGCAAGATCGGGACGGTGAAGAGTCGGGTCTGGCGGGCCCGCGAGAGCTTGGCCGCCCTCGTCGGCTATTCCGCCGACGAGATCGGGCCGGACCGCCTCGCCAACTCGGTCCTGGGCGACGCCCGCCTGCGCTCCCGGGCCTGAGGCGGCCGCTACAGCAGCGTCCCGCGCAGGATCAGCATCGCCACCGAGAAGTAGATGACGAGGCCCGTGACGTCGACGAGGGTCGCGACGAAAGGCGCCGAGGCGGTGGCCGGATCGAAGCCGAGGCGCTGCAGCAGGAACGGCAGCATCGACCCGGTGAGCGACCCGAAGGTGACGATGCCGACGAGGGCCGCTCCGACGGTGGCGGCCACCAGCATCCAGTGCTCGCCGTAATCGTACAGCCCCGTCTTCTGCCAGACCACGATGCGCACGATCCCGATCGCGCCGAGGATCGTGCCGAGCACCAGCCCGGTGGGCAGTTCGCGGATCGCCACCCGCCACCAGTCGCGCAGGCGCACCTCGTGGAGCGCCAGCGCCCGGATCAGCAGCGAGGTCGCCTGGCTGCCCGAATTGCCCCCCGAACTCATGATCAGCGGGATGAACAGGGTCAGCACGATGGCCTTCTCGAGTTCGCCCTCGAAGCCCTGCATCGCGGTCGCCGTCATCATCTCGCCGAGGAACAGGGCGCAGAGCCAGCCGGCCCGCTTCCGGATCATCGTGCCGAAGCTGATATCCATGTAGGGCTCGGGCAGGGCCTCCATGCCGCCGAAGCGCTGCACGTCCTGCGTCTGCTTCTCGATCATGGCGTCGATCATGTCGTCCACGGTGACGATGCCGATGAGATGGCCGACCGCGTCGATGACGGGGAGCGCCAGGAGGTCGTATTTCGAGATCAGCCGGGCCGCCTCCTCGCGGCTCGCGGTCGGCGAGACGGCGAGCGGGCGCCGGCCCGGGGCCACCGAAAGCACGTTGTCCCCCGGATTGCCCGAGATCAGCCGACGCAGCGGCACCGCCTTGGTGAGCGCCCGGGTGCGCGGGTCGAGCACGAAGATCGCGTAGATCGTCTCGCGGGTCTTCTCGACCTGGCGGACGTGGTCGAGGGTCTGCTGAATCGTCCAGTTGCCCGGTACGGCGACGAATTCGGTGGTCATCAGCGAGCCGACACTCTCCTCCCCGTAGGCGCTGAGCCGGTCCACGGCCCCGCGTGTTTCCGCGTCGAGGCGCGCGCGCAGGTCCGAGCGACCGGGCTCCTCGATCTCGCGAAAGACGTCGGTGATGCGGTCCGCCGACATGCCCGACAGGAAGCTGGCGACGCGGTCGCGCGGCAGCATCTCGATGATGTCGGCGGCGCAGTCGAGTTCCGGCTGGTCGAGCACCTCGATCGCCCGCTCCTGCGGCAGCCCGAGCAGGATGGCGGCGGCGACCTCGGGGGCTTCCTCGTTCAGGGCCTCGACGATGTCGGGGGCCCGCTCGTCGGACAGGCGCGCGGCGAGGACGGCCGGATCGATGCCGGTCGGGAAGGGGGCGATCTCGTTCATGGGCTCACCTCGGCCTGGTGGCGCGATCCGGCCGTGTGCGAGCCGGTCCGGACCGGCCCCGGCCGGAGCCCAGGGGGCCTCAGCGTCGAAGGACGGGAGCGGAGACGGCCGCGAACGGCGCGGGCGATCGTTCGGGACTGTCGCTGGGCATGGGGTTCGTCGGTTGGGAGCCGGGACCGCGTGAGGGCAGGAACATGAGGGCATGAATCGGCCCGCACGCCGGCCCGGCGGCGCGTGAGTGCGCCTCGCGGCCCGCCCGCGTCAAGCCTGAAGCGCGGCTTCGGCGATGTGAAGCGCGGCCGGGCCGTCGACCCGGAAGCGGAGCGTGCCGGCGGAGCCCTTCCGAGTTCGAGCTCTCGGCACCATATGTCTGAAAAGACGCGGGTTTTCGGGCATGCCGCCTACGCCGGTCCCGCAGTCACCATGATCCTATGAGAAATATAAGTGTAGTGCCCACTTGTGTTGTGCCCAACACAACGGCATATCAGAGGCGTCGAGCACGAAGGAGTTCCCCCATGAAGTGGTCCGCCCCCATCGTTCAGGAAGTCTGCGTTGGCATGGAAGTCACCAGCTACGAGTCCGCTGAGATCGACACCTTCAACTGAAGGTATCGCCTGCGATTCGGGTCTTTGATGGCCCCGTGGGTATCCAGAGCGCATCCAAACCAATCAATTCAGGAGAGACGTCATGAAGTGGTCCGCCCCCATCGTTTCCGAGATCTGCGTCGGCATGGAAGTCACCAGCTACGAGTCCGCCGAGATCGATACCTTCAACTGAGGGTGATCGCAGGCCCCCTTCGCGGGGCTTGCCGATCCGAAGGGGCGTGGCCTGTGAGGGCGACGCCCCTTTCGTTTGGGCGTCTCAAAGCGCGAGGCCGAGTTGCCGGGGCTCGGGCACCGGTCCGTGCTCGAGGCCGGACAGCGAGACGCCGAGCAGACGCACGCTGCGCCGGAGCGGAAAGGTCTCGCGCAGGAGCGCCAGGACAATGCGTTCCAGGTCCATGCGGTCGCCCACGAAGCCCGTGAGCGAGCGGGCCCGGGTGATCTGCTCGAAATCCGCGAACTTCACCTTCAGGGTCACCGTCCTGGCACGGACCTCCTTGTGGGTCGCCGCCGTCCAGACCTTGTCGAGGATCGGGCCGAGGCGTCCGGCGAGCACGTCAAGATCCGACGAATCCTCCGAGAAGGTGTTCTCCGCGCCGATGGATTTGCGGACCCGGTTCACCCGCACCGGCCGCTCGTCGATGCCCCGCGCCACGCCGTAATAGTAGGGAGCCGAGGCGCCGAAGCGCGCCACGAGGGCGTCGAGGCTCAGGGCCCGCAGGTCGCGTCCGGTCAGGATCCCCATCGCCTTCATTCGCGCCTCGGTGACCGGCCCGACGCCGTGGAAGCGCCCGATCGGCAGGTCCGCCACGAAGGCCGGGCCCATCGCCGGCGTGATCACGAACAGGGCGTCGGGTTTGCGGAAGTCCGAGGCCACCTTGGCCAGGAACTTGTTGTAGGAGACCCCCGCCGAGGCGACGAGGTCGGTCTGCTCGCGGATCGCCGCCCGAATCGCCCGCGCGACCTCGGTCGCGGTGGCCAGGCCCTGGCGGTTGTGCGTCACGTCGAGATAGGCCTCGTCGAGGGCGACGGGCTCGATCAGGTCCGTGTGCTCGGCGAACACCGCTCGGATCTGCTCCGAGATCGCCCGGTAGATGTCGAAGCGGGGCTTCACGAAAACGAGGTCGGGGCAGAGCCGGCGCGCCGTCACCGAGGGCATGGCCGAGCGCACGCCGAACACCCGCGCCTCGTAGCTTGCCGCCGCGACCACGCCGCGCTCGCGCGAGCCGCCCACCGCCACCGGACGCCCCTTGAGCGCAGGGTCGTCGCGCTGCTCCACGGAGGCGTAGAACGCATCCATGTCGATGTGGATGATCTTTCGGAGCTGGCCGGCCTCGTCCGGGTCCATCGCGGATGGGTCTCCTCGCGCGATCTGTTCGTGGTCTGTTCGCACCATCCCGGTTCGGGCCCGGGAGGCAAGCCCATCGCCGCATTGATCCACCGCCGAACCGACGCGGTCTCGCGGAGGGGAACGTGTGCTTGGTCGCATCCGGTTTCGCCTCGAACCCGGTCGTACCTCTGTTGCACCGACTCGGGCAGCACGGTGGCACGAAGCCGAACCTTCGACCCGCCGCCATCTACATGCGCAAGCCTCTCCGCGAGGCGTGATCGGGCGGAGTGCCGCAGGTCCGCTGCCCATCATCACGAACACCCGACACCGGCACGAAGGCAAGATTTGCTCGACGGTCGTCTGGCCGACAGCGCCGGGGCTCGCCGCCGCCGTCCGTCTGCCGCATAAGGGCTGCCAGGACAGAACAGCCGGGACGGCCGCAGGCTCGGCCTTCCGTTTCGCCCGAGGACCGATTCCCGTGAACGTCACCCAGATCACCCACCACGACCTCGACGGCTACGGCGCCTCCACGGTGGTCGGCCAGTTCGCCGACGTGTCGCGGATCGTGCACGTGCCGCGCTATTCCGATGTCGGCCCGGTGGTCGAGGCCGAGCTGAAGCGCCTCGGCAAGGTGAGCGTGCCCGAGATGATCGTCATGACCGATCTCGGTCTGGAGGCGGTCGCCGTCAGCTTCATCCGGAGCTTTGCCGCCCTGAATCGCCGCCGCGACGAGGCGACCCGCCACCGCCTGATCGTGCTCGACCACCACGCCTCCTCGGTGGACCAGCTCCGCGAGCAGAAGCTGGAGCCGCACCCCCTCCCCGAAGCGCCGGGCGTGCAGCGCTTCGACCTTGATGACCCGAACATCGTCGTGCTCATCGACGAGAGCCACTGCGCCACCCGCATGGCCTACGAGCACCGGTCCCTCTACGCCACGCGTGCGGCCGGGGAGGACCCGATCCTCGGCGCCCTGGTGACGGCGGTGGACGCGGTCGACCTCTGGCGCAAGGACCGTCCGGAATTCCGCGCGGGCGCGAGCCTCGACGAGATCTTCTGGGACAACGTCTCGAACCTCGTCCCCATCGGCCACCCCTGGCACGACCGCTTCGTGAGCGACCTGCTGCTCGGCGTGGCGCGCCTGCTCGGCGACGGGGCGACCCCGGCCATGATCGAGGGGCAGGTGGGCGCCCTGCGCACGGCCATCGTCGACCGCTACCTCGCCGACGATGCCGGCGACGACCGCACCCTCACCACTCGCATGCGGATCGCCCGCGTGCTCGCCCGCTCGGATCTCTTCCACCCGCTTTCCGACGGCACGCTGATGTCCTTCGGCCTCGATTCGGGCACCTTCCAGCGCGTCTCCGACCTGATCATGGAGGGCGGGCGGGCCACCCGCGTCCTCAATGTGCAGCGGGCGGGCTCGATGTCGTTCCGCTCCAACAACGAGACCGCCCTCGATGGCGCCCGGCGGTTCCGGGGCGGCGGCCACAAGGACGCGGCCGGGGGCAAGCTCACCAGCGGCACCGCCTTCTCGCTCGCGGATGCCATGGCGCAGGTGGAGCCGGTGCTGAACCCGCCCGCTCCCGACCCGGCGGCGAGCCCCTTCGCCGCCCTGAAGAACTGGAAGGGCTGAGGCGTCCGTGGCGTGGACCGGCTGGTCATGAATCTGGTCGAGCGGGGCCCGAGCCCGTTCCTGCCCGGCTTCACCCTGGCCGACATCGCGCTACCGGGCGTCACCTTGCGCGCGGCCCTGTCGCCGGGCGGCGACCGGTTGCCGGTGCTGCTCCTGCACGGGCATCCCCAGACCCACGCCACCTGGCATGCGGTGGGCCCACGCCTCGTGGAGGCCGGGCACCCGGTGGTGGCGGCGGACCTGCGCGGCTACGGCGATTCCGACCGCCCGCCGTCAGCCGACGACCATGCGCCCTACGCCAAGCGCGCCATGGCGGCCGACATGGTGGCGCTGATGCAATCGCTCGGCCACGCGCGCTTCGCCGTGGTCGGGCACGATCGCGGCGGACGGGTGGCGCACCGCATGGCCCTCGACCACCCGGAGGCCGTCGATCGCCTCGCCGTCCTCGACATCGCGCCGACCCTGACGATGTACGCGCGCACCGACCGTGCGTTCGCCACCCGGTACTTCTGGTGGTTCTTCCTGATCCAGCCGGCGCCCTTGCCGGAGCGCATGATCGGCGCCGATCCGGAGGCCTACCTGCGCCACCACCTCGCCGGCCAGAGCCGGACGCCAGGGGTGCCGAGCGAGGCCATGATCCGGGAATACCTGCGCTGCTACCGGATGCCGGGCGGCATCCACGCGATCTGCGAGGATTACCGGGCCGCCGCCGGGATCGACCTCGACCACGACCGGGCCGACGACGCGGCGGGCCGGCGGGTCACCGCCCCGCTCCTCGCCCTCTGGGGCGGCCTCGGCACCGTGGGCGCCCTCTACGACGTGGCCGAGACCTGGCGCGAGAAGGCCGATCGGGTCACCGGCCACGCCCTCCCCTGCGGCCACCTCCTGCAGGAGGAGGCGCCCGACGCCGTGCTGGCGCATCTGCTGCCGTTCCTTGCCTGAAAACGCGAAGAGCCGGACGGCATCGCTGCCGACCGACTCTTCGTTTCGATGAGGTCCAGGATCAGAGCCGGGTAGCGGATTGGATCGGTCCGGACTTGTGCCACTCACAAGGAAGTCGAGCGCTCCGCCCTCAGAGCCGGTAGCGGATCTGGTCGGTCCAGAAGCGCTCGAGGCGGCTCAGCGCCACGTTGAGGCGTCCGAAATCGTCGTCCGAGATGCCGCCGATCGGCTGGATGGTGCGGGCGTGCTTGTCGTAGAGCGTCTGGATGATGTCGTGGATCTGGCGGCCCTTGTCGGTGAGGCTGATGCGCACCGAGCGGCGATCGGTCTTCGAACGGGCGTGGTGGAGGTAGCCGGCCTCGACGAGCTTCTTGACGTTGTAGGAGACGTTCGAGCCGAGATAGTAGCCCTTGGTGCGCAGCTCGCTCGCGGTCAGCTCCTTGTCGCCGATGTTGTAGAGGAGCAGCGCCTGGACGCTGTTCACGTCCTCGCGCTCGCGGCGCTCGAACTCGTCCTTGATGACGTCGAGGAGGCGCCGGTGCAGGCGCTCCACGAGGTGCAGGGCTTCGAGATACGAGCCGTGCGCCGGGGCGGTCTCGGGGGCAGTGTTGGTTTCGATAACCTTGGCAGCCTGGGACTTCATCATGCGCCTCGTCAGGTCTCTGTGCTGTGGGGCCGGTGTTCTTCGCCACCGCTCTTGAAGCCAACCTAGGAGCCGCGAATGAAAGACGGTTTAAGCGATAGGATGAATTTGCGATTTACCTCTATGGGTAAATGCAAGATGAAGCGATCGGCGTAACGCCCCGTTTACCGGATTTCCCGGGCCGCCAGGTAAGACAAGATAAAATACAACGCAATAATTCCGCCCTGTATTGCCAGGTGCGGCACCGACATCGGCAGCAGTTGCGGTGTCAGGACTGCCAGGGTGAGCGCGCTCGTGGCGGCGAGCAGCCAGAGCACCCCGCCCCAGGCGCTGGTCAGCCAGAGGCCCACCGCCGCCATCGCGTCGATCACCGCGAAATAGACGATGACGCTCTGGCGCCCGATCGGCTCCGACTCGAATGGCCGGGCGCCCGGCAGCACGTCGAGAATGCTGGCCCAGGTGCCCACCGCCTTGGCCAGCCAGAACAGGGCGGCAAGGCGCATGAACCAGACCAGCACCACGTCCCATCCGGTCTGCGGCACCTGAGGGGACCGTTCGATCCGGTCGGCCCCGCCCTCGTTGCCACGGCCCCGGACCTCGCGGGGCCCCCCCACCTTCGTCAATCCGCGCATCGGGCGGCTCTCCTCATCGGTCGAATCGCGGTTCGGGCACCGCACTCGGTGCGAAGGCGGCAGCGATCGCGTGCGCGTCGACGGCCTCCAGGGTGGCGGGTTTCCAGGCCGGCGCGCCGTCCTTGTCGATGACGGCGGCGCGCACGCCCTCGAAGAAATCGTGGCCGCGCATCAGGGCGCTCGCCATGCGGTACTCGGTGAGCATCGCCTCGGCAAAGGTCATCCGCCCGCCCCGGCGCATCTGCTCGCGCACCAGGACGAGGCTGGTGGGCGAGCGCGTGCGCATCAGCGCGGCCGTCTCGGCGCCGAAGGGCGAGGCGTCCGCGTCGAGGCGCGCCAGGATTTCCGCCACCGTCCCGGCGGCAAAGCATGTGTCGATCACATCGCGGTGCGCGACCAGCACGCCCGGCTCCGGCACCGGCCGCGCATGTGCGGCGAGCACCGCGTCGACCGCCTCACCCGTACCGAGAGCCTCCACGATGGCGTCGAAATCGGCGGCCGCCGCGTGGTGGGTGGCGAGCCCCACGGCATGCGCGTCGCCCGGCCCGATGCGGGCGCCGGTCAACGCGAGGTAGGTGCCCGTCAGCCCCGGCAGGCGCGGCAGGACGTGGGTCATACCGACATCAGGAAACAGGCCGATCCCGACCTCCGGCATCGCGAAGCTGTAGGTGTCCGACGAGACCCGATGGCTGCCATGGACCGAGATGCCGTTGCCGCCACCCATGACGAGGCCCTCGATCAGGCTGATCACGGGCTTTGCGAAGTGCTTCACGGTGGCGTCGAGCCGGTACTCGCTGCGCCAGAACGCATCCACCGCCGCGTGATCGCCAGCTTGCGCGAGGGCGTAGACCTGCCGGATGTCGCCTCCGGCGCAGAAGGCGCGCCCGCCCCGGCCGCGCAGGACGATGCGGGTCACCGCGTCGTCGCCGGCCCAGGCGTCGAGTTGCGCCTGCATCGCCTGGAGCATCGCCAGGGTCAGGGCGTTGAGCGCGCGCGGCCGGTTCAGCGTCACGAGGCCGACGGCTCCACGCCGCTCGAACAGGATCTCCGCTTCGCCCGTCTCCGCCATCGTCGCTCCCAATCGGATCGCCCGCTTAGACGAGGTTTTGGCCGGCGGCGTCAATCGGTGGGCCGCAGGGGGAACTGGCGCAGCCGGGCTTGGCGCAGCCGGAACGCGCAACGCGTGGAGGGCGGACATCCCTGCGTCCGCATCACGGGTTTCGAAGGGTTTTGCGGATGTGTTAGGCCCGTTCCGCCCGGACCGGACGGTTCGGGCCGAACACCATCGAGTCCGAGCACGATGACGAACGAACCCGCGACCCCGCGTCCCCTCGCCGTCGAGACCGCGCAGGAATCGGCCCGCCCGGCGGGGCTCAGCATCACCCAGCGCCCGCGCCGCAACCGCAAGGCCGAGTGGTCGCGCCGCCTCGTGCGCGAGCATACCCTCACGGTCGACGACTTGATCTGGCCGCTCTTCGTCATCGAGGGCTCGGGACGCCGCGAGCCCATCGCGTCGATGCCGGGGGTCGAGCGCCTCAGCGTCGACGAGGTGGTGCGCGACGCCGAACGGGCGGCGCGCCTCGGCATCCCGGCGATCTCGTTCTTTCCCTATACCGAGCCGGCCCTGCGTGACCCCACCGGCTCCGAGTCCCTGAACCGCGAAAACCTCGTCTGCCGGGCGGTGCGGGCGGTGAAGAAGGCGGTGCCCGAACTCGGCCTGATGACCGACGTCGCCCTCGACCCCTATACCAGCCACGGCCATGACGGCCTGCTGCAAGACGGTGCGATCCTCAACGACGAGACGGTCGCGCTCCTCGTGGAGCAGAGCCTGATCCAGGCGGAGGCCGGCACCGACATCATCGCCCCCTCCGACATGATGGATGGGCGGGTCGGCGCGATCCGGGCCGGCCTCGACCGGGCGGGGTTTCGCGACGTGCAGATCATGGCCTACGCGGCCAAGTACGCGAGCGCGTTCTACGGCCCGTTCCGCGACGCCATCGGCACGCAGGCGGCGCTCGTGGGCGACAAGCGCACCTACCAGATGGACCCGGGCAATTCCGACGAGGCCATGCGCGAGGTCGCCCTCGACATCGCCGAGGGCGCCGATTCCGTGATGGTCAAGCCCGGTCTGCCCTATCTCGACATCATCCGCCGGGTGAAGGACGAGTTCGCGGTGCCGACCTTCGCCTACCAGGTGTCGGGCGAGTACGCGATGATCGAGGCCGCCGCCCGCAACGGCTGGCTCGACGGCGACCGGGCCATGGTCGAGAGCCTGCTCGCCTTCAAGCGCGCTGGCGCGGACGGCGTGCTGACCTACTATGCGCTCCGGGTCGCCGAGCGGCTGCGCGGAGGCGTGTGAGGTTCCTCGCGTGAGGTTTCCTGCGTGAGGTTTAGCGCCACCGCGCTCGGGCTGGTCGCGCTTTTGGGACTTGCCGCCTGCGAGAGTTCGGTGGACCGCCAGCGGGCCGCGATCTGCCGGCGCGTCGTGCCGGCCTTGGCACCGCCGGATACCAGCCTCAAGCTGCTGCGTGTGGCGACCGGCGCGACCTACGACGAGGTTCGGGTCGATTACGCGGTATCGGGCCGGCCCGGACAGGCGGCGCGCCAGCGCTGGGTCGCCTGCGGATTCGGTCCCGGGGCCGAGCTCCTGAGTCTTGCCACGGAGGGCGGCCCGGTCAACGGCGCCAGCCTCTACCTGCTGCGCCACTACTACCTCGATACGCCGGAGGCCGCCGCCGCCGATCCCGGCGCCGGGACCCGCTGAGGCACACCGCGCGGAGATAGGTTCCTCGTTGCCGGATCTTGAGTCCGGTGCGGTGCAAACCCATGTCTCGACGCGGAATGCAGCCGCTCCATCCCGCGAGCGCCGCTCAGGAGCGCCACCATGCGCGAGACCCAAAGCCCCTACGCCGAGCGCGTCCAGACCGGCTACGCCCCCCAGTTTCCCGTGCCCTACGTGCGCGGCAGCCTCGGCGCCCGCTTCGTCGCCTATCTCCTCGACATCCTGTTCATCTTCGGATTCACGGCGCTCCTGACCCTGGTGATCACCGTGATCGGCGCGCTGACCTTCGGCCTCGGCTGGACGCTGTTCGCGATCCTCCCCGCCAGCGGCATCCTCTACAGCGCGCTGACCGTGGGGGGCGCCGGCCAGGGTACCTGGGGTATGCGGATGATGGGCCTGCGCGTCGTGGCGCCCGAGAGCGGCGCCCGGGTCGACTACCTCACGGCGGCGATCCATGCGCTCCTGTTCTACGTGGCGGTGGCCTCGGCCTTCGTGCTCTGGGCCCTCGATGTTGGCATCGGCCTCGTGCGTGCCGATCGCCGCCTCGGCCATGACCTCATCCTCGGCCTCGCCGTGGTGCGCGCCACCTGAGATCCCGCGACGCCAAAGGCGGTTCGGGCGAAGGGACCGGGAAGGTTTCGCACGAAATCGTCGCGGGTGCCCTGCGGGGTGTTGAGCCGGCCCGCGTTGCGGATACACTCAAGTCTTGGGGCGCGCCTTTCGCAATCCCCGCGCGGCGAGCGACGGACAGCGTGACGAGCCATTCCCGTGACACCCCGCAATTCTACCTGACGGCGCCCTCCGCCTGCCCCTACCTGCCGGGGCAGGAGGAACGGAAGGTCTTCACCCACCTCGTGGGCCGCCGGGCCCGGGACCTCAACGAGATCCTGACGCAGGGTGGCTTTCGCCGGTCGCAGACCATCGCCTATCGGCCGGCCTGCGAATCCTGCCGCGCCTGCATCTCGGTGCGGGTGGTGGTGGCCGACTTCCTTCCCTCGGGCAGCCAGCGCCGCATCCTGCAGCGCAACGCGGACCTCGTCGGCAATCCGGAGCCTAACCGCCCTGCCTCCGAGCAATACGCCCTGTTTCGGCGCTACCTCGACGCCCGCCATGGCGATGGCGGCATGGTCGACATGACTGTGCTCGACTACGCCATGATGATCGAGGACAGTCACGTGGACACCCACCTCGTGGCCTATCGCCGACGGGGCCCCGACACGGCGATCAACGGGCGCGGCACCGGGCCGACCGTCGCGCTCTGCCTCACCGACGTGCTCTCCGACGGCTTGTCGATGGTCTACTCGTTCTACGATCCGGCCGAGGCGCACCGCTCGCTCGGCACCTACATGATCCTCGACCATATCCGCCGCGCGGCCGATCTCGGCCTGCCCTACCTCTACCTCGGCTACTGGGTCGAGGGCTCGCGCAAGATGGACTACAAGGCCCGCTTCACTCCGCAGGAGCGCCTGATGGGACCGGGCTGGCAGCGGGTGGAGTAGGCTCCACCCGCTCGCGATATCAGAACTTCGCGATGATCTGCGCCCGGATGGTGCGGGGCGCGCCGGGCGTGATGTTCTGGTTGTTGTCGGCCGTGTAGATGTAGCGCCGGTCGAACAGGTTCTCGATGTTCACCTGGGCCCGCACGGATTCGGAGATGTTGTAGAACAACCCGAGGTCGAAGCGGGTGTAGCCCGGCAGCCGCACGGTGTCGTCGGAGGTGGCGAAGGTGTGGGTCTGGTGGATCACGCCGATGCCGATGCCGAGCTGCGGGGTGATGTCGAACTTGTTCCAGAGCGAGACGCTGTTGAACGGCACCAGCCCGACGGTGTTGCCCCTCACGATGGTCGCCGAGGTGTTGCTCTCGATGCGGGCATCGGTGAAGGCGTAGCCGCCGGCGACCTGCCACCAGTCGGTGACGTAGCCGTTGGCCCCGATCTCGGCGCCCTGCGTGTTGGTCTTGCCCGACAGGATGAAGAAGCCGGCATTGTTCGGGTCGGCCAGCCGCTGGTTGGTGCGGTCGAGGTTGTAGAGGGCGCCTGTGACCTGGAAGGTCGGGGTGACGTCGTACTTCACGCCGACCTCGAGGTTCTGGAAACCCTCCGGCTTGGCGATGGCGAGACCCGGCGAGAAGGTGCCGATCTGGTCGCCCGAGGACGGCAGGTAGGACACGCTGTAGCTGCCGTAGAAGGCGAGGTTCGCCAGGGGCTTGATGACCAGGCCGGCGCGCGGCGAGACGAGGTTGTCGACCCGCGCGTTGACGAGGCCCGTGGCACGGCCCTGCGAAGAGAAGTCGAAGTAGTCGTAGCGCAGGCCGCCGACGATCTGGACGTACTCGTTGAGATCGATCTGGTCCTGGGCGTAGGCCGCGGCCAGGCCGAGATCGTAGCGGAAGTTGGCGTCGGTGGTTCCGTTGTTTCGGAACGTCACGGGCGCGCGGGTGAGCGGCGCCATCGGGTTGACCACCACGCTGGTGACGAGACTGTTGCCGGTGTTGAAGAAGGCGGTCTGCCGGAAGGCGAGGCCCTCCTGGTAGCCGAGCTCGAAGCCGGCGAGCAGGGTGTGCTTCACGTCGCCGGTGAGGAATTTATACGTGAAGTCGTTCTGGCTGAAGTAGTTGGTCCGATCGGTCTCGTTGCGGTAGCCGGAGATCGCCACCTGCGTGCCGGCCGCGTTGACGGGCGCGTTCGGCAGGGTGTTGGCGTAGAAGCGGTTGTAGTCGGCAAAGCGCAGCTGGTTGCGCATCTGCACGCCCGACTCGAAGGTGTGGTCGAGGGTGGCGGTGGCGATGTTGGCGTCCACCCGCGTGGTGTTCACGTCCGGATTGCCGAAGAACGTCCGGATGTTGTTCCTGTAGTTGTAGGGCCGGCCGTTCTGCGAGGGTATCCCGCGATCGGGGAAGCGGTCGTCGTGGAAGAACTCGTAGGAGAGCTTCAGCGTGGTGGCCGGTCCGAGCAGGAACGTCATCGTCGGATTGATGCCGTAACGCTGCAGCTCCCCGAACTGGCGGTAGGTCTGGCTGTCCTCGAACACCCCGTTGAGGCGGAAGAACACGCTGTCGCTGATTCGGTCGCCCAAATCGACGGCCACGCGCTTCTGGTTGAACTGACCGAATCCCGTCACGATCTGGCGCACGCGCAGGCCGTCCGCCTCCTTGAGGACGCGGTTGATCACGCCGCCGCCGCCGCCGCGCCCGAAGATGAGCGAATCGGGACCTTTGAGCACCTCGATACGCTCGATGTTGTAGAGGTCGCGAAAGTACTGGACGTCGTCGCGCACGCCGTTGACGAAGAAGTCCGCGTTGGTCTTCTGGCCCCGGATGACGACCTCGTCGCGGTTGCTCTCGCCCTGAGCCGGGATCACGCCGGGCACATAGCGAAGCTGGTCCGTGAGGTTCTGGAAGTTCTGGTCCCGAACCTGCTCCTGGCTGATGACCGTGATCGATTGCGGCGTGTCGAGGAGCGGCGTGTCGGTCTTCGTGGCGCTGCGGGTCGCCCGGGTCAGGTAGCCGACCGTGTTCCCGCGCACGCCCTCGACGCTGAGCTGATCGAGCGTGACCGCCGTGCCCTCCGGCAGCACCGCCGGCTGGGCCTGCGCACCCGCCGTCAGGGCGGTGCCGCACATCAGAAGCGCGGAGATCTTGAAGGTCGTTTGCGTGCCCATCGCCTTGCCCACCCGACGTCGCGTCGTATCGTGTTGTCCTTGCGCCTGTTCCGTTCAGATCGGACGCGGTTTTGCCCGTCTAAGCGGAAGCGCGTTTCGAGCAAGCGGGCGGACAATTCAATCCTGAGCTATGTTTTGTATTGGTTCTAAGAACGGCTAGAACCTTGGTGGCAACATCCTCAGATCTTTCGGCAATGTTGTTGCCGGTTTTATGTCTGGAACTCTTCCAGGCTATGCTGTTCCGGTTCCGGGTGTCACCGGAATGCAACGGTCCGGACGGGCGCCTGCGCCGCCTTGCGTTGAGCGCTTCGCCCGCGCGTGCTAGGCGCCCGCTACCCTGTCCCGACGCGTTGATCCGAGGCGCCGCATGATCCCCCGTTACAGCCGCCCCGAGATGACCGCGATCTGGTCCCCCGAAACGCGCTTCCGGATCTGGTTCGAGATCGAGGCGCACGCCACCACGGCGCTCGCCGAACTCGGCGTCGTCCCGAAGGAAGCCGCAGAGACGATCTGGGCGAAGGGCCGCGACGCGGTCTTCGACGTGGCGCGCATCGACGCCATCGAGGCCGTGACCAAGCACGACGTCATCGCGTTCCTGACCCATCTGGCCGAGATCGTCGGGCCCGACGCGCGCTTCGTCCACCAGGGCATGACCTCCTCCGACGTCCTCGACACCTGCCTCAACGTGCAGCTCGTGCGCGCCGCCGACCTGCTGATCAAGGACGTCGACGCCCTGCTCGCCGCGATCAAGCGCCGGGCCTTCGAGCACAAGCTGACCCCGACCATCGGCCGCTCGCACGGCATCCACGCCGAGCCCGTCACCTTCGGCCTGAAGCTGGCGCAGGCCTATGCGGAGTTCGAGCGCAACCGCGCCCGCCTCGTCGCCGCGCGAGAGGAGATCGCCACCTGCGCCATCTCCGGCGCGGTCGGCACCTTCGCCAACATCGACCCGCGCGTGGAGGAATACGTCGCGAAAGCCATGGGCCTGACGCCCGAGCCCGTCTCGACGCAGGTGATCCCGCGCGACCGCCACGCCATGTTCTTCGCGATCCTGGGCGTCGTCGCCAGTTCCGTGGAGCGCCTCTCCATCGAGGTGCGCCACCTCCAGCGCACGGAGGTGCTGGAGGCCGAGGAGTTCTTCTCCGAGGGGCAGAAGGGCTCCTCGGCCATGCCGCACAAGCGCAACCCCGTGCTCACCGAGAACCTCACGGGTCTCGCCCGCATGGTGCGCTCCTACGCGCTGCCCGCCATGGAGAACGTGGCGCTGTGGCACGAGCGGGACATCTCGCATTCCTCCGTGGAGCGCATGATCGGCCCCGACGCCACCGTCACCCTCGACTTCGCGCTGGGCCGCCTCACCGGCGTCATCGACAAGCTGCTGATCTACCCCGAGACCATGCGGCGCAACCTCGACAAGCTCGGCGGCCTCGTCCACTCGCAGCGCGTGCTGCTGGCCCTGACCCAGGCCGGCGTCTCGCGCGAGGATGCCTACCGCCTCGTCCAGCGCAACGCGATGCCGGTCTGGCGTGGCGAGGGGGACTTCCTGGCGCTCCTCAAGGCCGACGCCGACGTGATCGCCGCGCTCACTCCACAGCAGATCGAGGAATGCTTCGACCTCGGCTACCACTTCAAGCACGTGGACACGATCTTTTCGCGCGTGTTCGGGGCCTCCTGAGCCCCGCCGCGCACGGTTCCTGCGTCCCGCCGTCGAGATGCCCGTCGAGAAAGAGGTAAGCCCCGTGTCCCAAGCCCGCATCGTCTATCTCAACGGCGACTTCCTGCCCTTCGCCGAGGCGCGCGTGCCGATCATGGACCGGGGCTTCCTCTTCGCCGACGGGATCTACGAGGTCTCGGCGGTGCTCGACGGGCGCCTCGTGGACAACGAGGCGCATCTCGCCCGCCTCGACCGGTCGCTGGGCGAGATCGACATCCGCAACCCCCACTCCCTTTCCGAGTGGGTGGCGCTGCAGACCGACCTCGTCGCGCGCAACGGCCTATCCGAGGGGCTGGTCTACATGCAGGTGACGCGCGGCGTGTACGAGCGTGACTTCGCCTATCCGCCGGCCGACACGGCGCCCACCGTGATGATGTTCACGCAGGCCAAGGCCGTCGCCAAGAACCCGCTGGCCGAGAGCGGCGCCAAGGTCATCACCGTGCCGGACCTGCGCTGGAAGCGCCGGGACATCAAGTCGGTGGCCCTGCTCGCCCAGGTGCTGGCGAAGCAACAGGCCGCCGCCGCGGGGGTCGCCGAGGCCTGGATGGTCGAGGACGACGCGGTGACGGAGGGCTCGTCTTCCACCGCGTTCATCATCACCAAGGGGGGCACGCTGGTCACCCGCCCGCTTTCCACCGCCCTCCTGCCCGGCATCACCCGGCAGGCGGTCTTGCGTCTGGCCGCCGAGACGGGCCTGACCCTGGAGGAGCGCCTGTTCGGCGTCGCCGAGGCGAAGGATGCCGCGGAAGCCTTCTACACCAGCGCCTCCGCCTTCGTGATGCCGGTGGTGGCCATCGACGGGCACGTCGTCGGCGAGGGGCGTCCCGGCGCGCACACCCGGCGCCTGCGCGAACTCTACCTCGGCATGGCCCGCGAGAGCGTCTGAGCGCCGCCCGCGCGGGCACGCGCCGCGGAAGGACCATCGTCCCAACAGAGGAACGGTTCGGCGCCGGGCCTGTTCTCCCTCGAACCCTACAACCGGGACAGGAGACTTCATGCGCGCCATCCTCACCCTCGCCGTCGGCCTCACCCTCGTGGCGGGGTCGGCCCTCGCGCAGTCGCCCGACGCGCCCTTGAAGGGCCGGGACAGCGATCCGGCCCTGCCGCCGCCGAACCAAACCATCCCCGACAAGATCCGCCCGTCCGACGGTTCCGCCGACAAGGGCACCTTGAGCGACAAGCTCGAGAAGAGCGACGGCGTGATCAAGCCGCCGGGCAATACGGCCCCCGGGATGGTGGTGACGCCGCCCGAGACGAATACGGGGTCGATGCCGGTGATCAAGCCCGGCGACCTGCCCGGTCGCGAGCCCGGGACAGAGGCGCGCTGAGCCTCGTCCCGGCCCGTTCGGGGGCCGGCCGAGCCCCTTGCTTGATTTCCGCGCACGGATCGCGGAAAGACCCGTGACAGCAGAGCGGTCCGCCCGACAGGTCGGGCTGCTTTCGCGCGGGTTACGGCACAGGTTTCAGGTGAATGGCAAACGTCGTCGTCGTAGGCGCCCAGTGGGGTGACGAAGGCAAGGGCAAGATCGTCGATTGGCTCTCCGAGCAGGCCGACGTGGTGGTCCGCTTCCAGGGCGGCCACAACGCCGGCCACACGCTGGTCATCGACGGCGTCACCTACAAGCTGGCGCTGCTGCCCTCGGGCGTGGTACGCGGCGGCAAGCTCTCGGTGATCGGCAACGGCGTGGTGGTCGATCCCTGGCATCTCGTGGACGAGATCGCCCGCCTCCAGGCGCAGGGCGTCGAGATCTCCCCCCGCACCCTGCGGATCGCCGACAACGCCACCCTGATCCTGCCGCTCCACCGCGAGCTCGACCATTTCCGCGAGACCTCGAATGCGGGTCTCAAGATCGGCACCACCAAGCGCGGCATCGGCCCGGCCTACGAGGACAAGGTCGGCCGGCGCGCCATCCGGGTGGTCGACCTCGCCGACGAGACCACGCTGGAAGCTAAGATCGAGCGGGTGCTGACCCACCACAATGCGCTCCGCCGGGGCCTCGGCATCGCCGAGGTGGATGCCGGCGCGCTGCTTTCCGAACTGAAGGCGATCGCCCCCACCATCCTGCCCTTCGCCGAGCCCGTTTGGAAGCTCCTCGATGACGAGCGCCGCGCGGGCAAGCGCATCCTGTTCGAGGGCGCCCAAGGGGCGCTCCTCGACGTCGATCACGGCACCTACCCGTTCGTGACCTCCTCCAACATCGTCGCCGCCCAGGCCGCCACGGGCTCCGGCATGGGCCCGTCCGCCATCGGCTACGTGCTCGGCATCGCCAAGGCCTACACCACCCGCGTCGGCGAAGGCCCCTTCCCCACCGAACTCTTCGACGAGATCGGCGAGCTGATCGGCGCCAAGGGCCGCGAGTTCGGCGTCAACACCGGGCGCAAGCGCCGCTGCGGCTGGTTCGACGCGGTGCTGGTGCGCCAGACCGTGCGGACCTCCGGCATCGACGGCATCGCGTTGACCAAGCTCGACATCCTCGACGGCTTCGAGACCATCAAGGTCTGCACCGGCTACCGCCTCGACGGCCAGGTGCTCGATCACCTGCCCGCCAACCAGGCGGCCCAGGCCAAGGTCGAGCCGATCTACGAGATCATCGAGGGATGGGCCGGCACCACGGCGGGCGCCCGCTCCTGGGCCGACCTGCCGGCGCAGGCGATCAAGTACGTGCGCCGCATCGAGGAATTGATCGGTGCGCCCGTCGCCCTGCTCTCGACGTCCCCCGAGCGGAACGACACCATCCTCATGCACAACCCCTTTGAGGACTGAGGCGGTTTCACGCTTGCCGGGGATGAGGCCGCGTGAGGATGATGCGGCCGCGTCCACGACGCCCGTGCGGCGGCCGCCGTGTCGCGCGGTGCGCCGCTCTCGGGGATTGCGGGACGGAGCGGCCAGCCAGCCGCCGGGACAAGGGCGGACCTGAGGCACGATGGCCGACTATTACCCACTGCTGGCACGGGCGCTCGACGCGATGCCGGACCGCTCGCCCGCCCTGCGCGAGGCGGTCTACGCGCGCGCGCGCGGCGCGCTGATCGGACAGCTGCGCTCCCTCGATCCCCCGCTGTCGGAAGACGACATCGACCTGGAGCGAAACGCCCTCGAGGCCGCGATCCAGCGTCTCGAGCAGGACCACGGCGCGCCCGCGGCACCTGCGCCGACACCGCCGGAGCCCGAGCCGTTCGTGCCGAGCCCGGCGAACGACGTCGCGGATCTGCCCGAGCCGAGCCGCCCCGAACCTGCGGCTGCCGAACTGGTCGCGACCGAGCCGCCGGTGGCCGACGCGCACCTTCCCGAGCCGAATGCTCCTGAGGAGCCGCAACCTTCCGAGTCGCAAGCTTTCCAGCCGGACGCCTCCGAGCAGAAACGGCCAGGCGCGAGCCTGCCCAAGGCGACGCTCCCGCCCACCCCGGTCGCCGGTCCCGATGTCGGGGCGGTGCCCGTGCCTCCCGCGGCCGCGCCCTTGCCCTTCCAGGCCGCGCCCTTGCCTCCCGAGGCGCCGCCGCCGCTGCCCCCCGAAGTCCAGGCCCCGCCGGAGCCTATCGCGCCTGCGGTCCGCATCCAGGCTCGCAAAGGCAAGTCCCCGCCCTTCGTGGCCCCGGCGACGCCTGAGGCGGCCGATCCATCCATCGACGCGCCCGGGGCCTCCGCAGAGCCGTCGGTCCTCGACGGGAACGGCCAGCGCCAGCGCCCGCGCATCGAGGTGGTCACGCCGCGCGCGGGACGTTCGCGCCTGCTTCGCAACCTCTTGGTCGGCAGCATCCTCCTCGTCGTCATCGGCCTGATCGCCGTTGCGGCCTTCCTCCTGCGCGACAAGCCCGCCGACCTCCAGCCGGTCGCATCCGAGATCCAGGAGAATGCCCAGGACGGGGCGGAGTCGAAATTCGCCGACCGGGTCGGGGGCGAGGCCGCACCCACGGAACGCCAGGCGCAGGCCCGGCGTCCCACGGCTCCGGCGACGCCTTCGCCGGTCTCGCCGCAGAACGAGACCGATCTCGCCATCGCGCAGCGGGCGATGCTCTACGAGGAGAAGACCAGCGCGACCTCGAACACTCCGCCGAACGCCACCCAGGGCCGGGTGGTCTGGCGCCTCGACACGGTGCCGGGTGAGCAGGGGCAACCCCTGGAGACGGTGGTCCGCGCCAAGGCCGATTTCCCCGATGCCGGCTTCTCCCTGGCGATGACCCTGCGCCGGAACCTCGACGCCTCCCTGCCGGCCTCGCATACCATCGAGCTGGTCTTCACGGAGACCGGGCCGAACGCCGCCCAGCACGCCGTGCAGGATATCGGCCTGCTTCAGGGCAAGGACGAGGAAGGCGCGCGCGGCTCGCCGGTCGCGGGCCTGCCGGTTCGCGTGCGCGAGAACCTGTTCCTCATCGGATTGTCTTCGCTGCCGAACGACATCGAGCGCAACACCGACATCCTGCTGCGCAAGAACTGGTTCGACGTGACCTTGAAGTTCAATTCGGGCCTGCGCGGGATCGTCGCCTTCGAAAAGGGCGGGGCCGGGACTCAGGTGCTTCAGAAGGCCTTCGACCAGTGGCGTTGAGGCCGTTCGCGTTGAAGTAGGGGGCGCACCAGCAGCGCCGATCGCAAACGAAAAGGCCCTCGGGACAATCCCGAGGGCCTTTTTTGTGACGCTCCCGAGGGAGGCATGGCGATCAGGCGTGAGCCTCGACGCGCGGGGCCTCGCGGGTCGCGAGGTTGCGCTTGACCGCCTCCTGGATCTTCTCGAAGGCCCGGACCTCGATCTGGCGAACGCGCTCGCGGGAGACACCGAATTCGCCGGAAAGATCCTCCAGCGTGATCGGATCGTCCGACAGGCGGCGCGCCTCGAAGATCCGGCGCTCGCGCGGGTTCAGGACCGAGAGGGCGTCGCGCAGGGCCGAGAGGCGGTTCTGCCCCTCCTGCTCGCGGGCGAGCACCGTCTCCTGGCTCGGGCTGTTGTCCACGAGCCAGTCCTGCCATTCGCCCTCGCCCTCTTCGCGCAAGGGCGCGTTGAGCGAGGTGTCGCCGGACAGGCGCCGGTTCATGTCGATCACCTCCTGCTGGGGCACGCCCAGCTTGATGGCGATCTGCGCGACCTGATCCGGCTTGAGGTCGCCCTCGTCGAGCGCCGAGATGCGGCCCTTGGCCTTGCGCAGGTTGAAGAACAGCTTCTTCTGGTTGGCGGTGGTGCCCATCTTCACGAGAGACCACGAGCGCAGGATGTATTCCTGGATCGCCGCCTTGATCCACCACATCGCGTAGGTGGCGAGCCGGAAGCCCTTGTCGGGCTCGAAGCGCTTGACCGCCTGCATCAGCCCGACATTGCCCTCGGAAACGACTTCGCCGATGGGCAAGCCGTAGCCGCGATAGCCCATGGCGATCTTGGCCACGAGGCGTAGGTGGGACGTGACGAGGCGGTGGGCCGCACCGCGGTCGCCCTTCTCGCGCCAGTCTTTCGCGAGCGTGAACTCTTCGTTCGGCTCGAGCATCGGAAACTTGCGGATCTCATCGAGGTAGCGCGAAAGGCCACCTTCGGTGGCGAGCACTGGCAATGCGCCGGCCATATGATTACCTCCTGGTGAAGACCCCCGATGGGCGGTCCGAAGCGAACCGCCGCTCTCCTGAGCCGGCCGTCCGATCCCCCTGTCTTACAGGAAAATCGATGGGCTCGGAAAGGCGACGCGCAGCACGAAGTTCTCGTCAACGCGCGGGGTCCGGCTTGTGATCAGTCATGTCACGAAAAGCCGCAGCCCGCCGTGTCCTGGCGCACGCTCGCGCCGGCTTGACTGTGGCGGCCCTGTTACGGTCCGGCCTTCAGGTGCGCGATCAACGCGGTCATCTCCGGCGGTAGCGGACTCTCGAAATGCAGCGTCTCCCCGGTGCGCGGATGCGCGAAGCCGAGCACGCTTGCGTGGAGCGCCTGGCGGCCGAGATCAAGGAGCGCCGCGCGTGACGCCTCCGACAGCCGGCTTGCCTTGGTCTTGAACGCGCCGCCATAGACCGCGTCGCCCAAAAGCGGGTGGCCGCGATGGCTGAGATGCACCCGGATCTGGTGCGTGCGCCCCGTCTCCAGCACACAGCGGACGAGGGAGACCGTCCCCTCCGCTCCCAGCGCCGCCTCGACCCGGTAATGCGTGATCGCGTGGCGTCCGGCCTCGCCGCGCACCACAGCGATCTTTTCCCGGTTGCGCTGGCTGCGCGCGAGGTTGGCCTCGATCGTGCCGAAGCGCGGTTCCGGCACGCCCCAGACCAGGGCGAGATAGGCCCGCTCCAGCGGCCCCGTGCGGCCATGATCGGCGAATTGCGCGGTCAGGCCCGCATGGGCCAGATCGTTCTTGGCCACCACGAGCAGCCCGCTGGTGTCCTTGTCGAGCCGGTGGACGATGCCGGGCCGGCGCACCCCACCGATGCCGGACAGGCTGGCGCCGCAATGGGCGATCAGGCCGTTCACCAGGGTACCGGAATCGTGGCCCGGCGCCGGATGCACCACGAGGCCCGCCGGCTTGTCGATGACGATGAGGTCGTCGTCCTCGTAGACGATGACGAGGTCGAGGGTTTGCGCCACCGGCTCCGGCGCCACCGCCTCCGGTACGGTCACGGCGAGTTCGGCCCCCGGCCCGACCTTCACGGACGGGTCGAGGCTGACGGTGCCGTTCCAGCGCACGTGTCCCGCACGGACGAGATCCTGGAGGCGCGAGCGCGAAACATCGGGAAAGGCGCGAGCCAGGGCCCGGTCCAGGCGCTCGGGCGTCGCGTCCTCGCCGAGGGTCGCGCTATGGTCTTCCGTTACCTGCAAGGCAAGGTCCTTCAATTTCCGAATGTCGGTCGGGTCAAAAACGTCGCTCGGGCGACGATGGCGCCATTTCGGGTCTTGTGGCGCCGCGCGACCCTCGCTATACGATCGCCCATCGGCCGGGAAGCACGGATCGCCTCAGCGATCACCGAACGCGTCCCGCCGTTCCGCGCCCATCGTCTAGCGGTTAGGACAGGTCCCTCTCACGGATCAGACCGGGGTTCGATTCCCCGTGGGCGCGCCAACAGTTTTTTCCTGACCTTTGCATCTCCGTATGATCCGCTGCTGACAGGCACGCACGTCGTGCATGCGCGGTTGTTCGCGCGCAAAGCCGGCGCGTCGGCGGGATGCCGATTCGCTGCGTATTCGCACATGGACCGTGCGAAGCCCACAACCAGCGATGTTGCGCCGCACGCGACAGCCTTCGTTGAACGGGCTCACATATTTTCGATCTTTTCTTGGAATACCAACAATTGCGTTGCGACGCGCAATGGAAATAGTTTGCGTAGTCGTAGCCGGGACTTGCGTAGTCTGAATGGCGCGTTAAAGATCTCATCTCCGCCAGAAGATTTCGCGTCTAACCTATTCGACAGGGTGACAGCCATGTCCAACGTGATTCGCGTGAAACCGACCCATGACGGCACCTACACGGTCTATCGAGGCGACG
>NZ_JAQGKL010000126.1 GCF_028290105.1 Methylobacterium sp.
CTCGGGTTCGTCATGAAATACTTGTGCGCGTTGAACGGCTCCTCCCCTTCGGCAGGCTGGATCCGCTCGCTGGCACCCGACGCCAGTACACGCCAGCTCTGGCGGTTGTCGAGGAGGTTGGCCAGCATGATCTGGTCGAGCACCTGCTGATGCACCGTCGGATTGGTGATCGGCAGCAGCGCCTCGACGCGGCGGTCGAGGTTGCGGCTCATCAGGTCCGCCGACGAGATGTAGACGGTGGCCTTGGGATGGGGCAGCCCGACGCCGTTGCCGAAGCAGTAGATGCGCCCGTGCTCCAGGAAGCGCCCGACGATCGACTTTACCCGGATCGTCTCCGAGAGGCCGGGGATGCCCGGCCTGAGGCAGCAGATGCCGCGCACGATGCAGTCGATCTGCACGCCCGCCGCGCTCGCGTCGTAGAGCGCGTCGATGATCTGCTGGTCGACGAGAGAGTTGCACTTGATCCAGATGGCCGCCGGGCGGCCGGCCTTCGCATGGGCCACCTCCGCCTCGATGTTCTCCAGAAGGCGCGGCTTCAGGGTCAGCGGCGAGACCGCCATCCGCTCCAGTTCGGCGGGTTCCGCGTAGCCGGTGATGTAGTTGAAGATCCGGCTCACGTCGCGCGCCACCGCCGGGTCGGCGGTGAAGAACGAGAGATCGGTGTAGATGCGCGCGGTGATCGGGTGGTAGTTTCCGGTGCCGACATGGCAGTAGGTGACGAGCCGGTCGCCCTCGCGGCGCACCACCATCGACAGCTTGGCGTGGGTCTTCAGCTCGATGAAGCCGAACACCACCTGCGCGCCGGCTTTCTCAAGGTTGCGCGCCCAGCGGATGTTGGCCTCCTCGTCGAAGCGGGCCTTCAGCTCGACGAGGGCCGTCACCGACTTTCCGAGTTCGGCGGCCTCCGCCAGCGCCGCGACGATCGGCGAGTTCGAGGAGGTCCGGTAGAGCGTCTGCTTGATCGCCACCACGTTCGGGTCGCGGGCGGCCTGGGACAGGAACTGCACCACCGCGTCGAAGGATTCGTAGGGGTGGTGGACGGTGAAATCCTTCTGCCGGATCGCCGCGAAGACATCGCCGCCGCTCTCGCGGATACGCTCGGGGAAGCGCGGGTTGTAGGACTTGAACTTCAGGTCCGGCCGGTCGATGCCGACGATCTGCGAGAGCTCGTTGAGGGCGAGCATCCCCTCCACGAAGATCACCGCATCGCTGCCCATCTCGAGTTCGTCGGACACGAAGGCGCGCAGGTCCTCCGGCATCCCGGCCTCGATCTCGAGGCGGATGACGACGCCGCGCCGACGCTGCTTCAGCGCCGTCTCGAAGTGCAGGACGAGGTCTTCCGCCTCCTCCTCGATTTCGAGATCCGAGTCGCGGATCACCCGGAAGGCGCCCTGCCCGCGCAGCGAATAGCCGGGGAACAGCCGCCCGGTGAACAGGACGATGACCTGCTCCATGGCGATGAAGCGGGCGGTGGCATCGTTTGCGGCATCGGGCAGGCGCACGAAGCGGTCGAGCACCGCCGGCAGGCGGATGAGCGCGCGCAGGGTGCGGCCGTCGCGGGGCCGCACCAGCATCAGCGCGATAGTGGAGCCGAGATTCGGGATGAAGGGGAACGGATGGGCCGGATCGATGGCGAGCGGCGTCAGCACCGGGAAGACGTGGTTGAGGAAGTAATCCTCCAGCCAGGCCTTGTGCTCCTGGGTCAGGCCGGCGGGCTCGGTCAGCTCGATGCCGGCGCCCAGGAGATCGCGGCGCAGTTCGCGCCAGCGCGTCTGCTGGTCGAGGGCGAGGCGCGAGACTTCCGCACCGACGCGGGTGAGTTGCTCCGACGGGGTCAGGCCGTCCTGCGAGGGCAGCACCAGCCCGGCGCGGACCTGATCGTGCAGGCCGGCGACGCGCACCATGAAGAACTCGTCGAGGTTGTTGGCCGAGATCGACAGGAAGCGCACTTGCTCCAGAAGCGGGTGGTGGATGTTCGAGGCTTCCTCCAGCACGCGCCGGTTGAACTGTAGCCAGGACAGCTCGCGGTTGACGAACCGCTCCGGCGAGTGGCGCAGGGCATGGCCCGCCTCGCGAACGGAATCGCGTGCCTCGGTGGCGGGCATCACGTCCGCGGGTGCGGGGAGTTCTCCGGCGGAGGGCAGGTCGAGATCGGCGTCCGGCAGGGCATCGGACACGGGCGCCCCATCGGGCGGCGCCGCCACCTCGGGCACCCCCTTCGGTGATGTCTTGGTGGCCACGGTGGCGGTCCGTCGCGTGGCGGGACGGGCCGGCCGGGTGCGGGCCTCGCTGCCACCCGAAATCCCGGTGTCGGCGGCGATCGCGTCCGTGTCCATATCCGCCAAGGGTCTCTCTCCTGTGTCGAGGGGCCGGCTTCCTAGCACGGGGCCGGGTGCCGTTTTTGACAGTTCGATGACGATCGCAGGTTCGCGCCGGTCCGGATCGCTTGTCGTCAGGTGGGGACGCCGCCCTCGGAATCCCCGTCCTCACATTCCTCGTCCTCGGCGTCCTGCGCTCCGAAGCCGAGGCGTTCCAGCACTGCCAGGGCGAGCGGCTTGGTGATGCGCCGGCCCCGGCTGAGCGCATCGCGATCCAGCGCGGTCACCACCTCGCGGGCCCGCCCCAGGGATCGGTCAATGCGCAGGGCGAGGGCCTCGACGATGGCGAGATCGACCACGAGTTGCCGGTCCACGAAGAGCTTGACGAGGACCGCGCGCAGGAGCGCGTCGTCCGGCGGCAGGATGGTGGCGCCCGGAGCGAGCCGCAGGCGCGAGCGCAGGTCCGCCGTGGTCAGGCCGAGCGCCTCCACCGAAGTGGCGCATGTGATGAGCACGGGGCAGGCGCGCTCGCGGGCGAGGTTGAGGAGGTGGAACAGGGCCGCCTCGTCGCGCGGCTCCCCGTCGATGTCCTCGATCACCAGGGCGCCGTTGGAGAGGTAATGCGGCACCGTGGTGGCGGTGATTTCGGAGGCCTTCGCGGTCCAGGCATGGGATCGCGTCGCCCAGATCGAGGCGAGATGGCTCTTGCCGCTGCCCGGGGGACCGCTGAGCAGGCAGACGGTGTCGGGCCAGTTCGGCCAGGCCTCGATCAGCGCGTAGGCGGCTTCGTTGGCCGGACCCACCAGAAAGTCCTCGCGGCCGTAGCGCGGGTCGGCCGGCAGGTCGAAGGCGAGTTGCTTCGGGGGAACGGTGTCGCGGGTGGCCATCTATCGATCGGGCTTGGACAGGAGCGCGGGGGTGTCCGCATAATAGATCGGGCTCTGGAGGTAGCGCTCCAGGGCGAAGCGCACCAGCACGCCGATGGAGGCCGCCACCGGCACCGCGAGCAGCAGCCCGAGGAAGCCGAACAGCGACCCAAAGGCGAGGAGCGCGAACATCAGCCAGACCGGGTGCAGCCCGACCGATTCGCCGACGAGCTTCGGCGAGATGATGTTGCCCTCGAGGAACTGCCCGACCACGAAGACGCCGATGGTCAGGCCAATATGCAGCCAGTCGGAATCTGGCCAGAACTGCGCCAGGGCGACCCCGGCCGAGAGCAGGAACCCCGTCAGCGTGCCGACATACGGGATGAAGGTGAGGAAGCCCGCGATCAACCCGATGAGCACGCCGAAGTTCAGTCCGACGAAGAAAAGCCCGACCGCATAGAACGTACCCAGGATGAGGCAGACCAGTGTCTGGCCCCTGACGAAGCCCGTCACCGCCCCATCGATCTCGCGCCCGAGGCGGCGCACCACCGGTCGGTGGCGCGGCGGCACCCAGCCGTCGAGGGCGGCGATCATCCGGTCCCAGTCGACGAGGAGGTAGAACGCCACCACGGGCGTCACCACGAGGAGCGACGCGATGGAGATCAGGGCCTGGCTGCCCGACCAGAGGGATTTCAGGAAGGTCAGGAACCAGGTGCCCCCCTGTCCCACCAGGGTCCCGACCTGGGATTGCAGGTCGGTGAGCACGTCCGCGCCCCCCACCCGCTGCAGCAGCGGCCCGGCCCGGTCCGCGAGGATGCCCTGCAGCCGCGAGACCATGCCGGGCAGGGTCGCCACGAGCGCCGAGACCTGATTGGCGGCCAGCGGCACGACGAGGAGCAGGACCACCACGAGCCCGACCACGAACATCGCCAGGATGAGGAGCGAGGCCGAGAGCCGGCCGAGGCCGAGGCGCTCCAGCCGGTCGGCGATGGGGTCGAGGAGATAGGCCAGCGCCAGGCCCGCCACGAAGGGCAGCATGACGTCGGCGAGCAGGTAGAGCAGGAGCGCGAGGCCCACGAGGGCCGTCAGCCCGATCATCGCCCTGCCGCGCATCGGCCGTTCCCCGTCTGACGTGACCCTGAGCGTCAACAGTGGGAACGCAAGGGGACACGGTCAAGGTACCGGGTGCATGGGACGGCCGCGAATACCCGCCCTTCGCTCAGGTGGACTCGCGAAGGCGCGCGCGAGCGGTTAGAGGTCGCGGAACGATGGATTTCAAAAGAGCGGCGCGGATGACGGCTGAGCCCACAAACGGAATGACCTACGCGGAGGCGGGCGTCGACATCGATGCCGGCAACGCCATGGTCGAGACGATCAAGCCGCTGGTGCGTGCCACCCGCCGGCCGGGGGCGGATGCCGAGATCGGTGGGTTCGGCGGGCTGTTCGACCTGAAGGCCGCCGGCTTCAAGGACGCGATCCTGGTGGCGGCCAATGACGGCGTCGGCACCAAGGTGAAGATCGCCATCGAGACGAACCGCCACGACACGATCGGGATCGACCTCGTGGCGATGTGCGTCAACGACATCATCGTGCAGGGCGCCGAGCCCCTGTTCTTCCTCGACTATTTCGCCACCGCCAAGCTGGTGCCGGGGGTCGGCGCCGACATCGTGCGCGGCATCGCGGCGGGTTGCCGGATCGCCGGCTGCGCGTTGATCGGCGGCGAGACCGCCGAAATGCCGGGTCTCTACGACGGCGCCGATTACGATCTCGCCGGTTTCAGCGTCGGGGCCGCCGAGCGCGGCACCCTGCTGCCGCGCGGCAACATCGTGCCGGGCGACGTGGTGCTGGGCCTGCCCTCCTCCGGCATCCATTCCAACGGCTTCTCGCTCGTGCGCCGCATCGTCGAGAAGAGCGGCCTCTCCTACGACGATCCGGCGCCCTTCGAGCCCGCCCGGACGCTGGGCGAGGCCCTGCTGGAGCCGACCCGGATCTACGTGAAGCCCCTGCTCGCGGCCCTGCGGAGCACGGACGGCATCAAGGCGCTGGCCCACATCACCGGCGGCGGCTTTCCCGACAACCTGCCCCGCGTTCTGCCCGACGGCGTCGGCATCGCCATCGACCTCGACGCGATCATTCCGCCGCCGGTCTTCGGCTGGCTCGCGCAAGTGGGCAACGTGGCCGAGGCCGAGATGCTGCGCACCTTCAACTGCGGCATCGGCATGGTCGTGGTGGTGTCGCCCGAGAGCGTCAGCGCCGTGTCGAAGGCCCTCGACCTCGGCGGCGCCTCGCCTCTGCGTTTGGGACGGATCACGGCACGCGGCCCCGAGCCCGTCACCTTCGAAGGCCGGCTCGCCTTCTGATGGCGGCCTCCGCCAAGCCCCGGGTCGCGATCCTCATCTCGGGGCGCGGCTCGAACATGGCCTCGCTTATCGCGGCGGCGCAGGCGCCGGACTACCCGGCCGAGATCGCGCTCGTCGCCGCCAACCGCCCGGCGGCCGGCGGCCTCGCCCATGCGGCGGGTCACGGCATTCCCACCCGCGCCCTCGACCACACGGCCTATCCGAGCCGCGAGGCTTTCGACGCGGCGCTCCAGGCGGAACTGGTCGCCACCCGGATCGACCTCGTGTGTCTGGCTGGCTTCATGCGGATCTTCTCCGCCGGCTTCGTCGAAGCCTGGGCCGGCCGGATGATCAACATCCACCCGTCCCTGCTGCCCCTGTTCAAGGGCGTCCACACCCACGAACAGGCGCTGAGGGCCGGGGTCCGTCTCCACGGCTGCACCGTGCACTACGTCGTACCCGAACTCGATGCCGGCCCGATCATCGCGCAGGCCGCCGTGCCCGTGCGCCCCGGCGACGATCCGGATGCGCTCGCGGCCCGCATCCTGGTCCAGGAGCACCGGCTCTACCCGCAGGCCCTGGCGTTGGTCGCGGGCGGGCGGGTGCGGCTTAATGGCGAGCGGGTGGTGTTTTCGGATGGGCTCGCGCCAGCGGACGGAGCGCTGCTCAGCCTGTGAGCCGGTGGGACGAAGCGGTGCTGGAAGCGCTCACGCGTTCGGCAGGTGCGTCGCCAGCGCTTCGAGAACGGCCATGCGGACGGCGACGCCCATCTCGACCTGTTCGCGGATGAGCGACTGCGCCCCGTCGGCGACCTCGGAGGAGATCTCGACGCCG
>NZ_JAQGKL010000130.1 GCF_028290105.1 Methylobacterium sp.
AAGGGGCGATCAGCCTCGTCGAAGGCTGTCGCACACGTTGGATCTCGTCACCACGGCCAGACGGTCGAGCCTTCGTCCGTACCGTGGAAAGCTTCGACCTAGGTTGTGGCAAAATCATACGTGGAGCCCTTGAGACCACCGCCGCGCAGGCGGCATCCGGGGTCCGTCTCGGCCCATGCGACATCCACGCGGCCGAGTGCGCCGCGTAGTGGGTTTCATCGTGTCCAAGCTCTCGGCTGTCTGCGCCCGACACCGAGGCCGGCAGGCGTAGCGTCGAAAGAGCCCACTCTGCGCCCGCCTTTCGGCGTTGCGTCATGGCTCCTTACCTCGATCCTAGCTCGTTCTCTCGATCGGTGCCGTCAAAATCGAGCCGGTTGGTTCGGCAGATGGGTCTTCTCAAGGTGATTTGGCCGATCTTGCCGAGGCATAGCGGACAAAGCACTGCACCCTATTTAATTACTTCAGAAAACATATCATCGATTTATCGATTTATTGAATTTTAGGTTGTTACTTTTGCAAAAAACCAACCTTTACTTCAAAAAGCTACGACGAACACTTTCATGAGTTTTGGCTCCGCTGGGCACGACCCGGCCCGGCCACCTCATGGCGAAGCCCATGCCCGGTAGCGGCGCGACTCGAAGCACTGGCCGCCGTTCGACCAGCATCCCGCCAGCGTACACATCACGTTCTGGTGACGACACACGCAACGTCGAGGAACAGCCTGCCGCCAGAGCGAAGATGTCACAGTTAAGCTTGTATCCATCGGTGTAGGAACGAGCATCGGCGACACGCACGCTGCGACCGAAGAACCGCTGGTCAGGAAGCGTGCCGCACCCCGGTGCAACGCTGCCGGAGACGGGCAACGGGCCGGACGGAGCCATTGCCCAGATTCCCGCGGGCGGTTCCGGTCGTCTATTCAGAAAGCTTTACGATGAACGACATGAGCGCGGACAAGACCAATACCGAAACCTTCAAGATGGAAGGGAAGTGCCCGTTCGGTGGTGACCGCGTGGGTGGTGCGTTCGGAACGCCTCCGACCTTGGAGAACTGGTATCCCCACCGCCTCAGGGTCGAGCTTCTCCACCAGAACGGCCTTGCCGCAGACCCGCTCGGCCCGGACTTCGATTACGCGGCCGCGTTCGCCAGGATCGACCTCGCGGCGCTGAAGGGCGACATCAAGCAGTTCCTGACGACGTCCGTCGCGTGGTGGCCATCGGACTATAACAATTACGGTCCGCAGATGGTGCGGATGGCCTGGCACTCGGCCGGTACCTACCGCATCGCGGACGGACGGGGCGGCGCCGGCACGGGCATGCAGCGCTTCGCGCCGATCAGCAGCTGGTGGGACAACGGCAACACCGACAAGTCGCGCCGCCTGCTGCAGCCGATCAAGCACAAGTACGGCAACGGCCTGTCCTGGGCCGACCTGATGGTGCTGACGGGCAATTGCGCCCTCGAGATCATGGGCCTGCCGACCTACGGCTTTGCCGGCGGACGGCTCGATGCCTGGGAGGCGGACAACGCCACCTATTGGGGCCCGGAGGTCGTGGACATGCGGGAGGTCTCCAGCTTCGACGAGATGGTGAACCGCGACAAGCGCTGGCGGGGCAAGAACGGCGACGCCGAGTACGACCTCGAGAACCCGCTCGCCGCGTCCCACCAGGCCCTCATCTACGTCAACCCGGAGGGCCCCTACGCGAGCGGCGATCCGCAGGCTTCGGCCCGCGACATCCGGATCACCTTCACCCGGATGGCGATGAACGACGAGGAGACGGTGGCGCTGATCGCCGGCGGCCACGCCTTCGGCAAGAGCCACGGCATGGTCCCGGCAAAGGAAATCGGCCCGCCGCCCGAGATGGCGCCGATGGAGGCCATGGGCCTCGGCTGGCACAACCCGAAGGATTCGGGCGCCGGGCGGGACACGATGACCAACGGGATCGAGGGCAGCTGGACGCCCGATCCGACGCAGTGGGATAACAGCTACCTCGAAAGCCTCTTCAAGTTCGACTGGGAGCAGACGCGGAGCCCCGCCGGGGCGCTGCAATGGCAGCCGACGGACCCGAACGCGCCGAAGACCCCCGACGCACATGTGCCGGGCCAGATGCATCCGCTCATGATGATGACCTCCGACATCGCCCTCAAGGTCGACCCGGAGTACCGGAAGGTCTGCGAGAAGTTCCTGGGCGACTTCGATGCGTTCACGCAGGCCTTCTCCAAGGCGTGGTACAAGCTCACCCACCGCGACATGGGTCCCAAGCACCGCTATCTCGGCCCGGAGGCGACCATCGAGGACGGCCTGCTGTGGCAGGATCCGCTGCCCGAGCGCGTTTACGGCCTGATCGACGACGCGGATGTCGCTGCGCTGAAAGGCGCGATCCTGGCGTCGGGCCTCTCGGTCTCCGATCTGGCCTTCACGGCCTATTCGGCGGCGGCGACCTATCGCGACAGCGACAAGCGCGGCGGCGCCAACGGCGGGCGTCTCGCCCTCGCGCCGCAGAAGGACTGGCCCGTCAACCACCGGGCCGCTCCGGTCATCGCGGCCCTGCGCGGCGTCATGGCGGCGTTCAACGGCGGACGGAGCGATGGACGCCAGGTGTCGCTGGCCGATCTCATCGTGCTCGGCGGCTGCGCGGCCGTGGAGAAGGCGGCGCAGGATGCCGGCATCGCGGTGCCGGTGCCGTTCACGCCCGGCCGCGTCGACACCACCCAGGAACTGACCGACGTCGAGATGTTCACGTGGCTGAAGCCGGTCGTGGACGGATTCCGCAACTACGTCGGCGACGAATTCGGACAGGTGGCGCGTGGCGTCTCGCCGGAGGAGATGTTCCTCGACAAGGCCAACCTGATGACGCTGACGGCCCCGGAATGGGCGGTCCTCACCGGAGGCTTGCGTGTGCTCAACGCGAACCACGACGGGTCGGACCGGGGCGTCTTCACCAACCGGGTCGGCGTGCTGACCACCGACTTCTTCCGAACCCTGACCGACATCGATCTCGTCTGGGAGAAGGCGGACGAAAAGGCGATGGGCTTTGCCCTCAAGGACCGCGCGACCGGAGAGACGAAGTTCGAGGCGACGCGCAACGACCTCGTCTTCGGCGCGAACGCGCAGTTGCGGTCGATTGCCGACGCCTATGCCGGCAGCGACGGTCAGCAGCGGTTCGTGACCGACTTCGTCAAGGTCTGGGACAAGGTCATGATGCTCGACCGCTTCGATGTGAAGGGCCACAAGCGCTACGCGCCCATGGCGGCCTGACCGACCATCCCGACGGCCCGAGACGCAAGGATCTCGGGTCATCGGGCGCCCCCCTCGCACCGCGTTCAGCCACGGGGGAGGGGCTTGCTCGGCGACGCTCGGTCGCGGGTGCGACCGATCCCGACCGTCATCTTCGATCCGCTGCCGCCCGATCGACGACGGTCTCGAACGACGCGAGCAACGCCTACGAAGGTGGCTGCCGCGTGCGTGCCGTCTGTCAGCCGCGCTTGTTCTCCGTCGCGTCCTCGCCCGGCAGCACGAAGATCTGTCCGGGGTAGATCAGATCCGGATTGCGGATCTGATCCTGGTTGGCATCGTAGATCACGGTGTAGCGGTCGCCCGCGCCGTAGGTGCGCCGGCTGATCTCCCACAGGCTGTCGCCGCGTTCGATCCGAGCGGTCTTCACCTCGGGCACGAACACGGCGGAGGAGTTAGCCGTGGACGGATCCTTCGTGGCCTCGGACGATCCCCTCGCGGCCGGAGTCCCGGTACCGGAGGCCTGTGGCGAACCCGCGAGATCATTCGTCCGATCGGACTGTTGGGCGGTGTCGGAGGTGGGAGCCCGCGACTGCGATCCGTCCGGCTTGGCCTGGGGGCCGACCTCCTGGCTTCCGGCCAAGTGCTCCGTCCCGACGATCCGTTCGGTGTCCGGCACGGAGAACGGTACCTCCACGCGGTTGCGGACCTTTCCCGAGACCGCATCGACCTGATCGAGCCGGACCTTGTAGGCCCCCGGCTTTACGCCGCGGCCGATGGTGAACGTCACCGTTCCGTCGCGGCCGACGGTGGCGGGGGCGATGAGGGTGTCGTTGAGGTAGAGCCTTATCAACGAACCGGTGGCCGACCGACCGGTCACGAACAGCCGTCCCCCATCCTGGGCATCGACGCTGACGATCTTGGTCGCCGCCGCGAACGCCTCCTTCGAAGCGACGGCCGGAGCCGTCGAACCCGGCAGAGCCTTGTCGGCCAACGGACCCGGCCCGCTCGTGCCGGAACGGTCGGTGCCGGCTGCACCCTCGGCCGCCATCCCTCTGGATGCCGCAGCGGTGCCGCTCGCGAGCCCGCCACTCGATCTGTCCTGGATGGAATTGCCACGGCCGGGATCCTGCTGCCCGGCTGGGCCAAGGCCGAGCGCCGCCTGTCGGCCCGGCGCAGCGTCCGGTATCGTTCGACCAGCCATGGGTGGTAAATCCGGCTGCGACAGAACCACGGTCGGCTTGTCGGGAGAGGTCAGCGCGACCAGCGGTGTGGCATCGCGCGACGACGAGACCATCACAGCGACGCTCACCGGCGAACGGCGCACGCGCCCCTGGGCATCGGTCGCGCGAAGCCCGATCTCGCTGTTGCCGGCCGGGAGTGCCGGAGGGACGATGGCGAACGCGCCATCGGCATCGGCGACGACCTGTGCCAGGGGCTTGCCGTCGATCAGCAACTCCACGCTGGCGTCCGGCGACGCACGCCCGGCCACGACGACGTCTCCGTTCGACTCGACGCGCACGGTATCGAAAGTCGGCATGCGCGGGTCGAAGGTCCCGGCAGGCATCGGACCGCCCTGGGGCCCCCGCTCGGCCTTCGCACCCGATCCGGGCGGCGTGCCCGCTTGCCCATCCAGCGCTCGACCGGCATCGATCTGCGCCGGCGGAAGGGCTGCGACCGAGCCACCCGCGGGATCGGTGGCCGGGGGGGGCATCGCGCGGCGGCTGAGCATGTCGCTGCCGCCGAATACGGCCAGGATCAGCCCGCCCCCAAGGAGCAGACAGACGAGCGCCAAGACGACGCCGCGCCCGCGAACCGCAGGGGCTGCCTTCGTCTGTTCCGGGATCGGAATCGGGACTGGGTCAGCTTTGCCCGGACGACGGCGGCCAAGCAGGGCCGCGATGATGCCGGCACCGACGAGCACGCCGAGGAGCGCACGAACGAGGATACGAAGCAGGCCGATCATGATGCCGTTCCCGCGTCGTGACAATGAACTGGATGATGCGTGACGGTCCTGCCGATGAAGGTCGGGCGCCCGCTTCGCGAAAGAACGCCTCCCGTTCTCCGCTCCGCTCCGGACCGGCCGTAATGGCTATCCGGGTCGCGCCCGAAGGCGGCGGTATTTCCGCTGGGCGTCACCGCGATGATGACATCCGGGGTTGCGCCGAGTTCGTCGCGTGCCGCCGCGCCGTCCGAAGCCGCCGCATCGGCGCGGGCGACGATCTGCCAAAGCTCATGCCTATCGATGCCTGCCGTCACGTCCGACTACCTTCTACATCGCCTGGATGAAGTCATGCCGGAACAAGTGCGTGCGGGTACGGTTCCAGGGCAGTTCTTGGATGGACTGGTATATATCGATCATTGACGTGAACGTGACCGATCAACCAAAATTGCCTCTCGGTTTCATCTGGATGTGCGTGGGCACAACGAACTTTTTCTCAGGCAAAGCGAGCGCGCCCTCGCGTCCCCTCGAGCATCGGCCGGACGGGCATCTGGCGAACCAGGGCATTAAGCGAACAAGGGACTGCCCCGTGATGTCCGGGACTCGGTCGGCAAACGACCGAACGCAGCATTTGTCCAAGACACCGCCAGCGGTGCGAGCCTCAGTCCGCCCGTCTCTCGGACAGCGCGGATTGTCCAGGAACGCGTCGCCTTCCGCCCTCCATCACTACGGACCGACTGTCCGCCCCGAAGCGCGACGAGGCGAGCGCCGAAAAATCGGCATTTACCAGTCAAAGAACCGTAGAACTGATGCATCTGCATCATTGAGGATGGAAGCCGAGCGAATATCTGCGGTCAGCGCCGATGTCCGTGGGATAAACGGCGCAGACATTCCGAAGTTGTGCCGGACCTTACGTCCCCGATCAGGTCCGGCATGGCGCAGGGTCGGGCGTCGTGCCGCTCCGGGCGCACGCCCGGCCCGAAGCATTTCCGAACGAGAACATGGAGTGGAGACCGTCGTTGGCCAATCCCGGCATGCCCGAGCCCGCCCCCGGCGGCGATATCCCGTCCGAGATGCCGCCCCGACCGTATCCGGGAGAGCGGCCGCTCGGGTCGGATGAGCCCTCGGCGCCCTTCGAAGAACCGCCCTTCGAAGAACCGCCCTTCGAAGAACTGCCCTTCGAAGAACTGCCCACCGAAGAGTCGCCAAACGAGGCTCCTGCCGAGCCCGGCATCGGCCTCGATGATCGGCCCGGCGCCCCGGCGGACCCGGGCCTACGGGTCTGAGCGCTCTCCAGCCGGAAAGCCCGCACCCGGCTCCGCAGCCCCACGAGGAGCAGGCGATCCGCGAAGCCATCGAATCCGGCATGGCGCGCCGCGAGCTCCTGTCCCTCCTGGACGGACGTCGGGTCACCGAACTCGTCCCGCCTCGTGCCGGCGAGCCGCCGTCGGATTACGCGGTTCGGGCCACCGGTGAACTCATGATCCGCTACCTCGCGCAGGACGCGGACGATACGGCCCCATCGTGATCGGCCCCGCGCCAAGCCGGGCCTCAGCTCGCCGAGGCAGCCTCCGTCGAGGTCGTGCGCCCGGCCAGTTCAGGTGAATCCGTGGCGTATTGGCTCGCCGCGATGGTTCGCTTCACCGTGGAGCGGGCCGCGTCGATGGCGATGGCGGCGGCCGACATGGTCCGCGCTTGCGTCGGCCGCTCCAGGGCGTGCTTGGCGATCTCCCCCGCGAGGTCGTCGATCTCGCGGGCCAGCCCTTCGAGGCGTTTCGCATCGGCGCCGCCCTGGGCTTCCTGGCGAATCTCCAACAGGCGGTCGGTCGCCTCCTCGATGCGCTCACGGCGCAGGCGCGAGAGGCGTTGCCCCACCCAGGCGAGGGCCGAGCCGATGCCGCCGCCCAGGAAGGCGACGAGGTAGATCCAGGTTTCGTAGCGCTCGATGAAACCCTGCTGCTCGCGCTCGAAGAAGTCGACGGCGCCCGGATGGATGGGCAGCCGGGCGCTGGTCGCGCCGGCGGTGCTGTCGTAGCTCGGGGCCTGCATGTAATCGGCCGCCGGAGTTACGTTTGCCATGCCGCTGCGCATCTCGAACAGGTGCTGGGTCACATCGGCGGCGACGGATCGCGACAGGCTGGTGCGCGCCATGAGACGGTAGGACGCCCCCACCGTATGCACGTCCTCGGCGGGGATCTTCGGATTGCCCCCGAAGGTCTCGGCCGGCATCGTCACCGATTGCAGGCGCGGCAATCGCGCCACGATGGCGTCGGCGTTCTCCACATCGACGAAGGCGACTTTCCCGTTCCGGCTGACGCCTCGGACGATGCCCACGATGCGCTGGGCCGTCGGAGAGGTCGGAGCGATCACCGAGACCACCGCATCGACGCGCCGGGCCGTGAAGGCCGCCGCGAGGTCGGCCTCGGCCATCTCGACGAGGGCGACGTGGCGGGGCGGCAGCGGACCCTCGGGCTCCCGGTCGAGGAGCGTCAGGCCGTAATGCTCGACCATGGCCTTGATCAGGGCCTGGTCCGCGTCGCGGTGGGCCAGGATGGCGAGGCGCTTGCGATCGAGGTTCGGGAACCGGGTCAGGCCGGAGGCCTCGGGCGAGGCGATGATCATGGCTTGGTCGCGCAGGATCGCAAGGGTCAGGCCGTTGTCGGGCAGGTCGACGTCGGGCCGCACCACCGCGAGGTCGGCGCGCCCCTCCTGCAGGGCGGCGGCGCTGTCGCGCACGTCGTCGAGGGCCAGGACCTTGAGGCGGATCTCCTTGTGTCGCTTGGCGAGGGCGTCGGCGTAGGCCTGGATCAGGGCGGGCTCGGTCCCATCGCGCGGGGCGACGGCGACCGTCAGGACGGTGGCGCGCGAGATCCAGAAGGCGGCGGCCGCACCGAGGCCGAGAACCACGGCGAGCAGCAGGAAAACGATTTCCGGGCGCACGAGGAGCTTGGCGAACTTCATCGGCCTCTGGTCAGTCCCCGCCCGGGCGGCGGAAGCGCGGCGCGCTTCCGCCTTGGCGCTCAGCGCAAGACCTGCGCGCTTGAACTGGCCGTCGTCCTTGAACGCGGGGGCCGCCTTGAGGGCGTCCGTGCCGGCGTTCACCG
>NZ_JAQGKL010000143.1 GCF_028290105.1 Methylobacterium sp.
CAGGCCGCCTGGGCGGGGCCGGACCGGCCGGCCGCCACGGCCCTGCCGCCGGGCCTCGGGCCCTGGGGCCGGCGCGTGGAGCGGGTGCACGGCCTCGTCTCGGGCCAGTCCCTGGCCCACGTCTCGCTCCAGGACTTCCCCAGCATGGAGTACGGCGACAACCGCTTCATCGCCGGCGGCTATGGCGGCTACCTCGCCCGTCTGGCGCAGGGGCTGCCCATCGCCCTGGGCACGCCGGTCACCGGCATCGACTGGTCGGGGCCGGGCGTGCGGGTCGCGGCGGGTGCCGCGTCCCTTGCCGCCCGGGCCGTCATCGTCACCGTTCCCACCATGGTGATGCGGACGACACCGCTCTTCACCCCCGCCCTGCCCCGGGAGGTGGCGGACGCCATCGCGGGCTTTGCCACCGGCATCTACGAGCACGCCGTGCTGCACTGGCCGTCCTGTCCGTTCCAGGGGGCGGACCGGCTCGCGAGCCTCGTCGGAGGGCGGGAGGCGAGCCCGGGCCTCCTCACCCGCATCGACGGCACGCCGTTCCACTTCTTCGAGCTCGACGCACCCATGGCGGCGGCCCTCGACGCCCGCCGGGCGGGACCGGACGGGGTCCGGCGGCTCGTGCGCGCGACGCTCAGCCACCATTTCGGTGCCCGCGCCCTGCACGACCTGAGCATCCCGGCGGTGAGCGAGTGGCGGCACGACCCCTGGGCGCGCGGCTCCTGGGCGGTGGTGCCCCCCGGCCATGCCGACGCTCGCGCCGCGCTCCAGGCGCCGGTCGCGGAACGGCTCTGGTTTGCCGGCGAAGCTCTGTCGCGGCTGCAATGGGGCACCGCCGGGGGCGCCTACGACGAGGGCGAACGGGCCGCCGCGTCGGTCGCCGACCACCTGCGCGCCTGACGCCGTTCAGGACACCGCCCGGCGGAGATCCAACGGCGAAACCGGGAAGAGTTCCGCAAAGCGCCCGGGCAGGTGAGCGATGAGGTGCTCGATCTCGCAGGCGGGTCGGGCGGGGCTGAAGAGGAAGCCCTGGATGTCGTCGCAGCGGCTGGCCTTCAGCATCATCGCCTGTTCCACGGTCTCGACCCCCTCGGCTGTAACGGTGATCGAGAGCTTGCGCGCCAGCGTCAGGATCGCCTCGATGATCGCCAGGCACTCGGGCCGGCTGCTCATCTCCTTGATGAAGGAGCGGTCGATCTTGATCTTGTCCACGGGGAACCGGATCAGGTAGCTCAGTGACGAGTAGCCGGTGCCGAAATCATCGAGCGCCACGCGGATGCCCAGCGCCCGCAGCTCGTTCAGGTTCGCGATGGTGGTCGCGTTCATCTCGAAGAATACCGATTCGGTGACCTCGATCTCCAGGCGCTCAGGCGCCAGTCCGCTCAGAGCCAGCGCCTCCGTCACGTAGGCCAGGAGATCGGTGTTCCGGAACTGGATGGGCGAGATGTTGACCGCGAGCCGGATCTCCTGCGGCCAGGAAGCCGCCTCCTGGCAGGCCTGGCGCAGCACCCAGCGGCCGATTTCCGTGATCAACCCCGAGGCTTCGGCGACGGGCACGAAATCCGCCGGCGAGACCGTGCCGCCCGCGTGCCGGTCCCAGCGGAGCAGCGCTTCGAAGGTGCGGACCCGACCATCGCCGAGCCCGATCAGGGGCTGGTAGTGCAGCGTGAATTCACTCAGCGCCACCGCTCGCTTGAGGTCGGCCTCCAGGTCGCGCCGCAGGCGTACCGATGCCTCAAGGTCCGGAGCGAACACGCTCACCTTGCCCCGCCCCGTGGCCTTGGCCCGGTAGAGCGCGAGATCGGCCTTTCCAAGGAGGCCTTCGGGTGTCTGCGCATCGTGCGGCGCCCGAGCCAGACCGACGCTGACGCCGATCTCCACCTGGACGCCGTCGAGGGTGTAGGTCGCACTCAGGGTCTCGATCAGGCGCTCGCCGAGCAGGACCGCGTCGTCGATGTCCTCGCAGGCTAGGAGAATGGCGAACTCGTCGCCGCCGAGTCGGGAGACCAGGGTGTCCGGCGGCACCGTTCCGGTGAGGCGCTGGGCGACCCGGGCCAGCAGCACGTCCCCGCAGGCGTGCCCGAAGGTATCGTTGACGAACTTGAAGCCGTCGAGGTCGAGGTAGAGCAGCGCGCAGGGACGCGCCATCGCCGTCGCGCGGGCGCAGGCCTGGGTCGCCGCGTCGTGGAACCGGGTCCGGTTGGCGAGCCCGGTCAGGGAATCGTAGCTCGCCAGATACGCGATCCGCGCCTCCGACTGCCGGGTCTCGCTGATGTCGGAGCCGACGCCGCGAAATCCGTGGAAGGTGCCGTCCCGGTCGGTGATCGGCTTGCCGCTGAGGCGCCACCATCGCGTTACGCCCGCGATCATGACCTCGACCACCCGCTCGCGGAAGGCTTTGCGCTCGGCCACCAGCGCGAGGATTTCGGCGGTGTCCTCACTCATAGGCCGGGGCTGGCGGATGCCGAGAAACAGGGCCGAGAAGGGCGCGTCCCGAAGCGTCTCCAGGCGTTCGCCCGACACCTGCACGATGCGCTCGGAGACATGCTGGAGCCGTCCCTGCGCGTCGGTCTCCCAGAGCCAGTCGCTGGTGTTCTCCTCGAACTCGTGCAGCAGCAGGCTGATCGTCTCGTTCTGCGCGCCGACCCGGACACGGTCCAGGATGCGCTCCCCCGACAGGCGCGACATCCGCCCCGAGGTGAACATCACGAAGAGCGCGTAGATCACCAGCAGGACGGCCAGCGACCGGGCCACGAGCCCGCCCGCGCTGATCAGGGCCACGAAGCTGCCGAGCGTGATCGGGATGGCGAACAGCAGGCCCAGCCTGCGGGAGGAGCCGAAGGTGTAGGTCGTGGCCATGAGCCCGGCGCAGATGCCCACCACGTAAAGCCGGTGATCGGCATCCGAATTCGGGAACAGCGCCAGGGGCATGCTGCTCCAGGCGAGGCCCAGGGCCAGCACGAGCCCCTCCGCCAGGCGCTGGCCGGTGGCGATCTCCGCCTCCCCGGGTCGCCGCAGCCGGTATCGTCTGGCTCCTATCGTGGCGACTGTGGCCGGCACGACGACGCTGAAGAACAGGATCGACAGGTAGAGGGGGCTCGCGTGATCCTGAAACATGAGGAACACGGTGGCGGCCGTCACCGCGTGGGTCAGGGCCAGATGGGGCGCGAGATGCAGTGCCTCGTCGAGATGCCCGGCTCTCACTTCCAGGCCGTAGCGGTCGGTCCTCGGTCCGACGCTCGGGTCCGGCTCCTGCTCCGGAAGAGACGCCGGGGAGACGGCCGGCAGCGGAACGCGGTCGCTGACGCGTCGTCCCCAGGCGGGCTCGGCGGATCGGATGGGCCCGGAACTGGTGATGGCGCTGGTTTCCGGGATCGAAGAGGTGGGTCGGAACGACATCGTGCCCGTCATCTCACCGGGCCGGACTCGTTGGGGTGCATCCACCGCAGGTCGGACCGGCGCCGTGCGGGTGACCCGACGGCAGGGTCGTGATCTGTGCCTCGTCCAAGCACCGCATCGTCAGTTCACCGGCTTCGGGTTCGAACCGACACGCTACGGAAAGGCCTTTGAGAGAGTCTTAATTGTATCGCGGATGCCTGCGCCCACGCAGGTTGCACGGGTATCGCGCGCAACGCGCATTCCGTCACAGGCTGACATGCCGGCCGACGTTCTCGCGCGACAGCGGTTCCAGGAAGGCGGCACCGATGCCGTCCTCGAAGCGGCGCGCGACCCTGGCGGGAGTGCGGCCGATCGTGATCCGCATCCCGGGCTCCAGGGGGATGTCGACCGTCAGGGCGGCGCCCGAGGCTGAGACGTTGATGAGCCGGCCCGGGACCCGGACCCCGGATGAGGTGGTGACGAGGATGTCCGGCTTGTCCGGCACGAAGCGTGGATGGACCCGTTGCGGCGCCGCATCGACATTCTGCTCCCCCGCGAGGTCGAGGAGGCGTCGGACGATGACGGGGAGTGGCCGATCGGCCCGCGTCACCCGGGCGACGAACTCCGCCTTGTTGCGATGGATGACCAGCGCCTCCAGGGTGCCGGCGTAGCGGATGCTGCAGGTCAGCATCTCTCCCAGTCCAGGCACCACGGAGGAGCGGAAGCGCAGGCCGGAGACGGACAGGTCCGTCGTCACGGCGTAGAAATCGGACCGGTGCCGGCTCCAGCACAGGGCCGGCAGGATCAGCTTGGTCAGGATTACGGTGGAGGGCGGGCCCATATCCATCCTGTGGTTGCAGGATGTACTAAGATCCTTTTCCTGAGAGATTCCTTTACAAAGGTCCGGAAAATTTTATCGAACCGGCGGCGTGGGTTCTGCACGGCGCTCGCGGGATTGCAGGGTATCTTTTCGGGCGGGTTGACCGAGCGAACCGGCGTATCTGCGTGTGCCTACGGCGCAGGCCCACGGGACCTATGTGACTTGGGCAACGACACGAATCGATCCGCCATCGGAACAGTCGAGGCAAGCCGGGCCTCCGTTCCCACGCGCAAGGGACAGATTTCTTCCCTTCAGAATATTATCTCAAGGGTGACAATCGGTATTCGCCGGCATCGTGTCGAGGCGCGTGAGATCGCCGACCACGGCGAACTCGCCGTAGTTGAGCCGCAGCGCGCCGCTGACGCCATTCTCGTAGAGGTCGAAGCTGAGGACGTAAATCGGCGTGCGTTCGCCTTCTCCGGGGACGTAGTAGCTCAGGGTCACGGGCCAGCGCGGCATCGCGGCCATCGCCCCCTGGAGCGGCTTGTCGCGTTCGGCCGCCTTGTCGCTTTCCGCCTTGCCGCTTGCCACCTTGTCCCCGGCTGCCGGGGCCGGAGCCTGGCGTCCGATGACCGCCAGGGTGTCATAGACCTTGCGCCCGTCATCCGAGCCGTCGAACACCTTGACGGAGACCGTGCTCTGGCCTTCTCGCGCCGCCTGGATCAAGCGCCGCATGTGAACGGTGGGAAACAGGACCTCACCCGCGTTCTGGTACTGGTCGCGCTTGGGCTCCTTCAGCTTCACCTTGAGGAGGCCGGAGGTCGATTCGGCAGTGCCGTCCACGGCCTGCCCCGGGGTGCCGTTCAGGACCGTATCGGTCTTGAAGCGGTAGCTGCGGCCGTCCGCGCTCTCGAAGGTGGAGTTGCGCAGGTCCGAGGTCCGGCTTCCGGTCTCGCCGCTCTCCAGCACCGTCACCTGCCGGGTCTGCATCGTGTAGCCCTTGCAGGCGTCGCCGGTGAAGTCGATGACGATGCGCCCGCGCGCGCTCTCCACGGCCCGCGTGCCGCTGCTTTCCGCCAGCGAGAGGTCATAGACCGCCCGGTGATTGGCGAGACTGATCGGCGAGGCGGCGCCCGCCGCGCCCACGAACAGCAGGAGACCGGCACCCGCGCCGGCGGCACTCCTGACGGTGATCGTGGCCTTCACCGCATGGGCAAGCACGCTTGAACGACGCATGGACTCTCCTGACAAAACCGACCGGGAGTGCGAACACCCGCCGGCACGGCTGAGATAGGGCATCGCGGCCGCTCGTGCGAGGTTCGGCGCCGGACGGCCAGAGTCAGGACGGGTTCGCCAGGAGGGCGACTTGCCCTAGATTCCGGCTGCCAAGAACGAAAAATACTCCGGGAAGGACATTCCGATGGACGCCGAGACCCTCCGCTCCCTCCAGGCTCCGATCAAGGACCGCTATCGCGACGCTCCCGACTCCGCCGTGGTGACCCTGCGCGCCCGCGGCAGCCTCGACGACACCGCGATCGCCTGCAAGGTCGAGACCGGCCGGGCGCTGGCGGTGGCGGGCCTGCATCCGGCCACCGGCGGCTCCGGCGCCGAGCTCTGCTCCGGCGACATGCTGCTCGAAGCCCTCGTGGCTTGCGCCGGTGTCACCCTGAAGGCGGTCGCTACCGCGATCGGCGTGGAATTCCGGTCCGGCACGGTGAGTGCGGAGGGGGATCTCGACTTTCGCGGAACGCTTGGGGTCGACAAGGCGGCGCCCGTGGGCTTCCGGGCGATCCGCCTGGGCTTTGCCCTCGACACCGATGCGCCCCAGGACAAGCTCGACCAGTTGCTCAAGCTGACGGAGCGCTACTGCGTTGTGTTCCAGACCCTGAACCACAAGCCGGAGCTGGCCGTCACCCTCGCGCAGGGCTGATCCGTCCCACGCCGGCCTTGCCCGTGTGGGTTTTTGCGTCCGGACAGGTGATCCCGGCGCCGTGATGGTGCGTTGCCTCCGACATGATGATTTTCCAATGGATCGTCGGCGTCCTGTTCGGCGCCGTGCTCCTGGCGGGCCTCGCCCGCCGGGTCGGCGCCCCCTACCCGGTCTTCCTGGCGCTAGGGGGAATCGGTCTCGCCTTCATTCCGGCGGTGCCCAACCTCGTCCTCGATCCGGAACTGGCCCTGGCCCTGTTCCTGGCCCCCGTCCTGCTGGACGCCGGCTACGATACCTCGGTGCGGGACCTGCGTACCCATTGGCGCCCCATCGCCGGCCTCGCCTTCG
>NZ_JAQGKL010000145.1 GCF_028290105.1 Methylobacterium sp.
GGGCGCTGGGTGCCGGATGGCGGCGGCGCGGGCGGCAGCCTGATCGACCGGTTGCCGCGCGGGGGCGGGCGCTGGGCCTCGCTCGACGCGGCCGAACCGGATTCGGCAGATCCGCAACGCACCCTCTTGGATGGCGGTGGCGAGGTTCTCACCCTCCGGGTCCGGTCCGGACGCGACGATTGGGAAGAGCAGCACACCGTCGTCACGCCCGACGGCGAGAGTCGGATCTTCGAGAACGCGGGCGAGACCCAGACGATCCGCGACGGGCAGTCGGGCAAGGTTCTGTCGCGGACGACGTTCTCGCCATCGGGGATCGCCGCGGAAGCGATGGTCCAGCCGGCTTTCCTGCCAGCCGTTCCCTTCCTCGTTGCACCGGCCGTCGCAGCAACGATGGAAGCTGCAGCGCTTCTGTTCGTCATTCTCCGATCGCGCAAGGATGGTTTCGGGACCGCTCTCGGGATGACCGCCCAGGGCTATGAGTTCGATCCCGAAGACGAGGTGAGCTTACCGACCCCTTGGGTTGACCGCTTGAGCGAAAGCAGCCTTTCTGCGGCTTGTCCACGTAGTGGAGAAGTACAATTGAAAACAGACGAAATGGCCGCAGATATCAAAGCTCGCCTTCCGAAGCTCACACCTCAGCAGTTCGGAAATGCCCTTCATGGTGGCCTTGCCGCATATTATCGAACTTTGGAAGACCCGGATATGAAAGCGGAGTTGTCGCTCGATGGTACGGACAAAGAAGCGCGCTATGGTGGAGCAGGCACTTTACGTCTGGATCTTTATGAACGGACGCCGCAGAATATGGTCTGCGTTTACGACTATAAGACCGGCGCCGCGGAGATGACGGCCACCCGTGCTTTCCAACTCGCTCATGTCGCCAGACTATACTATCCCTATGCGAAGGGTATCGTCATCATACAGGTCAAGCCGCGTCTCGCGGAAGAAAAAGGATGGGTGTGCCAGTAAGTTCGGCGGCCAAGGTCAAGCGCCTCGTCAGACCGCTTCTGAAGCGGAATCCCGACCTCGCACTCGTCGGAAAGGACACGCTCTGGCTGCAGCCGATCCACAAGTTCGGACGACACATCCATTTTCGGAGAGGGAAAAGTCAATACTTCACTTTGTCGTGGCATCTGTCGCCATTATTCACGCCGGCACTCTGGATCGGCCCCAACCCCGGAGCTTTCGATGACAGGATTGGTCGGTCAACCATAAGGCCCGCAAATGATCCGATCTCTCGCTCTCGACCCAGTCTTTATAGAACCGAAAATATCTTATTTCATAGCGGAACCGGACTTTGGGAATACGACGATGATTCTCTGCAAGACGATCTGATTTTGCAAGTCGAAGGCGCGCTTCGCCTCATGAGATCCCTCGACACGTTGGAAAAATGCAGCGCTTTCCTGCGTTCCTACAGCATCAAGCGAATGTCACAGATCGAGCATTGGCCGATGATGCTGGATCTCGCAGCCGGCGATCTCGATGCTGCGAGAGACATCTGGATCGGCGTCCGCGAGCGACACCGTCCAAGGTCCCGAAAAGGACTGATGCCTTTTTTCGATCAAATCGAAACGCGTTGGTCCGAACTCGACGTCCCTTTGATGAGCAAGGACAGGGTTGGACTCGCGACATTGTTGAAGCGCTGGGAGTCTGAAAATGCTCATTCCATCGGCATCGAAAACCTCTGGGCTCAGACCGCATTTCCGTTTGAATTCACGGAGTATCACGAGCAGTCTTGATTGATATGGCAGAATATCAGCAATGTCTTCAACGCGTCCGAAAATGGATGAGTCATGAAACCCAATCGGCGCATCGCTCTTTTGACCGAACCCTTGCTTGCCCGAAATCCCGACCTTGCCATCATTGACAATTGTATTTGGGTCAAACCGGTTCATCACTTCGGGCGATGCATCCTAATTCAGATGGATGATGATCATTGCTTCAGACTGGAATGGAAAATTCCGTGCCTCTTCGTTCCGTTCGCTCACCCAGTCCAGTACCCGGATTGGATCACCCATTCCATCGAGCGGTCGAGCATAGTCCGGTGGGTCGATTATCACCCAATGCACAAGTCCCTCACGCGAAAGGGCGAACATGCTTATATGAACTGGGGCCAAACGTATTGGAATTACGCGGACCCGACCGTTCCAGAAGATTTCATCTATCAAATCGAGGCGACCCTGCGCCTGCTGCGATCCCTCGACACGATGGAGAAGTGCGTTGCCTTTCTCCACATGAACTTCCTGCGAACCTATCAAAACGTCCGGGACTGGACGATGTTCGCCCATCTCGGCCTCGGACATATCGGGCCGGCCCGAGCGCACTGGATCAGCGTGCGGCAGGACTACCTCGCAGGCCTCGTGGAACATCCCGAAACGCCCTTGCAGCGCCGCACCAGCCGATTCTGCGAACTCGACGAACCCTTGGTTACTCGGGATCGTCGCGGGCTCGCGACACTCCTGCATCAGTGGGAATTCGAAAACATCACGACCCTGAAGCTCGAGACGGTCTGGGAGCAAAGCTCGTTTCCCCTGCAGGATGGACTGTGAGGCGGCGGCAGCGACGGTCCACGGGAGACCGTCCGGTCATGCCTGTTCGCGTGCCACGGCCGTACCGACGTGGCCGCCGAAGTTGTCCGTCGGTGCGGCGGCTTCCCGCTCCCGCGCCGCCACATCCCCGGCACTGATCGCAAGCAGGCACCGGGTGATCCGCGCGATGTCCCAATCCCACCACGCCACGGCCTGAAGCCGCTTAGCGATCTCCGGCGGCACGCGCAGGCGCACGAGGGTGGCCGGGTTGCCGGCCACGATGGCGTAGGGTGGCACGTCGCGGATGACCACGGATTTCGCCGCCACGACGGCGCCGTTTCCGATGGTGACGCGCGGCAGGATCGTCGCGTCGTATTCGAGCCAGACGTCGTTTCCGATCACCCTTGTCGCCGCGATTCGGAAAGGTGGTCTCTTCCGGGAAGCGCCCGGCCCAGGCGCCGCCGAAGATTACGAACGGATAGGTCGAGGGCGCGTCCAGGCGGTGGTTGCCGCCGTTCATGAGGAAGCGCTCGCCGCTGCCAGCGCGCAGAAGCGGCCGATCCGCAGGCGGTCTCCCAGGAAAGCGGAGTGGGAGAGGATGTTGTCGAGGAAGGTGCCCGGCCCGGCGGGGTCGTCGTAATAGGTGTAGGCGCCGACCGCGACGGCGTCCGGCAGGGGCAGGTTGCGGAGGACAGGGATCCGCGCGTGGTCCGGCACCGGGTGCAGGGCGTCGGGATCGGGGCCCAGGCGCGGGTCGGGGGGCAAATCCTTGGGCATGACGGGGGCTCCGGGGTTCGTGGGGATCACCTCAGGATACCGGCGCGTCGGGGAAGCGAAACGGCTTGAAACCAGCGCTGAAACGGCCTAATTACAAAAACATCAGTTCTGGTTGCAGTTGTGAGACTGCGGTTCGGGAGTGGGCCCCACCGGGTCCGCTCTTTTTTATTGCCGCAACGTCGCCCGCGCCGGATCGCCTCGGACAAGGCCGGACTTCAAGCGCAGCATGGCGGACAACCCCAACAGCGACCTCACCGAGAAGCGCCTCATCACCGAGACGGGCGTCGCCGCGCGGGTGGTGCAGGTCATCGAGGCCTCGATCCTCGGCCTCGGCTACCGCGTCGTCCGGGTGAAGGTGTCGAGCGCCAACGGCTGCACGGTGCAGATCATGGCCGAGCGGCCCGACGGCACCATGACGGTGGACGATTGCGAGGCGGTGAGCCGGGCGATCTCGCCGCTCCTCGACCTCGACGACCCGGTCGGCAAGGCCTACTACCTCGAGGTCTCCTCGCCGGGCATCGACCGGCCCCTGGTCCGTGCGGTCGATTTCGCGCGCTGGGCCGGCTATGAGGCCAAGATCGAGCTGGCCGTGCCGCTCGAGGGGCGCAAGCGCTTCCGGGGCCTCATCGGCGCGCCCAACCCCGATGGGGTCACCGTGCCGATCGACCTGCCCGACGTGAAGGAGGGCCTGCCGAGCCGCATCGACCTGCCCCTGCGCGATCTCGGCGACGCCTACCTCGTGCTCACCGACGAGCTGGTGCGCGAATCGCTCCGCCGGGGCGGTCCGCCGGTCCTCGACGAGGACGAAGACGAGGACGACGCGGACGATATGGAGATTGAGGCGGAGGCCGAGCCGGCCCCCGCCCCGCTCAAGAAGAAGGTCCAGCGGCCGCTGAAGCCCAAGGCCTCCACCAAGCCCAAGCCCGTCAAGGTCGAGACCGAGGAGAGCCTCGCGATCAAGGCCCGGAACAAGGCCAAGCCCGTCCGCACCAAGGCGGTCCGGGTGAAGGAAGACGGCAAGCTTCACTGACGCCCGGAGCCGTCGCTCGCGCCTTGTCGGCGCGCGGGGCTCTCGCAAGATTCAAGACGAAGAGAAGGACGAAAACCGATGGCCGTCGTCAGCGCCAACAGGCTCGAACTCCTGCAGATCGCCGAAGCGGTCGCCCGTGAGAAGGTGATCGACCGCTCCATCGTCATCGACGCGATGGAGGAGGCCATCGCCAAGGCCGCCCGCTCGCGCTACGGCGCCGAGACCGACGTTCACGCCGAGATCGACCCGAAGACGGGGGCCTTGCGCCTGTCGCGCCACCTCGTGGTGGTGGATCAGGTGGAGAACGACGCCCGCGAGGTCACCCTCGACCAGGCCCGGCGCTACAATCCGGGCGCTCTCGTCGGCGACGTCATCTCCGACACGCTGCCGCCCTTCGATTTCGGGCGCGTGGCGGCCCAGTCCGCCAAGCAGGTCATCGTCCAAAAGGTGCGCGACGCCGAGCGCGACCGCCAGTTCGACGAGTACAAGGACCGCATCGGCGAGGTGGTCAACGGCCTCGTCAAGCGCGTCGAGTACGGCAACGTCATCGTCGATCTCGGGCGCGGCGAGGGCATCGTGCGCCGCGACGAGATGATCCCGCGCGAGACCTTCCGCCCCGGCGACCGCATCCGCTCCTACCTGTTCGACGTGCGCCGCGAGGTGCGCGGGCCGCAGATCTTCCTCTCGCGTTCGCACCCTCAGTTCATGGCCAAGCTCTTCGGCCAGGAAGTGCCGGAGATCTACGACGGCATCGTCGAGGTGAAGGCGGTGGCCCGCGATCCGGGCTCGCGCGCCAAGATCGCGGTGATCTCGCGCGACGGTTCCATCGATCCGGTGGGTGCCTGCGTCGGCATGCGGGGTTCCCGCGTCCAGGCCGTCGTCGGCGAATTGCAGGGCGAGAAGATCGACATCATCCCGTGGTCCGAGGACCAGGCGACCTTCATCGTCAACGCGCTCCAGCCGGCGGAAGTCGTCAAGGTGGTGCTCGACGAGGAGGCCGACCGCATCGAGGTGGTGGTGCCGGACGATCAGCTCTCGCTCGCCATCGGGCGGCGCGGCCAGAACGTGCGCCTCGCCTCGCAGCTCACCGGCTGGGACATCGACATCCTGACTGAAGCCGAGGAATCCGAGCGCCGGCAGAAGGAGTTCGCCGAGCGCACCGCTGTGTTCATGGAAGCGCTCGACGTCGACGAGACCGTCGGCCAGCTCCTCGCGGCGGAGGGTTTCCGCAACGTCGAGGAGATCGCCTACGTCGAGCCGGGCGAGCTCGCCAACATCCAGGGCCTCGACGAGGAGAGCGGCACCGAGATCCAGGCGCGCGCGCAGGACCACCTCGCCCGCGTCGAGTCGGAGTTCGACGCCAAGCGCCAGGAACTCGGCGTGCAGGACGAGCTGCGCGAGATCGACGGCATCACCACGCCGATGCTGGTGGCCCTTGGCGAGAACGACGTGAAGACGATCGAGGACCTGGCCGGCTGCGCCACCGACGATCTCGTGGGCTACACGGAAGGGCGCGGCCCCGAGGCCAAGCGCCACGCGGGCTACCTCGACGGCTTCGAGGTCTCGCGCGCCGAGGCCGAGGCCATGGTGATGACGGCCCGAGTCCATGCGGGCTGGATCGAGGCGCCGGCCGAGGCCGAGGCCGAGACGCCCGAGGACGAGACCGCCTCCACCTGAGGGCCGGCCGAATCGTTGCGCCCCGCGGCCACCCGGTCGCGGGGATGTGTTGACCGAGACCCGAGAGAATCCAGCGCCGCATGACGGGCGAGACCGCCGACGCGACCGACCCGGCGCCCGAGCCGGATCCGAGCACGCTGCTCGATCCCGGCCTCGGCCGGGGCCGCAGCAATGCCCTGCGCACATGCCTCGTCACCCGCGTGGCGCAACCGCCCGCCGGCATGATCCGCTTCGTGCTCGGCCCCGATTCCAGCGTGGTGCCGGACCTGCGCGCCCGCCTGCCCGGTCGCGGCGCCTGGCTCACGCCGACACGCGCCGTGGTGAACGAGGCGGTGAAGCGCCGCGCCTTCCAGCGCGCCTTCAAGACCAAGGACGCGGTCGCGGCGCCCGACCTCGCCGACCAGGTCGCGGCGGGCCTGCGGGCGGACCTGCGCCAGTCGCTGGCGCTCGCCAACAAGGCGGGCTGCGTGGTGGCGGGGTTCGCCAAGGTCGAGGCGGCGATCGGCGACAAGGCCGGGGTCGCGGCGGTGATCCAGGCCTCCGACGGCAGTGCCGACGGGCGCCGCAAGATCGTCGCGGCATTGCACCGGCGGCATGGCAGTGCCATATCGCGCATTCCCGTTATCGATGACCTGTCCAATGAGGAATTGGACATGGCCTTGGGTCGGGATCATGTGATACACGCGGCTCTCGTCGCAGGAGTCGGAGGTTCCGGCTGCCTTGCGCGTTGGCGTCGGCTACGCTCCTTCGAGGGTTTGGCGACGACGGCCGAGGAGGCCGGTCCCGCCCGCGATGGGCAGGCCGCGTCCGATCTGCACGACGCTTGAGAAGACGGATTTACCCGGCGCACAGCAGTTTGCCGGTTCACGGGACGATGGAAACCCTCAGGGTTTGGACTGAATGAGCGATACGAACAATCCGGGCGACAAGACGCAGGCGAGACCCCCTTCGAAGCCGCTGTCCTTGAAGCGCCCGATCGAGCAGGGAACGGTGCGTCAGAGCTTCTCCCACGGCCGCACCAAGCAGGTCGTGGTCGAGACGGTGAAGCGCCGTGTCATCGGCGCGGCACCGGCCGCTCCGGCACGCGAAACGACGCCCGTCGCACCCGCAACGCGCGTCGCGCCGCCGCCGCCCGCCGCCGCGCCGCGTCAGGCCCAGCGCTCCGCCAACGGTGTCGTTCTGCGCACACTGAGTGAGCAGGAGAGCAACGCCCGTGCCGCCGCCCTGGCGGACGCCAAGCGCCGCGAGGCCGAGGCCCAGCAGCGCGCCGAGGCGGAAGCCGCCGCCGAGCGCGAGCGTCAGGCCGCCGAGCAGCGTGAGCGCGAAGCCGCCGAGGCCCGCAAGCGCGAGGAGGACGCCCGCCGCCGCAAGGAGGAAGAGGAGCGCCTCGCCGCCGCCGAGGAGGCGCGTCGCGCCGCCGAGGCCGCCGCCCAGGAAGCCGCCAAATCCGCGAGCGCTGCCACGAGCACGCCGGCCGCCGCACCGACCGTGTCGAAGACCGCCCCGATGCCGGCGGCCCCGACCATCGTCCGCGCTGCTCCCCCGGCACCCGCAGTTGCCGCCGCCCCGGCCGCCGAGCGCCCCGCCGCCCCGG
>NZ_JAQGKL010000170.1 GCF_028290105.1 Methylobacterium sp.
CATGCGGCGGCCTGCATCGACGGTGGGCATTGCGCCTGCCTCGCTGGCAATTGCCCACCGATGCCCCTAAATGCGGGCGACGGGCCGCGGTCCGGCACAAGCTCGGGATGACCCATGCCGCCGACGAGGCCGAGCGCGGGACACCCAGCGGAGGCGGACGCCGACACGATGAACTTTGCCGGACAGCACAAGCAGGTCGAGACCGCGGAGGCGCTCGCGCCGGGTGATTCCATGGCCGCGGCGACGGACGCAGAGGCCGTGGCGCCGAAGTCCGGGATGCGGGGCCGCTACGCCTGGCTGGGGACCATCGCCAGCCTCGTCATCTTCGCCGGCTCGCTGTTCGTCCTGTGGAAGCTCGTCCAATCCGTTACCTGGGCCGAGATGCATGCGGCCTTCACCGCCGCGACCGGCGAGCAGCTCGGGCTGGCCTTCCTGTTCGTCGGGATCAGCTACCTTTTCCTCACCTGCTACGACGCGCTCGCGCTGCGGCAACTCAAGCTCAAGGTCCCCTACCGGACCACGGCTCTGGCCTCCTTCACCAGCTATGCGGTCAGCTTCACCCTGGGGTTCCCCCTGCTGACGGCGGGGACGATCCGCTACTGGATCTACTCCAGCAAGGGCCTGTCGCCGGCCAAGATCGCGGCGCTCACGGTCATCGCGGGCTTCACCTTCTGGCTCGGCATGGGCGTCGTCCTCGGCCTCAGCCTCGTCGCAGAGGCGGGGCAGCTTGCCGCACTCACCTTCACCAGCATCGCCCTCAACCAGGGCGTCGGCTTCGGCGCCCTCGTGGCGGTGGTGGCTTACCTGTTCTGGGTCTCCATGAAGCGCCGCAGCGTGCGGGTGCGAAGCTGGCGCCTGGAGCTTCCCGGCGCCTCGGTCTCGCTCAGCCAGATGGTGGTCGGCATCGGCGACGTATGCGCGGCCGCCGCCACGCTCTACGTACTGCTGCCGGCGGGCACCTCCATCGGCTTCACCACCTTCGTGGCGATCTACGTGCTCGCCGCCATGCTGGGCATCGCGTCGAACGCGCCGGGCGGCATCGGAGTCTTCGAGGCCACCATCCTGCTCGCGCTCTCCAGCCTGCCGCGCGATCAGGTGCTGGGCTCGCTTCTGCTGTTCCGGGTCTGCTACTACCTCGTCCCCTTCGTCATCGCGCTTGTCATGCTCACCGTGTACGAGGTCGTCAAACGCGCTCGGGACGCCAAAGGCCTGACGCAAAAGACCTGACGCGGACGCATCATCTCGGAGGGGGTTCCGCATGGCACGGGGGACGCGCCGATCGGCCTGGACCGCCGCCGCCGTGACGGCGGCGGGACTCGGCGTCTTCTGCGCCGGGCGCGGCACCCTCGACTGGCCACTCGTCGCTGCGTCCCTGGTGGCGGCCTGCGCCGGAGGAATCATCGGCAGCCTCGGCCAGTCGCGCGTCGTTCGGGCGCCCGAGCATGCGGCGTCCACCCGCCATTCGGTGGCCGAAGCGCTGCTCGCCAACATTCCCGATCCCGTCATCCTGGTGGATCGCCGCGCCGTGGTGATCGAGGTCAACCCGGCCGCGCGTGCCCTCCTGCCGGCCCTCAAGCTGCGCCACCCCCTGTCCTTCGCGCTGCGCGCACCTGACGTGCTCGACGGCATCGAGGAGGTGCTACGCACCGGTGCTGGCTTGAAGACCCTCTACGCCACCCGCGTCCCCACCGAGCGCGCCTTCGAGGTGCAGATCGGCGCCCTGCCGATGCCCGACGGCGCGGTCGGTGGGCAGCCGAACGTGGTGCTGTTCCTGCGCGACCTCACCTCCGCCCGGCGGCTCGAAGCGATGCGGGTCGATTTCGTCGCCAATGCGAGCCACGAGCTGCGCACGCCGCTCGCCTCCCTGCTCGGCTTCATCGAGACCCTGCAGGGCCCGGCCCGCAACGATCCGCCTGCGCGCGAGCGCTTCCTCGGCATCATGAAGAGCCAGGCCCAGCGCATGGCCCGCCTCGTGGACGACCTGCTCTCGCTCTCGCGGATCGAACTGCGCGAGCACGTACCGCCGACGCGCCCCGTCGACCTCACTCGCATCGCCCGCCAGATGGTGGACACGCAAGGACCGCTCGCGCGCGCGCGCGGGGTCACCCTCACCTTCGACGTGGACGGGCCACACCCCATCCTCGGCGAGCGCGACGAACTCCTGCGGGTGGTCGAGAACCTGATCGAGAACGCCGTGAAGTACGGCGGCAGCGGCGGCCTCGTGGCGGTGACGCTGGGGCGCCAGACCGACGCGGCCACCAGCCGGGACGGCATCGTCCTCGCGGTGCGTGACGAGGGGCCCGGGATCGCCGCAGAGCACATTCCCCGGCTCACGGAGCGGTTCTACCGGGTCGATGTCGCCTCCAGCCGCGACCAGGGTGGAACCGGCCTCGGACTCGCCATCGTCAAGCACATCGTCAACCGCCACCGGGGCCGCCTCGTCATCGAGAGCGCGCCGGAGGAAGGCACCACCGTGCGGGCGATCTTCCCGGAGTTTCAGCCGGCGGACCTGGCGGAACCGGCGATCGAACCGGCCTGAAGCCTCAGCGGAACGGCGGCTCGTCGAAGCTGCGGAGTTTTCGCGAGTGCAGGCCGTGGCGCTCGGCGCGCAGGTGGTCGAGGGCGGCGAGACCGATGAGCAGGTGCTCGGCCACCGCACGCTCGTAGAAGGCGTTGGCCGCGCCCGGCAGCTTGATCTCGCCATGCAGCGGCTTGTCGGAGACGCAGAGCAGGGTGCCGTAGGGGACGCGCAGGCGGTAGCCCTGCGCCGCGATGGTGCCGCTCTCCATGTCGACGCCGATGGCGCGGGACAGGTTGATGCGCCGGCGCTCCTGGGAGAACCGGAGCTCCCAGTTGCGGTCGTCGTAGGTCACCACCGTGCCGGTGCGCAGGCGCCGCTTCAGCGCCTCGCTCTGCTCGCCCGTGATCTGGGCCGCCGCTGCCTGGAGGGCGAGTTGCACCTCGGCCAGCGCCGGCACCGGCACGTCGGGCGGCACCAGTTCGTCGAGGATGCGGTCGCGGCGCAGGTAGCCGTGGGCCAGCACGTAGTCGCCGATGGTCTGCGATTGGCGCAGGCCCCCGCAATGGCCGACCATCAACCAGCAATGCGGACGCAGCACCGCGAGGTGGTCGGTGATCGTCTTGGCGTTCGAGGGGCCGACGCCGATATTCACCAGCGTCGTGCCCTGCTGAGCTCCATCGGGCCCGCGCGCCACGAGGTGATAGGCCGGCATCTGGTACTTGTGCCAGGGCGAGGCCGCGATCAGGGCCGCCGGATCGACGCCCGCCGCCTCCGCCCGCGAGACCGAGACGCCGCCGGGCAGGATCATCCGCTCGAAGCCGTCGTCGCCCCGCGCGAGGCGCTCCAGACCGTGGCGGATGAAGCCGTCGACGTAGCGGTGGTAGTTCGTCAGCAGGATCCAGGGCTGCACGTCGCGCCAGTCGCTGCCGGTGTAGTGCACGAGGCGGCGCAGGGAGTAGTCGGTCCGGATGGCGTCGAACAGCGCCAGCGGGCGTGGTGCATCGGGCACGTCGTGCCAGAGCCCGTCGGCGATCTCGTCGCCCACCACCGAGAGCAGCGGCACGGGGAAGTAGGTCGCGAGATCGCGCGGGGTCGCGCCGCTGCCCCCGAGATCGGCGCCGGGCTCGATCACGTAGGGATAGGGGATCTCCTGCGCGCTCAGACCCACCTCCAGGGTGGCGCCGTAATCGCGCACCAGGGGTCTGAGCTGCTCCAGGAGGTAGCCGCGAAAATGCGCGGGCTGGGTCACGGTGGTGGCGTAGGTGCCCGGTGCCTGGAATTTCGCCGTGGCCCGCGAGACCCGCGGCATCGGGCCGACCGGATGGTAGGTGACGCGCAGCTCCGGGTAGCGGAACTGCAGCCGCTCGGTGGCGTCGGGGGGCGGTCCGCCGTCGAGATAGCGCGTGAGGGCCGATTGCAGCGCCTCGGTCGCCCCCGCATGCAGCGCGGCCAGACGGTCCACCGCGGTCTCGGGATCGGAGACGGTTTCCATCGGTCTCAGCTCGTCGCGGATCACGGTGCCTCCTGGCCAAACCTTCGGTCAGGCGCCCTCATACAACGCGGGGCCCCGGGACGCGACGGTGGAGTCTTCGGCGAGGTTTCGGTGCCGGCACTGCGCACCCAATCTGGTCCGCGGCCACGGGGCGACCGGCTTAACCTATGCTGCACCACGGACTCAGTATGAACTATGATACAACCAACAAATGAGGCATATTGAGCAGTACGCCATGGGCGGCGACCATGTGTCCGCCCAGCGGTAAGTCGACGACCAGAAGGGGAAACGTGCGTCGATGCTGACAGTCATTGGTTGTTTCATCACCGAGAACGACCCCTGGCTTGTGGCCCTGGCGACGATCATCTGCACCCTGGCCGCGAGCGCGACCATTGCACTTCTGAAACACGCACAACGAACCGCCGGTGGCTGGCGTGGCGGCTGGGTCGGTATCGCGGCGCTCGCCGGCGGGTCGGGCATCTGGGCCACGCATTTCATCGGCATGCTGTCCTGTGATCCGGGGATACCGGTCGGGTACGCGGTCGCGCCGATGCTGATCTCGCTGGCGTTGGGAATTGTTTTCAGCGGGATCGGCCTCGCGACGGCGATCTTCTGGACCGCGCGGGCGGCCCCCCTCGCCGGTGGCGCGATCGTCGGCCTCGGCATCGCGGCGATGCATTACACCGGGATGGCGGCCTACGAGTTCGCCGGTCACATGGTCTGGCAGGCCGCCCTCGTCGTGCTCTCGGTCGTCGCCGGTGCCGCGTTCGCCACCGCCGCCCTATGGGTCGGCCTGACCCGCGACAGGGCGCGGGACCGCATCCTCGGGGCGGCGCTGCTGGCGATCGCCATCTGCAGCCATCACCTGATCGCCATGGCGGCCTTCGCCATGCGCCCCGATCCGCAGGTTGTCGTTTCGGACGGGATCGTGCCACCGCTCTGGCTCGCCCTTCCGGTGGCCATCGCCAGCTTGTCGATCCTGATGATGGCCTGCGCCGCCCTCATCGTCGACATCCGCGACCGGCAGCGCGACATCTATCGCGGACGCCTGAAGAGCCTCGCCAACGCCGCCGTGGAAGGCCTGGTGATCTGCCAGGACGGAATCATCGTCAGCGCCAACGACAGCTTCGCCGCCCTGACCGGCACGGAAGCGAAGGCCCTGACCGGCATGGAATTGGCGCGCTTCCTGCCCGATGCCGCGACACGCCAGACCCTGGCGGACCTCTCCGAGGACGGCGTCGAGGGCACCTTGCGCCGGTCGGACGGCACGGAGCTGCCCGTCGAACTGATCATGCGGCCGGTCGCCTACGCGCGTGCCCCCCACGTGGCGCTCGCGGTCCGCGATCTCAGCGCGCGGCGTCGCGCGGAACGCCAGATCCGCTTCCTCTCCGGGCACGATTCACTCACCGGACTGCCCAACCGGCAGAACTTCCACGACTGTCTCGACCGGCGCCTGCTGCAGGCCTCCGCGACCGGCACGCGGCTGGCCCTCCTCTATATCGATCTCGACGGGTTCAAGGAGGTCAACGACCTGTTCGGGCACGCCGTCGGGGACGCGACCCTGGCTCGGGTCGCCGGCCTCGTCAGCGGCCTCCTGAACGATACCCAGCTCATGGCACGGGTCGGCGGCGACGAGTTCGCCGTGGTGACGCCCTGCACCCATGCGGTCACGGCCGGTCGTCTGGCCGAGGAGATCCGGGCCGCCCTGTATGCCTGGGACGGCCTCGGCGGCAGCGAGCCGGTTCCGGGCGCCACCATCGGCATCGCGATGTTTCCCGACGATGCCCGTAACCGCAACGACCTCCTGGTCGCCGCCGACACCGCCCTCCTGCTCGCCAAGGCGGTGGGCCGGGGAAGTTACCGTTTCTTCGAAGCGGCGATGGGCAGCGACGTGCGCGAGCGCCGCGTCCTCGAAAAGGAGCTGCGCCGGGCCATCGCCCAGGACGAACTGCGCCTCGTCTATCAGCCGCAGGTCGAGGTCGGCACCGGGGCGGCGATCGGCTTCGAGGCGCTACTGCGCTGGAACCACGCCGCGCGGGGCTTCGTGTCGCCCGCCGTCTTCATTCCCATCGCCGAGGAGAGCGGGCTGATCCTGGAGATCGGGGCCTGGGTCCTGCGCGAGGCCTGCCGCGAGGCGGCGGGCTGGATGACGCCGCTGACCATCGCGGTCAACGTCTCGGGTCTGCAGATCCACGATCCGGGCTTTGCCGCCTGCGTCCAGGCGATCCTCTCCGAGACCGGCCTCGATCCGGCGCGCCTCGAACTCGAGATCACCGAAACGGCCCTGATCCGCGATCCGGACCGCGCCCTGATCAACCTGCGACGGTTGAAGGCCCTCGGCCTCCAGATCGCCATGGACGATTTCGGGACGGGCTACTCGTCCCTGTCGAACCTGCGGGTGTTTCCCTTCGACAAGATCAAGATCGACGGGTCGTTCATCGCCGCGGTGGATTCCAATCCGCAGGCCGCGGCCATCGTGCGCTCGGTGCTCGGCCTCGGAGCCGGGCTCGGCCTTCCGGTCATCGCCGAGGGCGTCGAGACCCGCGAGGAACTCGCGTTCCTGGCGGCCGAGAACTGCCATGCCGCGCAAGGCTACTTCATCGGCCGCCCCGGTCCGATCGCGGGGTTCCGGCGCTACACCCACGGCGCGCGTACCGCGCTCCCGAACGCCGCCGCCTGACGGACCCGATCCGCCGCTTGCCCCGCGCAACCGCTTGTCCGAAACGGACATCGTATGCCGACATACGGCAGGAAAGGCAGGTTTCGCATGGGCGATACGTCAGGGCATCGACCGGGTGAGGTGGCGATCCCTCTGCCCGGGAGCTTCGATGCCGGGCTGTACTTCATCGGCCGCATCCGCACGCCCTGGGCGACCCGGAGCGCGTGCCCGAAGAACGGACGCCAGACCGAGGCCACCTGCACGCTCGACGTCGACGCGCCCTTCGCCGAGGGCCTCCAGAACGTCGAGGGCGCGAGCCATCTGATCGTGCTCTACTGGATGGACGAGGCGGCCCGCGACCTCGTGCTCCAGCGCCCACGCCACGCGGAGGGGAGCCGGGGCACCTTCTCGCTGCGCTCGCCCGCGCGCCCGAACCCGATCGCCCTCTCGGTGGTCGAACTCCTCGACCGGGACGGCGCCAGCCTGCGGGTGCGCGGCCTCGATTGCCGCGATGGCACCCCGCTCCTCGACATCAAGCCGTATTACGCGACGACTGATTCCCGGCCCGATGCGACAATCGACCGGGCCGGAACGCGCGGCGGGGATTCGCCCGCCTAGCGATCACCCGGCATGGGCCGGCACCTCGGCGCCATGAACCTGTCCGTCGGCGCCGTGGACCTTGCGCGGCGTGCCCTTCGGCGGCGCCTTGATGCGGTACCAGCCGACATACAGGGCGGGCAGGAAGAACAGCGTCAGGAAGGTCGCCGCAAGGATGCCGCCGATCATCGCGTAGGCCATCGGGCCCCAGAACACCTCGCGGGCGATGGGGACGAGGCCGAGGCTCGCCGCCGCCGCGGTCAGCAGGATCGGACGCATGCGGTGGCAGGTGGCGTCCACCACCGCGTCCCAGGGCGCCAGACCGTCGCGCTCGTACTCGTCGATCTGGGTGACGAGGATCACCGAGTTGCGCACGATGATGCCGATGAGCGCCAGGACGCCGAGGATCGCCACGAACCCCATCGGTTTGTTGAAGGTGAGGAGGGCCAGCGCCACGCCGATGAGTCCCAGCGGCGCCACGCTCGCCACCAGAAACAGCTTCTGGAAGCTCTGGAGCTGAATCATCAGGAACATCGCCATGGTGAGAAGCATCACCGGCGCGACGGCAGCGATCGGGCCCTGGCCCTTGGCACTCTCCTCCACGGCGCCGCCCACCGCCAGGACGTAGCCGTCCGGCAGGGTCTTGCGGAATTCGGCGATCTGTCCGTCGAGCTGCTGGACCACCGTGGCGGGCTGGGTGTCGTCCGCGATGGAGGCGCGCACCGTGATGGTCGGCAGCCGGTCGCGCCGCCAGACGATGGGCTGCTCGAGTTCGTAGCCGATCGTCGCGAAGGCGAGGAGCGGCACCACGCTGCCGTTGGCCAGCGGGATCTGCAGGCTCTGGAGCGTGTCGAGGGAGTTGCGCTCCACCGCCTGCGCGCGGGCGACCACGTTGACGAGATAGATCGAGTCGCGGACCTGGGTGATCGAGCGTCCGCCGACGATGCCGTTGAGCAGGCCGGCGATGTCCTCGGAGGTCACGCCGAGCTGGCGCGCCTTGTCCTGGATGATGTCGACCTTCAGCACCTTGCCGGGCTCGTTCCAGTCGAAGGTCGGCACGTCGAGATGCGGGTTGCCGCCGACGATGTTGCCGAGCGTCAGCGCGTGCGCCCGCAGGGTCTGCAGGTCGGGGCCGCTGAGACGGTACTGCACCGGGCGCCCGACGGGGGGACCGAGATCGAGGGGGTGGATCAGGAAGTCGGTGCCGACGAACTGCTCGCGGGCGAGCCTGTCGAGCTTCACCTTCATGCGGTCGCGCGCCTCGATGGACGTCGTCTCGATGACGATCTGGCCGAAGAAGGCGTTGCCGAGTTGCTGGTCCAGCGGCAGGTAGAAGCGCACCGCGCCCTGGCCCACGTAGGACGACCAGCGCGCGACCTCGGGGTCGCCCACCAGCGTCGCCTCGAACCGGTCCATCTGGCCCTTGGTCTCGGCGATGCTGGCGTTCTGCGGCAGCGTCATGTCGACGAGGAGTTCCGGCCGGTCGGAGGACGGGAAGAACTGCTGCTGCACGAAGCCCATGCCGACCATGGAGGCCGCCAACATCCCCACGCAGGCGACGACCGTGGTCCAACGCCAGCGCATGGCGCCCAGAAGCAGGCCCGTGAAGATCCGCATGGCGCGGCTCGGGGCGCCGTGGTCCTTGTGCTTCATGTTCTTGGGCAGGAGCTTCACGCCGATGAGGGGCGCAAACAGCACCGCGACCACCCAGGAGACGAGGAGCGAGGCGGCGATGACGACGAAGAGCGAGTAGGTGTACTCGCCGGCCGAGGAGCCGTTGAAGCCGATGGGCAGGAAGCCCGCCACGGTGACCAGCGTGCCGGTGAGCATCGGAAACGCGGTGGACGTGTAGGCGAAGGTCGCGGCCTTCTTCAGGCTGTCGCCGACCTCCAGCCGCGCCACCATCATCTCGACGGTGATCATCGCGTCGTCGACAAGGAGGCCGAGCGCGATGATGAGGGCGCCGAGCGAGATGCGCTGCAGCGTCACCCCCATGACCTGCATCACCACGAACACGATGGCGAGCACCAGCGGGATCGAGAGCGAGACCACGAGGCCGGCGCGCCAGCCGAGCGAAATGAAGCTCACCGCGAGCACGATCACCACGGCCTCGACGAGGGCCTTGGTGAAGCCGCCCACGGCCTCCTCCACGATCTTGGGCTGATCCGAGACGAGGTGGATGCCGACGCCCACGGGCAATTCGCCCTCGAGCTTGCGCATCCGCTCCTTCAGGTCGTGGCCGAAGGTCAGCAGGTTGCCCGAAGGCTGCATGGCGATGGCGAGGCCGATCGCCGGCTGGCCGTTGAAGCGGAACAGATCGGTGGGCGGATCGGTGAAGCCGCGCGAGATCTCGGCCACATCGGAGAGCCGGAAGAAGCGGTCGTTCACCCGCAAATTCACCGCGCGCAGGCTCTCCTCCGAGACGAACTGCCCGCCGACGCGGACGGAGACACGCTCCGGCCCCGCCTGGATCACGCCCGAGGGCGTGATGGCGTTCTGCGATTGCAGGGTCTTGATCACAGAATTGGTGTCGAGGCCGAGGCCCGCGAGCTTGCGGGTGGAGAAATCGAGGTAGATCACCTCGTCCTGCGCCCCGAGGAGCTGCATCTTGCCCGCGGACGGTACCTTCTTCACCTCGGCGCGGACCCGCTCGACGTAGTCGCGCAACTGGCGGTGGGTCACGCCGTCTGCGGTGAACGCGTAGACGTTGCCGAACACGTCGCCGAACTCGTCGTTGAAGAACGGCCCCTGCAGGCCCTGCGGGAACGTGCCCTGGATGTCGCCGATGCGCTTGCGCACCTGGTAGAAGATCGCCGGGATGGTTTTCGGCGGCGTGGTCTCGCGCAACTGCACGAACACGGTGGCCTGGCCCGGCGTGGTGTAGCTGCGGCTGAAGTCGACGGCGTCGATCTGCTGCAATTCCTTCTCGATCCGCTCGGTGACCTGGTCGAGGGTGTCGCCGATGGTGGCGCCCGGCCAGCGCGCCTGCACGATCATGGTCTTGATCGCGAAGGGCGGATCCTCCTCGCGGCCGAGCTTCTGGTAGGCCAGGAACCCGGCCACCACCGAGATCAGCATCAGGAACCAGACGAAGGAGCGGTGCTCCAGCGCCCATTCGGACAGATTGAAGGACTTCACGGGTTTGCTCTCGCCTCGCGGGGGTGGCGATGGATCTCGGGACGGCCGGGGACGGGCCTCACGGCGCCTTGTCGGACAGGCGCACGGCCTGTCCCTCCTGCAGGGAATGGATGCCGGCCACGACCACGCGGTCCCCGGCCTTGAGGCCGCCACCGATGAGGGCGCGATTCCCCTCGCGGCGGGTGACGGTGACGGGTTGCCTGAGAACGCTGCGATCGTCGGCTGCGACCAGCCAGACGGCGTCGCGGCCGTCCTGGCTCAGCACCACGTCGGCGGGAAGCTCCACGTGCGGCGATTCCGTGCGCGACAGGGTCACGGTCAGGGTCGAGCCGAGGCGAAAGGCGTCCGAGGGCTTCAGCAGGGTCATCCGGATGCGCCGCGTGCGGGTGACCGGGTCGGCGAAGGGCGCGGTCTCGCGCACCCGCGCGGTGGCGGTGACGTCCGGGGCACTCTGGAGGGCCACGGTGAACTCGGCGTCGGTCGGCATGGTGCCGACGAGTTCCTCGGGGATGTCGACCACCGCCTCGCGTTCCTCGGGTCGGGCCAGCGTCGCGACGGCCTGGCCGGCGCTGAGCACCTGTCCGACCTCGGCGCTGCGGACCGTGACCACACCGTCGAAATCCGCGTGGAGTTCTGTGTAGCCGATCTGATCGCGCGCCTTCTGCAGGTTGGCCTCGGCCTGGGCGAGGCGGGCCTGGGCGGTGTCGCGGCTCGCCACCGCCGTGTCGAGCTGGGCCTGGGTGACGTTGCCGCCCGCGAGCAGGCGGCGGCGGCGGATCTCCGTGGCGTTGGCGTTCTCGGCCTGCGCCTTGGCGTCGGAGAGATCCGCCTCGGCCCGAGTCAGGGCAAAGCGCGGCACCACGGGGTCGAGGGCGGCGATCCGCTGCCCCTTCTGCACGATGTCGCCCACGGTGACGTCGCGGGCGACCATGCGCCCGGCGATCTGGAAGCCGATCTCCGACTGGTAGCGCGGTGCGACCACGCCCGCGAAGGGCCCGAAGACCCGGGATTCCACGGGCTTGACCACGCGGTAAAGCACCGGCCGCACGGGCGGCGGGGCGGGCGCCTCCTCCGCCGCTTGGCAGGCGCCGAGGAGTGCCGCGAGCGCGAGGGCGCCGAAGCCTGGGCGGATCATCGCGTCGCCTCCACGGTCTCGGCGACGGCGACGTTCTGGCCGGGCCGGAGCAGCTGAATTCCCGCGATGACGACCTCCTCGCCGGATTCGACGCCGCCCTTCAGCGCGATGGTGTTCGGGCCGTAGCGCTCGATCACCACGGGCCGCGGCGCGACGGTGCCGTTGACCGTGTCGCGCACCCAAACGGCGGGGCCGTTCTCCCAGCGGTAGAGGGCGGACCAAGGCAGCACGATCGCCGGCCGGGACCGGAACTTGCCGGTGCCGATCACCACCGCGCCGAGGCTCATGGCTTTGGGCGTCTCTTCCAACCCGACCTTGACCCGCACGGTGCCGGAGGCCGGATCGACGCTGGGCGAGATCTCGCGCACGCGCCCCACCGTCCGGATGCGCGGATCGGCCTGGAGGGTGACCTCGACGGTCTTGCTCTCGGGTGGGGCGGCCAGCACAGCCTCAAAGATGTTGAACACCGCGTCGCGCGGCCCATCCTGCGCCATGGCCAGCACGGTCTGGCCGGCCTGCACGACCTGGCCCACCTCGAAGGTCCGGCTCAGCACGATGCCGTCGACGCCCGCCTTCAGGTCCGTGTAGGAGAACTGCTCCTCGGCGGTGCCGAGCGCGGCTTTGGCCGAATCCACCGAGGCCTGCGTGGTGCGCAACTGCTGCTCGGCGTCGTCGTAGCTCGGTCGCGTGGTGTAGCCGCTGGCGAGCAACTGCTCCTGGCGCTTGAAGCTGAGCTTGGCCTGGGTCAGCAGCGCCTCCGCCGATGCGAGCGCGGCCTGGGCGTTGTTGAGGTTGGCCCGCTGTTCCTGCGGATCGAGCTTGGCCAGCACCTGGTCGGCGCCGACATGGTCCCCCACCTCGACGAGGCGCTTGGCGATCTTGCCGTTGGTGCGGAAGGAGACGTTGACCTGCGACTGGGCCTGGATGTCGCCGGTGAAGATCAGGTCGGACGCGATGGTGCTGGGCTTCGCGATCACCGTGCGTACGAGGGCCAGGGCGGGCGTCCGGGCCTTCACGGGCGCCGCATCGCCGGCAGCCAGGGCCGGCGCGACAACGGTCGTGAGGGCGGCACACAGCGCCGCGACCCCGCCTCCACGCCGCAGAACAGGCATCCAAACCATCATCGCGTCCCCGAGCCTCGACGCACCCTATCGGCGGGCAGCCTTATCGGCTATCTTACCGACCGTCCAGACGGTTTCTTTTCCGGACGGGTCGACTTCTCCGGTTCCGCGTTCCGGAGTAAGGCTTGCGTTCGCGGTTAAGTCCTTGATGAATCCGATTCTCTCGGCGATGCGGGCCGGGGATCGGCCCCCTCCCCGTTCCGCTGGAAGACCGATGACAAAGGCGCGCACCCGCCGCGAAGACCGGCCGATGGTCATCCTCGACGCCGCCGAGCGCCTGATCCGGCGGATGGGGACGCGCACGCTCACCATCGACGCCGTGGCGGCGGAAGCCACGCTCAGCAAGGGGGGCGTCCTCCACCACTACGCCTCGAAAGATGCGCTGATCTCGGCCCTGGCCGAGCGCAAGCTGCGGGAGATCCGCGAGAGCGTGGCGACCCACGAGGCGGAGCAGGGACCGGGCCCGGCCGCCCTCCCCCTGGCGCTGATCGCGCATGCCAGGCAGGTCTATGCCGACGAGGACGGCTTTCCCCGCGCGCTGCTGCTGGCCTCCGCCGAGAACCCGGAGGCGTTCGCCGGCTTCAACGCCTTCCTCAAGCAGCGCCTCGCCCAGATGGAGGACGTGGCCTGCTGCCCGGGCGCCGGGGCGATGCTGACCTTCGCCACCCTCGGCCTGCTCTTGAGCCGCACCCTCGGCTTCCACTGCCTGGAAGGCCCGGACCTCGAGAAGTTGTTCGACGCGATGGAGCACGCGGCCAAGAGCCTGCCGAGGGCGGAGGGGCGCGAAGTCGGATGAGGGCCGCGCTGCGCGGGGCCGCACCCGACAACGGTGTCAGGCGGTTTCCCGGATGCCGCCGCGCAGCGCCAGGTCGAGGGGTGCGTCGAGATACGGGAGCGGCGCGGCCTGCCGGTGGGACGGATCCGCGTAAAAGGCTCTGAGGAGCCGGGTCCGCTCGAGCAGGTGGGCTTCGATCCGGTCGCTCATGCGACCGACGGGACCGGTCAGCCGATCGAAGCCGGCGGTGAGCGCACGCACGAGGATGCGAGCGCCCGCGATCGGAACGTGAG
>NZ_JAQGKL010000183.1 GCF_028290105.1 Methylobacterium sp.
AAACCGATCACGCCGGCCTTGGCGGCCGAATAGTTGGTCTGGCCGGCCTGGCCCTTCTGGCCGTTGATCGACGAGATCAGGATGATCCGGCCGAACCCGCGCGTGCGCATGCCCTCGATGACGGGACGGGTGCAGGTGAACATCGAGTCGAGGTTGGTCTTGATGACCGCCTGCCACTTGTCGAAGCTCATCTTGTGGAAGGCGCCGTCGCGGGTGATGCCGGCGTTGTTCACCAGGACGTCGATGGGGCCGACCTCGGCCTCGACGGCCTTGATGCCGGCCTCGCAGGCGGCGTAGTCGCCGACGTCGAACTTGAAGACGGGAATGCCGGTCTCGGCCTTGAAGGCGTTGGCGGCCTCGTCGTTGCCGCCGTAATTGGCCGCGACCTTGTAGCCCTTGGCCTTGAGGCCCTGCGAAATGGCGGCGCCGATGCCGCGTGTGCCACCGGTGACGAGTGCGACGCGTTCCTGAGCCATGGTTTCCTCCGAAAGTCTTGGTTTTTTGTGATTTGGTCTTGTGTGGTTCTATAGGTTCGATCGCGCGGCTTTACGGGTCTCCCCGCCGGTGCGCGACCGATTTAAATTTGCGGCGCCCTCAAGAATTCATGCAGGAATTCGTGGCCGTGGGAATTCCGGGGCGCCGCTCGGTCTCGGATCAGACGCGCTCGACGCAGAGGGCGACGCCCATGCCGCCGCCGATGCACAGGGTGGCGAGACCCTTCTTGGCGTCGCGACGCTTCAGTTCGTGCAGGAGGGTGACGAGGACGCGGGCGCCGGACGCGCCGATCGGGTGGCCGATGGCGATGGCGCCGCCATTGACGTTCACCTTGTCGGTGTCCCAGCCCATGTCCTTGTTCACCGCGAGCGCCTGGGCCGCGAAGGCCTCGTTGGCCTCGATCAGGTCGAGGTCGGAGGCCTTCCAGCCGGCCTTGTCCAGGGCCTTGCGGGAGGCCGGGATCGGGCCCGTGCCCATCACCTTCGGGTCGACGCCGGCGGTGGCCCAGGAGACGATGCGGGCCAGCGGCTTGATGCCCCGGCGCTCGGCTTCGGACGCCGACATCAGCACGATGGCGGCGGCACCGTCGTTGAGGCCCGAGGCGTTGGCGGCCGTCACGGTTCCGTCCTTCGAGAAGGCGGGCTTGAGCTTGGCCATCGCCTCGACGGTGGCGCCGTCGCGGATGTACTCGTCGGTGTCGACGATGGTGTCGCCCTTGCGGCCCGGCACGGTGACGGGGCAGATCTCGTCCTTGAACCGGCCTTCCTTGCGGGCGGCCTCGGCCTTGTTCTGCGACTTCGTCGCGAAGGCGTCCTGCTCCTCGCGGGTGAGCTGGAAGGCCTGGGCCACGTTCTCGGCGGTCGTGCCCATGTGGTAGCCGTTGAAGGCGTCCCAGAGGCCGTCCTTGATCATGGTGTCGACGAGCTTGACGTCGCCCATCTTCTGGCCGCCGCGTAGGTACTGCGCGTGGGGAGAGAGCGACATGGATTCCTGGCCGCCGGCCACGATGACGGTGGCGTCGCCGTTGGCGATCTGCTGCATGCCGATGGCGACGGTGCGCAGACCCGAACCGCAGACCTGGTTGACGCCCCAGGCGGTGGCCTTCTCGGGGATGCCGGCCTTGATCGCGGCCTGGCGGGCGGGGTTCTGGCCGGCGCCGGCGGTGAGCACCTGGCCGAAGATCACCTCGTCCACGTCGTCGGCCGGCACGCCGGCGCGCTCGAGGGCGGCCTTGATCGCCACGGCGCCGAGGTCGTGCGCGGGCACGGTGTTGAACACCCCGCCGAACGAACCCACGGCGGTGCGCGCCGCGCCGACGATGACGATGTCTTCTGCTGCCATGGTGACGTTCTCCTCATGCCGGCCAGGCGCTCCCTTGACGCTCGATCGGGTCGAGCGTGGGCGCCTTTGTGCCGTTCCTTCGGATGAAAGCCGTCGACCCCGCGAAGTCAAGGCATCCAAGGGTTGTTTGAGGGTTGCACCATGACAGCGGGAGCGTCGTTGCGTGGTATTCCGCGGGATGGGCGATAAATTGCTGTTTTCGTCGGCACGCGAACGCCTTAAGATGAACTTGTGCGCCGCGAAATCGGGCAGCGGTCCTGGGCGTTTTCGAGACGAGTGCGCGTAGGTGGGAACGTGTTGGGAGAGGCCCCCAAAGATGGCGGATAACGGCAAGTCCAATCACACCGTCATCAAAAAGTACGCCAACCGGCGCCTCTATCACACCGGGACGTCGACCTACGTCACCCTCGAGGACCTGTCGACCATGGTGCAGAACGGTGAGGATTTCCTCGTCTACGACGCACGCTCGGGCGACGACATTACCCGTTCGGTGCTGACGCAGATCATCTTCGAGCAGGAGAACAAGGCCGGGGACGACAACCTCCTGCCGGTCGCCTTCCTGCGCCAGCTCATCCGCTTCTACGGCGACAGCATGCGCACCATGGTGCCGAGCTTCCTCGAATTCTCGATGGCGAACTTCGCCCGGGACCAGGAAGGCCTGCGCGAGAAGATGACCCAGAGCTTCGCGCCGACGGCTTTCCAGAGCGCGATGGAGGAGCAGGTCCGCGCCAACATGAGCTTCTTCGGCGACGCCATGAAGATGTTCACCACCTTCGGCACAGGGCCGCTCTCCGCCATGGGCAGCCACCCGTCCTCGGCCGGCAAGTCCGGCGCGGGCGTTCCGGTCCCGTCCCCGGCAGCGGGCGGCACCGACCTCGACGACCTCAAGCGCCAGATGGCCGAGATGCAGTCGCGCCTCGAGGACCTGGCGAAGAAGTAGGCTTTCCCGGTAACCTTTCCGTGCGGGTCTTCCTGACGAAAGGTTGACGTTTCCTTAACGGCATCCAATTCTGTTCCCATGCGCCGCTTCGGGCGCCGGGACGGATGCGATGAAGCCCCCCGAGGCGGACCTGACGGCCGATGCGGGGCCTGCGCGCCGCCGGGACCTCGTGCTGATTCCAGGTGGCGCCTCCAGCGGCCTGCGCCCGGTGCCGAATCGGCCGCTCGCCGGATTCCTCGCGCAATTGCTCGTCAGCGCCGAGCCGACGCTCCGCCCGTCACGCAGCGAGCGGACCCTCTCGGCCGCCGCGCGCTACGCCGAGACCGCCCGCCGCGCCTGAACCCGTTCGCCGCTGTTCCACGCATGCGAAAAGCCAGGCTCGCGGATGCGGGCCTCGGCTCTTGATCGAACGCGTCGACAGGATCTCGGCGGGCTGCCTCGCGGCAGCCCCGACGGGCTTACGCCTCGGCCGACTTCACCTTCAGGACCTGACGGCCACGGTACATGCCGGTCTTCAGGTCGATGTGGTGGGGACGGCGCAGTTCGCCCGAATCCTTGTCGGTGACATAGGCCGAGGTCTTGAGGGCGTCGGCGGAGCGGCGCATGCCGCGACGCGAGGGGGAGGTCTTTCGCTTCGGAACGGCCATGGGAGGATCCTGTCGATGGCAAAAAGGGCGCCTGGGCGGCTCCCCCCGGTTCGGGAGGATCGCCTCGGCACCGTGTTCAAACGGAGATTCGAGGCCGGCCTTATAACCGCGCGTCGCCACCCTGGCTAGGGGCGATCGACGCGGGCCGTGCCGACGCCCTGGCCAAAACCCTGCGCCCGCGCCCGTCCGTCTACCGGGAATCTCAATGAGCCGACATTTCAGTCGGACCAGTATCCGCCAGACAGCGGCGTTCCACCGCCAGATGACGAGCGCCGCAACGCGGCGTTAAGCGGCGGTTCAAACGCGGCGCCCTAGGTTCCTGGGGCTGGCGCGGCATCGCGATCGCGTCACCGACCCCGGGAGTTTCCCATGATCTCTTCCCTTCTGCGCACGATGACCGTGCTGACCTGCCTTGCCGCCGCCCCCGCGCTGGCACAGGCGCCGAGCCCCGCGACCCCCACCACGAAGCCCGTCCCGGCTCCGGCGATGCCCGCCCCGACCAGCCCGACGCCGCCGAAGGCGCCCACGGTCGAGAGCCCGGCCGCCGCGCACAAGGGCGCCCTGACCGACATCAACAGCGCCAGCGCCGCCGAACTCGACGCGCTGCCGGGCATCGGCGCGGCACGCGCCGCGGCCATCATCAAGGGCCGGCCCTACCGGGGCAAGGACGAGTTGATCACCAAGAAGATCATTCCGCAAAACGCCTATGACGGCATCAAGGACAAGGTCATCGCCAAGCAGAAGTGATGTCCGACGCGGCGCGCCACCGTCGGGACCGCGCGCCGCGTCCCGCCGCCCTTGTCGGGGCGGGGGGCGGATGATACGCGCCGGGGGCGCACGCGATATCCCTCGAATGTTTCGGTTCCCTTGGCCCGCCGTCGAAGTCCTTTGGCCCGCCATGGAAAACCCGAGCACGGAACGCTTTTCCCCATGCCGTCCCCTCCCGTCATCCGCCTGCATCGCGGCGACCTGCCGGCCGATTACGTCGCCGGACCTGCCATCGCCATCGACACCGAGACGCTGGGGCTGAACCCGCACCGGGACCGGCTCTGCGTGGTGCAGATCTCGCGTGGCGACGGCAGCGCCGACGTGGTGCAGATCGTCCCCGGCGGCCCGGCGCCCGAGACGCTCGCACGCGTCCTCGCCGATCCGGACACGCTGAAAATCTTCCACTTCGCGCGCTTCGATCTCGCGGTGCTGTTCCGGGCGCTCGGCGTCATGCCGGCACCGGTCTACTGCACCAAGGTCGCCTCGAAGCTGGCCCGCACCTACACCGACCGGCACGGTCTCAAGGACGTGGTCCGCGAACTCGTGGGCGTCGATCTCTCCAAGCAGCAGCAATCCTCCGATTGGGGTGCCGAATCCCTGAGCCAGGCCCAGGTCGACTACGCGGCCTCCGACGTCCTCTACCTGCACGCCGCGCGCGACCGCCTCGACGCGATGCTGGCGCGGGAAGGCCGGACCGACATGGCCCGGGACTGCTTCGCGTTCCTGCCGACCCGGGCCCGACTCGACCTTGCCGGCTGGCCCGAGACCGACATCTTCGCGCATTCCTGACACGGAGCCCGATCTTGCCTCGCGCCGACCCGGTCATGCGAAACGATCGGGCAACAGACCGGGCATAACGTCGGGCCGGGGCGCCCGCCGCCGCGCCCGCAATCGTGCGCCGGCGCACATCGCCCTTGCCGGCGGGGGATCATTCCGGCGACCTGCGCGGCGGGGCGCTTGAAGCTTTCTCAAGCTTGCCGTCATAACTTCGCCATCGCCCCCGGGCATCCGGCGGTCCACCGTGACGGGTCGTGCGCGGTTCTGGGCGCGATGTTTGGGAAAGTCATGCACGTGGGCGCGGTCGTCGAGACGGGGCAGATGAGCGATGGCCGCGTCGATGCGCGTCGCACACGGGCCCATGCGCGGGCCCGCAGCCACAGCGCCCATGTCCGCACCCTGCGCCGCGTGATCCCGCTGGCGGCCGGGACGGCGGTCGCGGCACTGCTGGCCATTACCGTGTTCAACCCCTTCGGAGTCAGCCTGCCGGACGTCTCGATGGGGCCGGTGAGCCTGTCGGGCACCCGGGTGAAGATGGAGAGCCCGCGCCTGTCGGGTTTCCGCAAGGGCGACCGGGGCTACGAGGTCACCGCCACCGCCGCCTTTCAGGACGTGCGCAAGCCGAGCGTGATCGAACTTCAGGCGATGAAGGGCCACCTCAACACCGATGACAAGGGCGGCCTGATCCACCTCGAAGCCGCCGCCGGGGTGTTCGATTCCAGCCGCGAATCCATGACCCTGGAGCGCGACATCCGCCTCTGGACCGACAAGGACGAGGAAGTCCGCCTGAAATCGGCGGCGGTGGATTTCAAGGCCGGCAGCGTCAAGTCGAACGAGACCGTGACCGTCACGGTCCCGAGCGGGACCATCGTGGCCGACACCCTCGATGTCGTCGACAGCGGCCACGTCATCTCCTTCGTCGGCAACGTCCACACGGTCCTGCACGCACGGGACAAGTCGGAGGCCAAATCGGATTCGCGGACGGATTCGAAGTCCGATGCCGCCCCGGTCGCGGCCCTGGGCGACAAGCCGGCGCGCATCCGCACGACCTCGGCCGAGCCGGATGACGGGGAGCGCCGTCGGTGAACCGCTTCCCCACGTGGGCGCGCTGGGGCCTCGCCGGCCTCGCGCTCGCCAGCCTCATGTCCTCCGCCGACGCGCAGACCGCTCCGGCTGCCCCGCGCAAGGAGAAGGCGGCCTCGGGCCTCGGCAATCTCGGGGGCGGCGGCAAGGAGCCGATCAAGATCGACGCCGACCGGCTCGACGTGTTCGACCGCGAGAACAAGGCGATCTTCGCCGGCAACGTCGTGGCCGTGCAGGGCGACAGCACCATCCGCTGCTCCACCATGACGGTCCGCTACAAGCGCGGCAAGGACAAGAAGGAAGGGGCGGACGGGAACGCCGACTCCGCCAGCCAGGCCGAGCGCGCCGCAGGCCTGAGCGAGAACGGCATCCAGCGCGTCGAATGCGCCGGTCCCGTCACCGTGGTGCAGAAGGACCAGGTCGCCACCGGCGACAACGCCGTGTTCGACCAGGAGGCCAAGCGCATCGTGGTCACCGGCAACGTGGTGCTGAGCCAGTGCCAGAACGTCACCCGGGGCTCGCGCCTCGTCTACGACATGAATACCGGCCGGGCGAACATGGACCCGGTTGCGGGCGGGCGCGTCTCCGCCCTGTTCGTGCCGCAGAAGGAGGACGGGGCCAAGGGCAAGGGCTGCGCGCAGCCGCCCGCCGCGGCCCGGGCGGCGGCCAAACCCGCTTCCGACAAGCCCGCCGAGGCCGCAGCCGAGAAGCCCGCCGGCAAGGCCCAGCCTCAGACCATCCGGACCCAGACGAATTGAGCGCCGCGCCCCTGGCGCCCGTCCTGGCGGAGCGCTCCTCGGAAGGTCCTGGCCACGTGCGCGCGCCCTCCCTCCTGGGTCGCCTGTTCGGCGGTGCGAAGCGACGGCGCGAAGCCGAGGCGGCGGCCATCGCGGACGAGGGCGGCGGACCCGGCATCCTCTGCGTGCGCGGCCTGCGCAAGAGCTACGGCGCCCGCACGGTCGTCCATGAGGCGGGCCTGACCGTGCGCAGCGGCGAGGCGGTGGGCCTGCTCGGCCCCAACGGCGCCGGCAAGACCACGATCTTCTACATGATCACCGGCCTCGTCACGGCGGACCGCGGCACCATCACCCTCGATGGCCTGCCGATCACCCAGTTGCCGATGTACCAGCGCGCCCGCCTCGGCATCGGCTACCTGCCCCAGGAGGCCTCGATCTTCCGGGGCCTCACGGTGGAGGACAACATCCGCGCGGTGCTCGAAGTGGCCGAGCCCGACCGCAAGGAGCGCGCGCGCAAGCTCGAATCGCTGCTGGAGGAGTTCGACATCGCCCGCCTGCGCAAGTCGCCCGCCATCGCCCTCTCGGGCGGCGAGCGCCGGCGCTGCGAGATCGCGCGGGCACTGGCGTCCTCGCCGAGCTTCATGCTCCTCGACGAGCCCTTCGCGGGCATCGACCCCATCGCGGTGGGCGACATCCAGGATCTGGTCAAGCACCTGAAGCAGCGCGGCATCGGCGTGCTCATCACCGACCACAACGTGCGCGAAACCCTCGGGCTGATCGACCGCGCCTACATCGCCCATTCGGGCCGCATTCTCACGGAAGGGACGCCCGAGGAGATCGTGGCCAATCCGGAGGCGCGCCGGCTCTATCTCGGTGAAGATTTCCGGTTGTAGCCGGACGCCGCACTGCGACCGCCGGAAAAAATTTGGGCCGTGCCGGACATGCGGCGCCGCAGCCGTCGCGGTGGGCGTGAGCCGAAATTCTCCTGATCCGACAAGCTTTTGTTAGTGCCGGCTGTGTGATGCATAGCCAGGCAGAGTCGATGCACATCCGTGATGCAATGGCTCCATGCCCAATTTATGTGCAAACGCGCGCCTTCCCGCTTTGACGCGCGGCCCGGTTGGCGCTAGACCTGGGAACAGCGAAGAAGAAGCAAGATTTGTGCCGGAGTTCGGCCCACGGCGACGTGCGCTGCCGGGCAAAGGTAGGGACTCTGCATCGGGGCAACACCATGAGTCTGCTGCAACGGCTGGAAATGCGCCAGGGCCAAGCCCTGGTGATGACGCCTCAGCTCCTCCAGGCAATCAAGCTCCTCCAGCTCTCGCAACTCGATCTCGCAGCCTATGTCGACGCCGAACTCGAGCGCAATCCGCTGCTGGAGCGCGTGGAGGGCGAGGTCGAGACCGAGCGGGCGCCCGCCGAAGTGCCGTCGGAATCCTCCGTGGACCGGGACGGCGATGCGGAGGGCGGCGACTACGACGGGGCCGAGGAGCCCTGGATCGCCACAACCCTGACGACCAGCGGCGCCGACATGGAGAGCGCCCTCGACACCCGCCTCGACAACGTCTTCTCGGACGAGAATCCGACCCATGCCCGCGAGGCGGCCTCCGGCGACATGCTCTCGCTGACGCCGGCACCCTACGGCAACACCGGCGGCAGCTTCGACGGCGAGGCCCCCGATTTCGAGGCGACCCTGACCTCCGAGATCTCGCTGCGCGAGCACCTCGGTGCGCAGCTCGATCTCGCCACCCGCGATCCCACCGACCGCCTGATCGGCGGCTTCCTCATCGACGCCGTCGACGATGCCGGCTACCTGCGCGAATCCATCGACGACGTCGCCGAGCGCCTCGGCGCGTCCCTCGACCGGGTCGCCCGGGTGCTGAAGCTCGTCCAGAGCTTCGAGCCCGCCGGCATCGCCGCCCGGGATCTCGCCGAATGCCTCGCCCTGCAGCTGCGCGACCGCGACCGGTTCGACCCCGCCATGCAGGCGCTGGTCTCCCGTCTCGACCTCGTGGCCAAGCGCGACTTCGCTTCGCTGCGCCGTCTCTGCGGCGTCGACGACGAGGACCTCGTCGACATGCTGGCGGAGCTGCGCCGGCTCGATCC
>NZ_JAQGKL010000189.1 GCF_028290105.1 Methylobacterium sp.
CCCTCGAGCGCGAACTCTGCCTCGTCAAGGTGGCGGGCACCGGCGAGCACCGCACCGAATCGCTCACCCTCGCGGCCGCCTTCGGCGCCAAGACCCTGGACGCGACCCTGAACTCCTTCGTGTTCGAAGTCACCGGCACGACGGAGGAGATCGACCGCTTCATCGGCCTGATGACGGTCATCGGCCTCGTCGAGATTTCCCGGACCGGGATTGCCGCCATGGGGCGCGGCGCGGAGGCGATGTAGATCGGGCATGGCAGTCCGTGCCACGGCGACCATGGGAATGGGGATCGAGCGATGGAAGCGAAGCCGACGCGATTCGGCGGCGACCTCGTCATCTGTGTCCCCGCCGTGATCGGGACGAAGCACGGGTTCGCCGACGGATGATCCGTCGAGGTCGAGCGGCGTGTTCGATCCATCACGCTTGTCGAAAGAGGGGCGGACGCGAAGCGCCTCGGCCCTCACCACGAGCCGTAAACCATGCAAAGGGGTCCGGATCGCGGCTCGGAAACCGTCAGTGACGACGACCCACACCGGGGGTGTCTTCCGCGCCGGTAATTTCGTTCTCGTCGATGTCCCGCCGGTGGGTGGCACCGAGCGGGATGGTATCGGGCCCGCCCTCCTCGTCTCAGCCTCTGTAATGGATGCCGTGACCGAGCGAGGGACCGTTTGTCCGATCGCCCGAAATCGCGATCCGTGGCCGAGAAGAGCGAGGCTTCCCGCTCGTCTCAGCGAGGACGAGCCGGTCTGACGGCCCTGGTTCGGTCAGTCGACCGGCGGAAGCGTATTCTCGCGCCCTATGGGCCACGTGCCAGAGAATACGCTGACCTAAGATAGGGACAGACCCGTTGCGCTGCTCGGCCTGGAAGCCGATTGAACCAGCCTGGAAGGACGTCATGACCACGCTCTACTACGCCCCCGGCGCCTGCTCGCTGGCCTCCCACATCGCTCTCGAAGAAACCGGCGCGCCCTACGAGACCATGCGACTCGATCTCGCCAAGGGTGACCAGCGCGCGGCCGCATACCTCGCCGTCAATGAGCGCGGCCGGGTGCCGGCCCTCGTGGAGGGCGACTGGGTGCTGACCGAGAACACCGCCATCCTGCGCCACATCGCCCGCACGCATCCGGAAGCCGGCCTGTGGCCACAGGCACCGCGCGACCAGGCCCGGGTCGACGAGTGGCTCGGCTGGCTGTCCACCGGCCACCACATCGCCTACGCGCATATCCGCCGGGCTGAACGCTATACCGGCGACGAATCAGCCTTTCCGGGCATCCAGGCCAAGGGTGCGGAGACCTGTGGCGACCTCTTCACCATGACGGAAGTCAAACTCTCCAACGGCGGCTGGGCCGTCGGCGACGCCTACACGATCGCCGATCCGTACCTGCTGCTGTTCTGGACCTGGGGCCGCGGCCCGGCCCTGGGCTTCGACATGGCGGAGCGCTTCCCCGCCTGGACCACCCACGCCCGGGCCATGGCCGAGCGGCCCGCCGTGCGTGCGGTCTTCGCCCGCGAAGGGCTGACTTTGCCGGCCTGAAGCTGCCTGACGACCGAAGACATCCGGCAAAGCACCGGGCATGCGACAATTCCCCTTCCGTCAAGGGGATCGCCTCGCTAAAAGCTGCGCGGATCGCACGGCCGCGCGGATGTCGTTTCAGATGAGGGCGCCGGAGCGCACTCATGCCAAATCGAGAGAAAAGAGAAGGTACCGCCATGCGGGTCTATTACGATCGTGACGCCGACCTCAACCTGATCAAGGGCAAGAAGGTCGTCATCGTCGGCTACGGCAGCCAGGGCCATGCCCACGCGCTGAACCTCCGCGATTCGGGCGTCAAGGACATCGTCATCGCGCTCCGCGAAGGCTCGGCCACCGCCAAGAAGGCGGAGCACGAGGGCTTCAAGGTGATGAACGTGGCCGACGCCGCCAAGCAGGCCGATGTCGTCATGATGCTGACCCCCGACGAGTTGCAGGGCGACATCTACAAGGAGTCGCTCGAAGGCAACATGAAGCAGGGCGCCGCCCTCCTGTTCGCCCACGGCCTCAACGTGCACTTCAATCTCATCGAGCCCCGCAAGGATCTCGACGTGCTCATGGTCGCTCCGAAAGGCCCGGGCCACACCGTGCGCGGCGAGTACCTCAAGGGCGGCGGCGTGCCGACCCTGATCGCCATCGCGCAGGACGCCTCCGGCAACGCCCACGATCTCGGCCTGTCCTACGCTTCGGCGAACGGTGGTGGCCGGGCCGGCATCATCGAGACCACCTTCAAGGAAGAGTGCGAGACGGATCTGTTCGGCGAGCAGGCCGTGCTCTGCGGCGGCCTCGTCGAGCTGATCAAGGCCGGCTTCGAGACCCTGGTCGAGGGCGGCTACGCTCCCGAGATGGCGTATTTCGAGTGTCTCCACGAGGTGAAGCTCATCGTCGACCTCATCTACGAGGGCGGCATCGCCAACATGAACTACTCGATCTCGAACACCGCCGAGTACGGCGAATACGTCACCGGCCCGCGCATCGTGACGCCCGAGACCAAGGCCGAGATGAAGCGCGTCCTCAACGACATCCAGTCGGGCAAGTTCACCCGCGACTGGATGCTCGAGAACAAGGTCGGCCAGACCTCGTTCAAGGCCACGCGCGCCAAGCTCGCCGCCCATCCCATCGAGGAAGTCGGCGCCAAGCTGCGCGGCATGATGCCGTGGATCTCCGAGAAGGCCCTCGTCGACAAGTCCAAGAACTGATCCGCGAACTCAGCTTTTGGGAATTCGGCCGGGCATAGCCCGGCTGCCCGTGACGGACGAAGCCGGCCCTGCGAAAGCGGGGTCGGCTTTTTCGTGCGTGCGAACCCTCTCCCACAGCGGGGAAGGGAAGGTCCCCCGTTGTGATCTTCGTGAAACCCGGCAATCATCCCGGCCAACGGCCGCCCGGTTAAGAGCGGCCGAAACGCGGAGGACACCCATGGCATCGCTCTACTACGACGCGCATCGCGCGCTGCAGGAGGAGTACAAGACCGTCAAGCTCGCCGAGCGCCTGGATACCGGCTGGGTCCACGACGAGGTCGGCACGGACGAGGCGGCCTTCATCGGCAGCCGGGACATGTTCTTCCTGTCCACCGTCGATCCCGACGGCATGCCCACCGTCTCCTACAAGGGCGGCAGCCCCGGCTTCGTGAAGGTGCTCGATTCCCACACGATCGTATTCCCGGGCTTCGACGGCAACGGCATGTGGTACTCGATGGGCAACATCGAGGGTCAATCCAAGGTCGGCCTGCTGTTCATCGACTTCGAGACCCCGCACCGGGTCCGTGTCCAGGGTCATGCCCGGATGCTGCGCGACGACCCCCTGATGGCCGAGTACACCGAGGCGAAGTACCTCGTGCGCGTCGAGGTCACCAAGGCCTGGGTCAACTGCCCGCGCTACATCCACAAGTACCAGAAGGTGGCGCAGAACCGCTACGTCCCGACCCCCGACAAGGAGACCCCGCTGGCGCTGTGGAAGCGCCTCGACATGGTGGGCGACGTGATCTCGGACGAGGACAAGGCCCGCGTCGCGAAGGAAGGCCAGCTCGAACTGCCGGAATACGAGGCTCGGGTCGCGCGCGGCGAAAGCTGAAGCCACACGGCCGCCCTCTCCCGTCGGCGGGAGAGGGCGCGTCGCCTCAGACCGCCCGCAGGCGCGGCCCGCGCCGAACGAAGCCGACGATGTCCTTCACCGCATCGAGGGTCGGGGCCGCGATGGCCTCGGCCCGCTCGGCGCCGTCGGCCAGCACCGCGTCGATCTCGGCCGGATCGGCGACCAGGCGCTTCATCTCGGATCCCAGCGGCGCCAGGGTCTCGACGGCGAGTTCGACGAGCGCCCCCTTGAACGCCGAGAACTGTGCGCCGCCGTAGTCGCGCAGAACGTCCTCGCGCGAGACGTCCTTCAGGGCCGCGAAGATGCCCACGAGGTTGTCCGCCTCGGGGCGTCCGGCGAGCCCCGCGACCTCGGAGGGGAGGGCGTCCGGGTCGGTCTTAGCCTTGCGCACCTTGGCGGCGATCGAATCGGCATCGTCCGTGAGGTTGATGCGCGAATTGTCGGAGGCGTCCGACTTCGACATCTTCTTGGTGCCGTCGCGCAGCGACATGACCCGGGCGGCCGGGCCGCCGATCAGCGGCTCCGTGACGGGGAAGAACCCTTCGCCCGCGTCGTGCCCGTGGGCCGCGATCGACTCCGAGAAGTCGTTGTTGAACTTCTGGGCGATGTCGCGGGTCAGTTCGAGGTGCTGCTTCTGGTCCTCGCCCACGGGCACGTGCGTGGCCCGGTAGGCCAGGATGTCGGCAGCCATCAGCACCGGGTAGGCGTAAAGCCCGACGCTCGCGTTCTCGCGGTCCTTGCCGGCCTTGTCCTTGAACTGGGTCATGCGGTTGAGCCAGCCCAGCCGCGCGACGCAGTTGAAGATCCAGGCGAGCTCCGCGTGCTGGGGCACCTGGGACTGGTTGAAGACGATCGAGCGCCTCGGATCGATGCCGGCGGCCAGGAACGCGGCGGTGACCTCGCGGATCTGACCTTTGAGCGCGGCCGGGTCCTGCCACAAGGTGATCGCGTGCATGTCGACCACGCAGTACAGGCACTGCGCGTCGCGCGCCTGCATCTCGACGAAGCGCTTGATGGCGCCGAGATAGTTGCCGAGATGCAGGTTCCCGGTCGGCTGGACGCCCGAGAACACCAGTTCCTTGAACGCGGTCATCGCGCGGGGTCCTCGTGCGGATGGGGATGAGGCGGCGGAGAACGCGGGGCCGCGCTGCCGAGCGCCGGTTTCTGGACGCCGCGCCGGGACCGGTCAAGACTTACCCGTCAGGGCTCGCGGATCGTCCCGCCTCCGCCCGTGCGTGCCTGGCCTTCGGGACAGAGATCGAGGAGGACGCAGCGCCCGCAGGCGGGATTGCGGTGATGGCAGACGTGCTGCCCGTGCAGCATCAGCACCTCGTGATTGTCGTAGAGGGCCTGCGCGCTCCAATCCGCCGGAAGCTGTGCCCGCAGGAGCGGGTGGGCCGGGCCGACATCGATCCGGGGGCCGATCAATCCGGTGCGCTGGGCCACCCGGTGGTGGTGGCTGTCCACCGGCAGGGCCGGCATCCGCAGGACGCTGAAGGAGAGCACCGCCGCACTGGTCTTCGGCCCCACACCCGGGATCGCTTCCAGCCAGGCCCTGGCCTCGTCCACCGTCATGTCGCGCAGGAAGTCGAGGGTGAGGCTGCCGTGGCGCGCGCGCACGGTGGCGAGGATCGCCTGGAGCCGCGGCGCCTTCAGTTCGGGCCAGGTCACGCCCGCGATCGTCGCCTCGATCTCGCCGACGGGGGCCGTGAGCATCGCCTCCCAATCGGGGTAGTGCGCCCGCAGGGCCTTGAAGGCACGGCCCGATTCGGCGTTGCGGGTCCGGTGGGAGAGGAGCGACGAGACGAGTTCGCTCAAGGGATCGAGGCTGTGGAAGTAGGGAATCGGGCAACCGTAGACCGGGCAGAGGCGCGCATGGATCGCCAGCGCCTTGTCGGTCAGCGCGGGATCGATCTCCGCCGGAATGGCCTTCGTGGAGCGGGTCCGGCGGGGGCGGGGGCCGGCGAGGTCGTGCCCGGATGCGATCGGCATGGACAAGGAATCCCTGTCGAGTCGGAGGGTTCCAGGGGAAGCGCGCGGGAATACGGTCCGAATGACGGATCGGCGCAAGCGTAACGCGCGGGCCGGCAGCACCGCCTTGCCTGACGCAGTGCAATGTGAAACCTTGGACCCGTCAGTAATGGCGATACGGGAGAGCCCAGGTCGATCGACTTCGATCATGGCGCCGACGGAGCAACCACCCCCGGAAACTCTCAGGCACAATCACCGTATCGTCGGACAATCTGGAGAGAGGCGCCTGACGGCGTCCACCGAAGGAGAAATCTTCGGGCGCTCAGGCGCCTGGGGAGAAGCTCTCAGGTAACCGCGACAGATGGGGGCAGCCGGAAACGCTCAGTCGAGCTTCCGGAGGCTTTTCGTCGTGGAGTGACCCGATGTCCGCTGATCCCATCCCCCAGGACGTTGCCCGCACGCCCCTGCACGCGCTCCACCTGCGCCACGGGGCCCGGATGGTCCCGTTCGCGGGCTACGCCATGCCGGTGCAATACCCGGCGGGCCTGCTCAAGGAACACCTGCACACGCGGTCCGCGGCCGGCCTGTTCGACGTGTCGCATATGGGCCAGATCCGGCTCACGCCGCGCTCGGGCGACATCGCCGACGCGGCGCGCGCGTTGGAGACCCTCCTGCCCATCGACGTGCTCGGCCTGAAGCCGGGTCGCCAGCGCTACGGTTTGCTCCTCGACGAGACGGGCGGCATCCGTGACGACCTCATGGTCGCGCATTGCGGCGACAGCCTCCTCCTCGTGGTCAACGCCGCCAACAAGGCCGCCGACGAGGCCGACCTGCGCGCCCACCTGTCGGACACCTGCGACGTCGCCGTGCTGGCACGCGCCCTCATCGCCCTTCAGGGGCCGGGCGCCGAGGCGGCCCTGGCGCGCTTGTCACCCGAGGGCTCGGCACACGAGGTCTCGGCACACGAGGTCTCGGCCATGCGCTTCATGGACGTGAGGGCCCTCGACCTCCTCGGCACCGCCGCCCTCGTCACACGCTCCGGGTACACGGGCGAGGACGGCTTCGAGATCTCCGTGCCGGAGGACCGGGCCGAAGCCGTGGCCGAGGCGCTGCTGGCCGACCCCGCCGTGTGGCCGATCGGGCTCGGCGCCCGCGATTCCCTGCGCCTCGAAGCGGGCCTGTGCCTGAACGGCAACGACATCGATTCCAGCACGGACCCGGTCGAGGCCGGTCTGTCCTGGGCGATCCCGCGCGTTCGCCGTCGCGGCGGCGCCCGGGCGGGTGGATTTCCCGGCGCCGCGCGCATCCTCGACGCCCTGGAGAAAGGCCCGGCGCGCCGACGCGTCGGCCTGCGCCCGGAGGGCCCGGCGCCCGTGCGGGCCGGCGCACAACTCTTCGGCGACGAGACCGGCGAGCCCGTCGGCCACGTCACCTCCGGCGGCTTCGGGCCGAGCCTGCAGGCGCCCATCGCCATGGGCTACCTGCCCGCCGCCCTCACCGCGCCCGGCACCCGCGTGTTCGCGGAGGTGCGCGGCAAGCGCCTCGCCCTCGCGGTGACGGCTTTGCCCTTCGTTCCGGCGGGCTTCAAGCGCGCCTGACCGGACCTGTTTTTCCACACCCAGGCTGTTTCCCACACTCAGGAGAGATCGATGCGGAAGTTCACGGACGAGCACGAGTGGCTCGATTGCACCGGCGACGTCGCCACGGTGGGCATCACCAGCCACGCCGCGGAGCAACTTGGCGACCTCGTCTTCATCGAACTGCCGAAGGTCGGGGCCAAGCTCACCAAGGGCGAGGCGGCGGCGGTGGTCGAGTCCGTGAAGGCGGCCTCGGACGTCTACGCGCCGGTCTCGGGCGAGGTCACCGAGGTCAACGCGGCGGCGGTCGCCGACCCCGCCAGCGTGGCCGCCGATCCGCAGGGGGCCGGCTGGCTCTACCGCATCCGCCTCGACGATCCCGCCAGCCTCGATGGGCTGATGGACGAGGCGGCCTACGCGGACTTCGCGAAGTAGCGCGAAACCCGCTCCCGTTCGCGGGGGATGGCACGCCGGCACACCCCATATCTTCGGACACCCGAGGTCCCCATGACCACCGACCGCTACGACCCCCACGACTTCGCCAACCGCCGCCATATCGGCCCGACGACGCTGGAAATCGACGCGATGCTCGGCGTCGTGGGCGCCGAAAGCCTGCACGCCCTGATGGACGAGACCCTGCCGGCCGACATCCGCCAGGCCGAGCGTCTGGATTTCGGGGTCGCCATGACCGAGCGCCGGGTCATCGAGCACATGCGCGGCATCGCCGACCGCAACCGGCTCCTCGTGTCGCTGATCGGCCAGGGCTACCACGGCACCACGATGCCGCCGGTGATCCAGCGCAACATCTTCGAGAACCCGGCCTGGTACACCGCCTATTCGCCCTACCAGCCCGAGATCAGCCAGGGCCGCCTCGAGGCGCTCCTGAACTTCCAGACCCTGGTCTGCGACCTGACAGGCCTCGACATCGCCAACGCCTCGCTGCTGGACGAGGCCACCGCCGCGGCGGAGGCCATGGGCATGGCCCAGCGCATTTCCGCGAACGGAAAGACGGCGTTCTTCGTCGATGCCGAGTGCCTGCCCCAGACCATCGCGGTTCTGCGTACCCGCGCGGCGCCCCTCGGCTGGGAGATCGTGGTCGGCGATCCGGCGACCGATCTCGACCCCGCCCGAGTCTTCGGCGCGATCTTCCAGTATCCCGGCGTCTGCGGCGGGATTTCGGACCTGACGCAGCCCATCGCGGCCCTGCACGCGGCCGGCGCGGTGGCCGTGGTGGCGGCCGACCCGCTGGCGCTGACGCTCCTCACGTCGCCGGGCGAGATGGGCGCCGATATCGCCATCGGCTCCATGCAGCGCTACGGCGTGCCGATGGGCTATGGCGGCCCGCACGCCGCCTACATGGCGACCCGCGATGCGCACAAGCGCACCCTGCCGGGGCGCCTCGTCGGCGTCTCGGTGGATGCGCGCGGCAACCGCGCCTATCGCCTCGCGCTCCAGACCCGCGAGCAGCATATCCGCCGCGAGAAGGCGACCTCGAACATCTGCACCGCGCAGGTGCTGCTCGCGGTCATCGCCGGCATGTACGCGGTGTTCCACGGCCCCCGCGGGCTGAAAGCCATCGCGGCCCGTGTCCACCGCGACGCGGTGCGCCTCGCCGCAGGCCTGGAGACCCTCGGGTTCACGGTGGAGCCGAAGCACTTCTTCGACACGATCACCGTGCGGGTCGGCGCGTTCCAGGGCCTGATCCTCGCTCATGCCGTGGCCAACGGCGTCAACCTGCGAAAGGTGGGCACCGACCGCATCGGCATCACCCTGGACGAGCGCACCCGGCCGGACATCCTCCAGGCGGTGTGGCGCGCCTTCGGGGCGACGGACCTCGCCTATGACGAGACCTGGCCCGAGGCCCGCATCCCCGAGGCCCTGGTGCGGACATCCCCGTATCTCACGCATCCGATCTTCCACATGAACCGGGCCGAGAGCGAGATGACGCGCTACATGCGCCGCCTCGCGGACCGCGATCTGGCGCTGGACCGGGCGATGATCCCGCTGGGCTCCTGCACCATGAAGCTCAACGCCACCGCCGAGATGCTCCCGGTATCCTGGCCGGAATTCGCGGAGATCCACCCCTTCGTGCCGGCGGACCAGGCCCTCGGCTACCGGGCGCTCATCGACGATCTGTCCGATAAACTCTGCGCCATCACCGGCTACGACGCGATCTCGATGCAGCCGAATTCCGGCGCGCAGGGCGAATATGCGGGTCTGCTCGCCATCCGGGCCTATCACCTGTCGCGGGAGGAGGCACACCGCACCGTTTGCCTCATCCCGTCCTCGGCCCACGGCACCAACCCCGCCTCGGCACAGATGTGCGGCATGAGCGTCGTGGTGGTCGGCGCCGACGCGCAGGGCAATGTCGATCTGGCCGACTTCCGGAAGAAGGCGGACCTGCACGGCGAAAAGCTCGCCGCCTGCATGATCACCTATCCGTCGACGCACGGGGTGTTCGAGGTTCAGGTCCGCGCGATCTGCGACATCGTCCATGCCCATGGCGGGCAAGTCTACCTGGACGGCGCCAACCTCAACGCCCTGGTGGGTCTCGCCCGGCCGGGCGACATTGGCGCCGACGTCAGCCACCTCAACCTGCACAAGACCTTCTGCATTCCCCATGGCGGCGGCGGCCCCGGCATGGGCCCGATCGGCGTCAAGGCGCACCTGATCCCGTTCCTGCCCTCCGATCCGCGGACGGGCGAAGAGGGCGCGGTCTCGGCCGCCCCCTACGGCTCGGCCTCGATCCTGCCGATCTCCTGGAGCTACGTCCTGCTCATGGGCGGGCGCGGACTGACGCAGGCGACCCGCATCGCCATCCTCAACGCCAACTACATCGCCGCTCGCCTCTCGGGCGCCTATCCGGTGCTGTATTCCGGCGCGCAGGGGCGTGTGGCGCATGAATGCATCATCGACGTGCGGCCCTTCCAGAAGAGCGCCGGCATCAGCGTCGACGACATCGCCAAGCGCCTGATCGATTGCGGCTTCCATCCGCCGACCATGTCCTGGCCGGTGGCCGGCACCCTGATGATCGAGCCCACCGAATCCGAGACCAAGGGCGAGATCGACCGCTTCTGCGAGGCCATGCTGGCGATCCGCGAGGAAATCCGCGCCATCGAGGACGGGCGGATGGACCGGGCGAACAACCCCTTGAAGCACGCGCCCCACACCGTGCGCGATCTCGTGGGCACCTGGGAGCGCCCGTACTCGCGCGAGGCCGCCTGCTTCCCCTCGGGCAGCCTCGGGATGGACAAGTACTGGCCGCCGATCAACCGCGTCGACAACGCCTACGGCGACCGCAACCTCGTCTGCTCCTGCCCGCCGGTGGACGCGTACAGCGAGGCGGCGGAGTAGAGGGCGTCGCGCACGCCGGTGCCCGTTCCCCTATTGCCTGTGGGCGGGAGCGGGCACCGGCGCGGTGGCGTGATACCCTTCGCCATGTCCGAGACCCGCTACACGATCCTCGCGAGCCCGATCGGGCCCCTCGTCCTCGCGGGCGTGGATGGGCGGCTGGCCTGCATCGGCTTTCCGTCGGGCAAGGGCGCGGTGACGCCCAAATCCGATTGGCACCGGGACGACGCGGCCTTCGCGGAGGCGCGAGCCCAGCTCGGCGCCTATTTCGCCGGGCGCCTGACGCGGTTCGACCTCGCGCTGGCCCCGCGCGGCACGCCGTTCCAGCTTCAGGTCTGGCAGGCCCTCACGGAAATCCCGCCCGGCGAAACGATCGCCTACGGCGAACTCGCCCGGCGCATCGGTCGACCGAACGCGAGCCGGGCGGTGGGGGCGGCCAACGGCGCCAATCCACTGCCCATCGTCGTGCCGTGCCACCGGGTGATCGGCGCCGGGGGTGCATTGACGGGCTTTGCCGGCGGCCTCGAGACCAAGCGCTTCCTGCTGGCGCTGGAACGCGGCCGGCATACCGCGCCCCGGGAACAAATGAGCCTCCTGTGACGGCGCCCTATTTCGGCAGCGCGTAGATGTTCACGTCGAGCTTCTCGTCCGCCTTGTCATTCAGGTCCGTGACGTATTCCTCGATGAACTTGTCCTGCACCACCACGTCCTTGGCATCGAGATAGGCGGTCAGGGTCTCGTAGGTGCCGTCGATCTCGTCGTAGGAGCCCTTGTGGGGGAAGCGGAGCGCCCGCCCGCTCGGCGTCGTGCCGAAGCGCAGGCCGTCGGATTCCGCGGGCTTGGGGTCCGGCATCGCCGCGATCGGGATCATCGCGTCGTACTGGAAGCCGTCGTCGTCGGTCTTGGCGAAGACCGCGATCGGCCGGCCGACGGGCTGGATGCCGGCCTTGGCGAGATCCGCTTCGATGCGCTGGAAGGCGGCCTTGAGGCTCGGCACCGCCTCTTCCCACTTGGCGCGCCCCGCGAGGATCGCGGCGGGCTTGGCGGGCAGCGAGACCTCGTCGACGTCGTTGGCATCGCCCGGCGTCGCCACCAGGGTCTGGCGGGGCGCGGCCGGTGGCGTGGCCGAGGGGGCCGCACCGGCCTGCGCCGGAACCGGGATATCCGGGATCGCGGGATTCTTCGGGTCCGGATTGGTGGTGGTCGGCAGCGGGTTCGTGGCGGCCGGCGGCTGCGGCGTCGCGGCCGGCGCCTGGGCATGGACCGGGGCGGCGCAGGCGACCGAGAGAGCGAGGCACCCGGCGAGCAACGTGGGACGAGGGCGGGTCAAGGGGCGGACTCCGGAAGGTCGCTGAGGCCGGGCGCCGCCGAATCGGACGGGCCCCGGACCATCCAGACACCGTAGTCGCGATGGCACGGGCCGGCGAGACGCCGCCGGTGCCGGTCCGCACGAAGCGCATCCGGCGCGGCGCTTCTGCAACGCCGCAGCGCGCGCCGGCCCCGTGCGCGAGCGGTTGCTTTGGCCTATAGCCCTCACGGGCCTCCAACCCGGCGACAAGGACAGAGACACGGCCGCATGAGCGAGCTTGCCCACCGACGGTTCCTGAAGATGCACGGCGCCGGCAACCGGATCGTGGTGCTGGATCTGCGCGGCACGTCCGCCCGGGTCTCGGCGGAGGAGGCGCGCGCGATCGCGCGGCATCCGCGCTCGGCCTTCGACCAGCTCATGGTCATCCACGACCCACGTGCGCCCGGCACCGACGCGTCCTTGCGCATCTACAACACCGACGGCTCGGAATCCGGCGCCTGCGGGAACGGCACGCGCTGCGTCGCCTACGCCATGCTCGACGACCCCGCCATGGCGCGCCCCGCCGAGAGCGGGCGGCTGACCCTGGAGACGCAAGGGGGTCTGGTGGGCGTCAAGCGCGTCTCAGAGCGCTCCTTCACCGTCGACATGGGCCGGCCGAAGCTCGCCTGGGACGAGATCCCCCTGGCCGAGCCGTTCCAGGATACCCGCCGGATCGAACTCCAGATCGGTCCCATCGACGATCCGGTCCTGCATTCCCCGGGCGTCGTCAACATGGGCAACCCGCACGCGATCTTCTTCGTGGAGCGCGACCCCGACACCTACGACCTCGCCCGCATCGGCCCGATGCTGGAGAACCATCCGATCTTCCCCGAGCGCGCCAACATCTCGATCGCGCAGGTGCTGGGGCCGGACCGGATCAAGCTGCGGGTCTGGGAGCGCGGCGCCGGGCTGACGCTCGCCTGCGGCACCGCCGCCTGCGCCAGCGTCGTGGCGGCCGCGCGCCTGCGCATGATCGGGCGGGGCGCCACCGTGAGCCTGCCCGGCGGCGACCTCGTCATCGAGTGGCGCGCGGACGACCACGTGCTGATGACCGGACCGGTGGCGCTGGAATGGGACGGCAGCTTCCCGCCCGACATCTTCTCGCCGGACGGCGCCGCATGCGAAGACCCGAACTGATATGGCGGTGGAGACCCTGACATTCGGCTGCCGCCTCAACACCGTCGAGTCGGAGGTGATGCGCGGGCACGCCGAGACGGGGGCAGCCACCCGCGACCTCGTCATCGTCAACACCTGCGCGGTGACGGCGGAGGCCGGGCGCCAGGCGCGAAAGGCCATCCGCAGGCTAGCGCGCGAGCGGCCGGCCGCCGAGATCGTGGTGACGGGCTGCGGCGCGCAGGTGGAGACCGCCGATTACGCCGCGATGCCGGAGGTCGCCCGACTCGTCGGTAACGACGCGAAGAGCCGGGCGGACACCTGGTCCCGGCCGGGCCCGCCGGAGGCGCGCGCCGAGGTGGACGACATCATGGCGGTGCGCCACGCCGCGCCCACCCGGATCGCGGGCATGGCCGGGCACACCCGCGCCTTCGTGCCCGTGCAGAACGGCTGCGACCACCGCTGCACCTTCTGCGTGATTCCCTTCGGCCGCGGCAATTCCCGCTCCGTCGCGCTGGGCGATGTGGTCGAACAGGTGACGCGCATCGTCGAGGCGGGCGGGCGCGAGGTGGTACTCACCGGCGTCGACCTCACCGCGTACGGCCGGGATCTCATCGTCGGCTCGACCCTCGGCGGCCTCGTCCAGGCCATCCTCGCCCGCGTACCGGGGCTCGGGCGCCTGCGCCTCTCCTCGATCGATTCCATCGAGGCGGATGGGGCCCTGATGGAGGCGATCGCCGGCGAGGCGCGGTTGATGCCGCATTTCCACCTCTCGCTGCAGGCCGGCGACGATCTGATCCTGAAGCGGATGAAGCGGCGCCACGCCCGCACCGACGCGATCCGTTTCTGCGAGGCTGTGCGCGGAATGCGCGCCGACGCGGTGTTCGGCGCGGACCTGATCGCGGGCTTTCCCACCGAGACCGAGGCACAGTTCGCCCGATCCCTCGACCTCGTGGCCGATTGCGGGCTGACGCACCTCCACGTCTTTCCGTATTCCCCCCGGCCGGGCACCCCCGCCGCGCGGATGCCGCCCGTGCCGGGCGAAGTTGTGCGTGCGCGGGCCGCCCGCCTGCGGGAGGCCGGGGCCACGGCGCTGGCGGCGCATCTGGCGGGGGAGGTGGGCCGCACCCACCGGGTGCTCACCGAACGCGGCGGCCTCGGGCGAACCGAGGGATTCACGCCCGTGCGCCTGGCACCGGACACCCCGGCGGGTGTTTTTCGGGACGTGACCATCGCGGGCCATGACGGGCGCCTGCTGATCGCCGTGTGAGAGGGACGTCTGCGCAGGGGATCGTTGGACGCGCCGCGTGCTCACGGGGTGAGCGTGACGTCGTCCCCATGCCCGCATGCCGCGAGTCCCGCCCGCATATGCGCCGGGGCGGGCGCTTCGACACGGATGGGCGGTTTCTTCGGATAGAGCGGCAGGCTGAGGGCGCGGGCGTGAAGCTGCAGGCCGGGGCCACCATGGCGGGGCCCGGAGCCGTAGATCGGGTCGCCGAGGATCGGATAGCCCATCGCGGCGCAATGCACGCGGAGCTGGTGCGTGCGCCCGGTGACCGGCGAGAGGGCGAGCCAGGTCAGGCCATCGCCGCGCCCGATCACGGAGAAGCGGGTCAGGGCGGGATCGCCGGCCGGGTCGGCCTTCATCCACCAGGAGCGCGGATCGTCGGAGCGGCGGGCCAGCGCCAGGTCGATCGCGCCGGAATCCTGCGCCGGACCGCCCTCCACCAGGGCCCAGTAGGTCTTTTCCACCGTGCCGCTCGCCGCAAACAGCTTGTTGAGGCGAGCGAGAGCCTTGGCGTGGCGCCCGAGCGCCAGGCAGCCGGAGGTGTCGCGATCGAGGCGGTGGGCCGCCTCGGGGCGCCGGGGCAGGCCGAAGCGCAGGGCATCGAGGTGATCGGTGAGGGTCTCGCCGCCCTTCGGCCCGGGATGGACGGGCAAACCCGCCGGCTTGTCGATGACGAGCACCAGGGCATCGCGGTAGAGGAGGCGCGCGCCTATGTCTGTTACGAGGGCATCGGAAGGGGGCATGCCCTCGCGCTAACCATGCCGGGTCCGGGGAGCAAGTGGGAATGAGCGACGACAAGAGGCCGGGCTGGCTGCTGCGCAAGGTGTTCGGCACCAAGGAGGAGCCGCGCCCCGAGCCGGTGCCCGTGCAGCCGCCGGACCCCAAGCCCGCCTCGCCGCCCGTTCCCCAACCGGTGGTCGAGCCCGTCGCCCCGCCCCTCGAGTCGCCCGCCTCCCTCTCCGAGGGCCAGCCGGACTTCGCCACCGCCGCGACGGATGTCTCCCACGTCCCGCCCCCCCCGGGCGAGCCGGGCGAGGGCACGGGGGCAAAGAATGCCGTTCCCGACGAGCTCGAAGGCGCCGATCTCCAGCCCGTGGAGGGAGCCGAGGAGCGCCCGCCCGCGGGCACCGCCGGGGACGACCCGGGCCGCGGCGCGGAGGCCGCCGACACCACGACGCAAGCCTTCGCGCCCGAACCCGCGCGGGCTCCCGAGCCCGAACCCGAACCGGAGGTCTCGACACAGATCTTCATGCCGGAGCCCGAAGCGGGCGCGGAAGAGGCCAAGCGCGGCTGGTGGAGCCGGCTGACGGGGGGCATGAAGCGCACCTCCTCGGCGCTGACCGAGCGGGTCACGGGCCTGTTCACCAAGCGCAAGCTCGATGCGGATACGCTGGAGGAGCTCGAGGATGCCCTGATCCAGGCCGATTTCGGCATCGAGACCGCGATGCGGATCTCGGAGGCCGTCGGCAAGGGCCGCTACGAGAAGGGCATCTCGCCGGACGCGGTCCGCGAGATCCTGGCGGCCGAGGTCGAGCGCGCGCTCCTCCCCGTGGCGATCCCCTTCAGCATCGATACATCGAAGAAGCCGTTCGTGATCCTGATGATCGGGGTCAACGGCGCCGGCAAGACCACCACCATCGGCAAGCTCGCGCTGAAGCTGAAGGCGGAGGGGCACTCGCTCATGCTCGCCGCCGGAGACACCTTCCGGGCGGCGGCCATCGAGCAGCTCAAGGTCTGGGGCCAACGCACGCAGACGCCCGTGATCGCCCGCGCGCAAGGGTCCGACGCGGCGGGCCTCGCCTACGACGCCTACGAGGCGGCCAAGGCGCAAGGCACCGACGTCCTCCTGATCGATACCGCCGGGCGGCTCCAGAACAAGGCCGGCCTGATGGCGGAACTGGAGAAGATCCTGCGGGTGATCCGCAAGATCGACCCGCAGGCGCCCCACGCCGTCCTGCTCGTCCTCGACGCCACCGTCGGCCAGAACGCGCTCAGCCAGGTCGAGCTGTTCTCGAAGGCCGCCAACGTCACCGGCCTCGTGATGACCAAGCTCGACGGCACCGCGCGCGGCGGCATCCTTGTGGCCCTGGCGGCCAAGTTCGGCCTGCCCGTGCACTTCATCGGCGTCGGCGAGGGCGTCGAGGATCTGGAGCCCTTCGCGGCGCGGGATTTCGCCCGCGCCATCGCGGGGCTGGACGCGGACTGACCTCGACCCGCACCCGCTGAAACGCCTTGTCACGGCCCGCCGGCGTTGCGACCTCTCTATGATGGACCCCATGCAGATCGAAGCCGTCCCCCCGCGCCGCCACCTTCCGCCGCTTCTGAAGCTCGCCCTCGAGCTCGGGCCGCTGATGATCTTCTTCTTCGGCAACGCCTATGCCGAGCGCCTCGGCGTACACCCGGACCAGAAGCTGTTCGTGGCAACCGGGGTGTTCATCGCCGCCACCGTGGTGGCGCTGGCGATCCACTACGCGCTGATGCGGCGGCTGCCCATCATGCCGCTGGTGTCGGGCGTCGTGGTGGTGGTGTTCGGCGGGCTGACGCTCGCCCTGCAGGACAAGACGTTCATCATGATGAAGCCCACCATCGTGAATACGCTGTTCGGCCTCGTGCTGCTCGGCGGCCTCGCCTTCGGCAAGTCCCTGCTCTCGGTGGTGCTCGACTCGATGTTCGCTCTGACCGAGGACGGCTGGCGCAAGCTCACCTTCCGCTGGGGCCTGTTCTTCCTCGTGCTCGCCGTCATCAACGAGGTCGTGTGGCGCACCCAGACGGAGGATTTCTGGGTCAGCTTCAAGGTCTTCGGCATCATGCCGCTGACGATCGCCTTCGCGCTCGCCCAGACGCCCCTGCTGATGCGCCACGAGCGCAAGGAGCCCGGCGCCGGTCCGGTCTGACGCCGTTCGACGGACAGAACCCCTTCAGGCGCAGGCGAGGATGCGGGCGTACTCGGCTTCCGGAACCCCGTAGCAGGCCCCGGCAATCGCCATGAGGACCGCGCGATCGCGGATTCCGATGCCGCCGCGCCGGGTCTTCAGGGCGCCGGCGAGTTCGAGCATGCGCAGGCCCGTGGTCACGCCCGCCCGGCGCACCCCCAGCATCAGCGACAGCAGTTCGTGGGTGAGGGGGAGATCCTCGCGGTCGGCGCGGTCGTGGCACATCAGGAGCCAGCGGGCGAGGCGCTGCTCGATGGTGAATTGTGCGTTGCAGAGCGCGCCCTGCGCGAGTTGCACGGCGAAGACCTGGGCATAGCGCAGCAGGTGCTCGTGCAGGGGCCGGCTGACCGTCAGGGTCCGGCGGAAGGCCTCGGCCTCGATGCACAGGGTCCGGCAGGGAACCTGCACGAGGGTGGTGTGGGGGGAGGCATCGACGCCGTTGAGCAAGGAAAGGCCGGTCATGCCCTCGGGCCCGACGATGGCTACCTCGGCCTGAGTTCCGTCGGTCGCGTGTGCCACCACGGACAGCATTCCGGGCTCTGGAAAGTGCACGGCGGCAACCGGTTCGCCGGGCGCCTCGAGGATCGCGCCCTGCTCGAAAGAACATCGGACGAGATAGGGACGAAGTCGGTCGAAATCCTGCGCCGAGAGCGCGCGAAGCAGCCGGTTGCGAATGTCAGATTGAACGACGAACGACGTCACAACTCCAGCCATCTCAGAGCGGGAATCCGAGCGCATCATCCCCGGCAGCGCGATCCAATTCGGGCGACCCAGCGCACATGACACATCAGATGAGTATTGTGAATAGGATGTTTCCGTACGGTTTAGTGCGATATCGTACAGATTACTCTCGATAAAAATTCAGACACAACTGCAAGATTTACAAACAATGCAAGTTCGACAATTATGGCTCCAGGCGACGGATCTCTATCGAGGATATTCCATCCTGAATTGTGTTTTTACCGAACGTTTCCGAAGTTTCTTTTAAGCGGAAACCGAAGGCTGTTGTTTTGAAGTGACCCCTACTCAGCAAGTCTTACGTAACTCTCCGCGAATCGGACGCGCTTGAGGCCTGGGGGCTCGAGGCCTGAGGTTTCAGTGAGGACGAGAGCGGTTAGGTTGCGTTGCCCAAGCGGTGCCGTTCGACTCGCGCTCGATGCGGCCTGACCCCGGTGCGCGCCGGACGAGACACATGCCTCGGTACTTCCTCAATATTCGCGACCAGGACACCTTGATCGTCGATCCGGACGGCGACGAACTACCGAATCTGGACGAGGCGCGGGATCTGGCCCTGGAGATCATCCGCGACATCCTGGGCCGTCCCGAGACCTATGGCAGCGCCCGGCGCTGGAGCTTGCGGAGCTTCGAGATCACCGACGAAGCGGGCAACGTGCTCGCCACGATCCCGTTTCCAAGGGTGTGAGATCATACCATTCGGCGCAAGAACGAACCAAGCGCCGATTAAATCGATTGTACGACATTGTACAAACTACTGGATCAAGGTTCCCTAAGACGTCGATCCGGATATGAGAGACGTCCGTCCCAATCTCAGAGCAGCAACACTTTGGACGGCTGCCCCATCGAGCCGCAACATTTCATGTCGGTGCCGTCACAGCGATACGTCCGGAATCAGCTTCTCGGCATCCTCGACGGGAACGATTATGACGCCGTAAGGGCGGTTGTGGAGCCCATCGTCCTGTCGCGCTGGGACGTCCTCATCCCCGCCAACCAGCCGATCACGCACGCCTATTTCCTGGAATGCGGGATCGCCTCGGAGGTCGCCACGACGCCCGAAGGACGGCGGATCGAGGTGTGCATCACCGGGCCGGAAGGGCTGGTGGGCGTGCCCCTGCTGCTCGACGTCGACCGGACGCCGCACGAGACCTTCGTGCAGATCGAGGGCGAGGCGCTCCGGGTGGAATGCGACGCCTTTCGCAGCCTGATCGAGACGCGGGACAGCCTGCGCCGGGTCTTTGCCCATTACGCCTACGTGGCGCATCTCCAGACCGCCGATACCGCGCTTTCAAACGGCAGCCACACGCTCGAGGAACGTCTCGCCCGCTGGCTGCTGATGTGCCACGACCGGATCGAGGGCGACGAGTTCCCGGTCACGCACGAGTTCCTGTCGACGATGCTCGGCGTGCGCCGGCCGGGGGTCACCACCGCGATCCACAATCTCGAGGGCGGGGGGGCGATCAAGGCCCGACGCTCGCATATCCAGGTGCTCGACCGGGAGAAGCTGAACGCTGCGGCCGGCGACAGCTACGGGGTGCCCGAGCGCGAGTATCGCCGCCTGATCAACGCCACGCGCTGAAGACTGAGCCGGGCTCTGGAAAACGACGGCGCCGAGCGTCTCAGCGCGCAGCGGCCCGGATCTTGTCGAGCACGCCCGCATAGTTCTCCGGGGTAACGATGCCGACGAGCTTGTCGCGGATCGTACCGTCCGGCCCGATGATGAAGGTCTCGGGCACGCCGTAGACCCCGAAATCGATGCCGGTGCGGCCGTCCGTGTCCATGCCGACCGCCTGGAAGGGTACGCCGTTGCGCGTCAGGAAGCGGCGGCCGTTCTCGGGCGCGTCCTTGTAGTCGATCCCCACCAGCCGCACGCCGGGTTCGCGCGCCAGCCGCATGAGCTGCGGATGCTCGATCTGGCAGGGCGCGCACCAGGACGCCCAGAAGTTCACCACCGTGACGCCGCCCAGGAGATCGGCGCGCGCCAGCCCTGGGACGGCAGTGCCGTTGGCGGACAGGCCCGGCAGTGCCGGGAGGGTGAAGGCGGGCGCGGGCTTGCCGATCAGGACGGAGGGAATCGCCGCCGGGTCGGCGCCCGAACGCAGGCGCAGGAAGAAGATCGCGGCGAGCACGACGAAGGTGACGAGGGGCAGGATCACCAGGAGCGAGCGGCGTGCGGGTGCCGGAGTGTCCAGGACTGGCTCGCTCATGGGCGCTCTCCCGCGCCGTCCTGCAGGCCGGCGAGCGCCCGCTTCTGGGCGCGATGATCGCGCAGGGCGTGGACGATCAGGCCGGCCACGACGAGGGCGGTGAAGGCGTAGGCGCCGAGGATGTACCCGGCATGCGTCCCGAGATTCATGGTCCGAAGCTCAAGGTCGGGGAGGGGCCATCGTCGAGGGCGCGCAAACGCGGCGGCACACGGAGGGGCATCGCGCTCACAGGCCCTGGATCGCCTGGCCGATGGGGGAGGGCGCAGTTGACGGGCCGCGTGCCGGCACGGCTCCGGCATCCAATCGTTCCGCCTCGCGGATGGTCAGGGTGCGGACCCGGCGACGCAGGATCTCGGTGCGCATGGCGGCGAGATGCAGCGTCACCCCGAGGAGGGTGAAGGCGAGGATCATCTCCAGGAGCGGATAGAGCATGCTGGGGTCGATCGCGGAGCCGCCCATCCGCATGATCGAAGCCGGCTGATGCAGCGTCGACCACCAGTTCACCGAGAACTTGATGATCGGCAGGTTCACGGCGCCGACGAGGGTCAGGATCGCGATGGCCCTGGCGGCCCGGTTCGGATCTTCGATCGTCCGCCACAGGGCGATGATGCCGCAATAGATCAGGAACAGCACCAGCATCGAGGTCAGGCGCGCGTCCCAGACCCAATAGGTGCCCCACATGGGCTTGCCCCAGAGCGAGCCTGTGACGAGGCAGATCAGCGTGAAGGCCGCCCCGATCGGTGCAGCGGCCCGCTGCGCCACGTCGGCCAGGGGATGGCGCCAGACCAGGGTGCCCAGCGCCGAGAGCGCCATGGCGCCGTAGAAGAACACCCCGAGCCAGGCCGCCGGCACGTGGATGTACATGATCCGCACGGTCTCGCCCTGCTGATAGTCGGGCGGCACCACGAACCAGGTGAGGTAGAGGCCGGCGGCGAGGAGCAGCCCCGACAAGGCGGCGAGCCACGGCATCACGGGCTGCGTCCAGCGCAGGAAATGGCCGGGATGGGCAAGGCGAGTCCACATGCTCGGGCCCTCTACCCCAGGGTGCGGTGCAGCGGCAATGCGGGGGTTACGCACAGCCCGTCAGTTCTTCGTGCACGCCGCCGGAATCCGCCGGTTCGGCCGCTGCTGGCGTGTTCCGGCACACGCTTGTCGGAAATCATCACGCTTGTCGGAAGCGATCGCGATCGAACCCGGATCAGGAATTACCCTGGAAGCCGGCCAGGGGGGCCACCACGCGGCAGACGAGGCCGGTGGGCGCGTAGTCGAGGCTGATCGCGCCGCCGACCGCACCGACGAGCCCGCGCTCGATCAGCCGCGAGCCGAAGCCCTTCTGCGACGGCGGCGTCACCACGGGCCCGTTCGTCTCCGACCAGGACATCCGGACCGTCAGGCCGGTGGAACCCGCCTCCAGGTTCCAATCGAGGGCGACGCGGCCGTCGGGAACCGAGAGGGCGCCGTACTTGGCCGCGTTGGTCGCCAGTTCGTGCAGCATCAGCGCGAGCGACAGGGCGGCCTTGGCCCCGAGGGTGATGGGCGGGCCGGAGAAGCGGAAGCGGCCGGGCTGGCGGTCGTCGTGGATCGCGAGGGCGCCCTGCATCACCGCCTCGATCTCGGCGCTCTCGTGCGCGCCGGACAGCAGGATGTCGTGCGCCTTGCCGAGCGCGATGAGGCGGGCGGCCAGGGCCTCCTTGGCCGCCTCCACGTCGGTGACGTTGCGCAGGGTCTGCGAGGCGATGGCCTGGACCATCGACAGGGTGTTCTTCAGCCGGTGGCTGAGCTCGCGGTTGAGGATGCGCTGCTGCTCGTCCGCCTCGATCCGGGTCAGCCCGCCCCAGGCGCGCTCGGCGACCTCGCGGGCGAAGGCGATCTCGCCCGCGCTCCAGTCGCGCGGGCTGTCGTCGAGGGCGTAGAGGATGCCCACGAGACGGCCGCGCCGCAGGACCGGCACCTTGATGACCGAACGCAGGCCGAGCCTGGCATAGGCCACCGGATCGTCGACGCGCTCCGGCGTGGCGGCGATGTCGGCCACGCTGAGAACCTCGCCGCGCCCCAGGCGGGTCAGGCTCGCCGCCAGGGTCGTGCGCGCGGCGCCGAGCAGCCCCGGCGTCCCCGGCCCCTGCGTCGGTTCCTGGGCCGTCCAGTCCGGGGTGATCGCCACGATCGCCCCGCCGGGATCGACCTGGACGTAGCCGGCGCGGGCGACCCCGAGGGTGCGGCCCAGGCCCTCGGTGGTGGCCGCCACCACGTCCGCATGCGTGTTCAGGTCGCGCAGCCGGTCGCTCAAGGCGATCAGCGCCTCGCGCCGGGATTCCGTGCGCTTCTCCTCGGTGATGTCCTCGATCATCGCCGTGGCGTGGACGTCGTCGCCCAGGCTCTGCGAGACGAGGTTGACCCGGGCCCAGATGATGCGCCCGTCCATGCGCCGGTAGCGCTTTTCCAGGCGCAGCTGCATGGTCTGACCGGAGGACAGGCGCGCGTGGAGCGCGGCGCGCTCGGTATCGTCCTCCGGCGGCGTCCAGCGCGCGAGGGAATGCCCGAGGATCTCCGATTCGGGGGCGCCCCAGATCTCGCAGAGCTTGGCGTTCACCGCGAACGCCCGCACGGTGCGCGGATCGAACTGGACGATGCCGATATTGGCGCCCTGGAACACCGCGCGGAACTGGGCTCCGACGCGGTTGCGCTCGGTGATGTCGAGCATCGCGCCGATCATGCGCACCGGCGCGCCCGCGGCGTCGCGGACCATGTAGCCCCGGTCGAGCACGTCGGCATAGGAGCCGTCGGCCCGCAGGAAGCGGTACTCGTGCCGCCAATCCTCCCCCCCGCCCGCGATCACGGCGCGGATATCCGCCTCCACGGCGGCACGATCCTCCGGGTGGATCTGCGCGAGCCACCAGGTGCCGGTGGTCTCGATCCGGTCCTGCGTCCAGCCATAGGCGGTGGTCAGGGCCTCGTTCCACAGGATGGTGTCGGCAACGAGGTCCCAGTCCCAGATCGCGTCGTTGGTGGCGCGCGCCACCAGGCGGTAGCGCTCTTCCGTGGCGCGCAGGGCGATCTCGGCGGTCTTGGTCTCGGTGATGTCGCGCACCGTGCCGACGAGGCGGATGGGGCGGCCGGACCGCGTCACCAGTTGGCCCCGCGCCGCGAGCCAGCGCGGCGTGCCCGCGGCGTCGATGCGGCACTCGCAATCGAACGTGCCCGGTCCCGCCGGATCGAGGGCGGCGCGCAGGGCCGCGTCTACCCGGGCGCGATCGTCCCGGTGCAGGGCCGGCAGAAAGGTCTGGGCGTAGGTGAGGGGCGCCTCCGGGCCGATGCCGAACAGCGCGCGGGCACGCGCATCCCAGTTCAGGGTACCGGTCTCGACGTCGTAGTCGAAGATCCCGATGCCGGTGGCCTCGACGGCGAGCCGCAGCAGGAGCGTGTCCTCGTTCGGCGGCACGCGAACGCCCGCCGGGGCGCCACGCTCCGGCGAAAGCAGCGCATCCGGCTCTGAGCCGCCCTGCGGCATGCCCTGCGGCCCGTCTGCGGCTGGCGTCGTCATGGAGCGGTCGGGGCGGGGCCGAGGCCGGGACTGGGGCAATCAGGCCGGCTCGGAATTGGCGAAAGCCCAGAGCGCCTCCGGTCCCGGCCGCTGGGGCGGCGCTTCCACCGCGAGGAGCTGGCCATCCAGGCCGTAGATCGCCCCGAGCACCGCCTCGTAATGGCGCCGGACGACGCCGTGGCACTCGCAGGCCGCGGCCTCGGCATCGAGCCGGCTGCGGATGATGATGCGGCCGCGGCCGATCTCGATCAGGCCCTGCCGCTGGAGGGCGCTGAGGATGCGGGTCAGGTAGGTCCGTTGCACACCGAGCATGGCGGCGAGCAGCTCGTGCGTCACCGGCAGCGATTCGCCGCCGATGCGGTCCTGCAAGGTCAGGAGCCAGCGCAGGCAGCGCGCCTCGATGGGGTGGAGGGCGTTGCAGGCCACCGATTGGAGCACCTGGGCCAGCAGGCAATCGCCGTAGCGGGTGAACAGGTTGCGCAGGGCGGGCGAACGGCGCTTGGCATCCTGGAGACGCGCCGCATCGAGGCGCAGTATCGGGCCGCCGAGCTGGACGACGGCCTGGGTCGAGGCCGGCAGGAAACCGCTGCTGACGACCCCGCCGACGGCGCCCTCGCGGCCCACAGTGGCCGTCTCGGCGCTGCGGCCATCCCGCATGACCACCATCAAGCTGACGACGGTCTGCTCACAAGGAAACGCAATGGTGGTGACGGAGGTACCGACCTCGAACAAAGTCTCGCCGCGCCGGCAAGCGGAAAATTCAAGATGTGGATCGAGCAACGCCCGGTCCTCGGGCCGCAAGCCGTCGAGGAGAAGATTGCCCGGAACGGGCAGGCCTGGGGCCAAAGCCATGGGACGCGCTGTGTTCACCGTCTGTCTCTTCGGCCTGTAGCGCATCGCCGTCGCGGCCGTCTGTCTATAAATAGACATAACTGAGACAATTTTGGCGAATTCATGGGTCGCGCGCAGGCTCGGCGCGACAAACGTCGAAAATACCTCATCGCGATGTCATGGGACCGCCTTCGAGGTCGCCGACGAAGCTCAGGCCTGTCCGGCCTCGTCACCCTCGCCGATGCAGTCGAGGGCACGCTCCACGGCCGTCACGGCGTCGAGGAGGTTCTGGACCGTGCGCTCGACCTCGCGGGCCGGGCGCCCCATCGCGGCGGCCCGGGCACTCACGACCTCCAGCTGCTCCAGGAGCGCGAAGAGGTCGTCGGCGACCGCCACCACGTCGGTGACCGCGACCGGCGGGGCCGGGGGGCGTCGGAGGAAGGGAACCACGTTGCTCATTGGCACCATGTCTCGCGTGTTCGCGGGCAAAGCGCCAGCCTGCGGGGATCGGGATTCCACATGTTCGACCCTAAAACGGCCCGATCCTTCCCGAGGTGGTGAGCGTTTTCGTGGCGCAGCGACATCACTCCGCCGGGAACCGGCGACGATTCGTTAGCCTTGCGCTTGACGCGGCCGCGCACTCCGCAGCACCACGGACGACACCTCGCCACCAGGATCCCGACCCATGCGCCTTCGCCCCATCGTCCTCGCGACCACCCTCGTGGCCGGTCTGTGCGCCTGCAACAGCGACAGCCCGAGCGGCCGCAGCGGGGTCTCGGACGCCTTCGACACCAGCAACTACGTCCGCTCCAACGACACCAACGGCACCCAGACCCGCCGCGACGTGAACCGCCAGTTCACCCAGCCCTCGATGCCCTCGATCGCCAGCCGCGGAAACTGAGTGGAGCCGGCATCCGCCCGGCGACGCCGTCGCGCGGATCTGGCGAGAGACCCGGGTGACGTGCGCGGAAGAACTCAGTTCTTCGCCAGGGCGTCCGCGAACGCGATCATGCGGTTGCGGGCGTAGGTCGGCAGGCCGGCGCTGATCGAGGTGCCGGTGTTGAACGACGAATTGCCCATCAGCACCTGGGCCGGCAGCAGGTTCTTGAGCACCGGCACGCGGGCATATTCCTGCTTGCGGTCGAGGACGTCGGCCTTGATCGCGAGGGCCATGTAGGTGGTCACCACCGTCCGGCTCGGATCGCCGGGCATCGGCTGGAACACCGCCAGGAACTTGCCGAAGCGCAGGATCTGGTTGACCCAGAAGATCGTCTGCTCCAGCCCGCCGGTCACGGGGGTGTCGAGCTTCGTCAACCCGGCGAGCGCTCCGGCGTCCGCCGACGGCAGGGTGCGCAGCTCGCTCTGGAACGAGACGAACTCGGCGATCTTCTTCGTGGCCCCGTCCTCGAGCCGGTTGGCGAGCTTGACGCCCAGCGGCAGCTTGCCCTCGAGGTCGTAGCGCGACTCGATGCAGGTGGTCCCCGCCTCGCACCAGGGCCGGTCGGGCCGCTTGGCGAAGGCGGCGGCCGGGTCCTTGTTCGGCGTGGCCTCGGCGGGGTCGAGGGCCTTGTGCTTGATCACCGGGTCCATCTTCGCGACGAACCCGAGGGTGGCGTAGGACGCCAGATCGATGCTCTCGGGCGCCTTGTTCACCACGAAACGCCCCTGCGCCACGTAGACCTTGAGGGTCTCGTGCCGGCGCTTGGCGACCCCGTTCAGCGTCTGCATGTAGTCGGGCTCGGCATAGGCCGGGTGGGGTGCCAGGGCGGCGCGCTCGCCCGGACGCAGGCGGCCCCAGTCGAGATACGGAACGAGGCCGCTCTCGGGCTTGGCCGGGTCGTCGCGATGATCCGTGAACAGGATGGTGCCGGGCTTCAGGCCCGTGACACCGGCGGCCTCGATGGCCGGCACGTCCTTGATCCGGTCGGCGCCGGCCGGGGTCGCGGGGGGCTGCTGCTTCATGCCCTCCTGGGCCTGGGCCGGCCGCAGCGCGGCCATCCCCGTCAGGACCAGGGCGAGAAGAAGGGTCGCCGGAATTTGGCTGTGCACGTCGAGGCCTCGAAATTCCACGGGAGGGTGGTGGGGCGAACCCGGCTCTAGAAGCGGGGATCGTCCCCGAACAGGTAGTCGGGGTCGCGGCGGCGCGGACGCGGGCGGACCTCCTCGTCGTCACCGAAGGGCGAGCGCTGCGTGCCCGGCCAGGGCTGGTAGGTTTCCCCTTGCGCCCGGCGGCTGCGCCGCTCCCCGAAGGGATCGAGGAGGTCGGAATCGGGCTGCGCGCGCCGGCCGGGGGCCGGATCGCCGAAGAGGCCGCCGGCGACGTCGGGTGCGGTCTCGTCGGCGCCGAGATCCCCATCGTCGGCATCCGGGCGCATCGCCGTGCGGGTCTCGCGCGGCAGGAGCTGGTACTGGGTATCGGCCATGCGGCCGTCCTTGATCCGGAAGTGCTCGCGAAAGCCCCCGCCCTCGACCCGTTCGCCGCTGCGCGGGTCGATGCTGACATCGGCGAGGTACGGGCGCGCCTCGGGGGAGGGCGCAGCCAGGGGCGTACGCGGCACCCCGTTGGCCCAGGCCGCCTGCAGGATGGTGCCGGCGATGGGCACCGCGAGGTGGCCGCCGGTCTGCCCGCGCCCGAGCGTCCGGCGGGTGCCGTCGGCGTTGTCGTAGCCGACCCAGACCACGATGGTGATCTCGTTGGTGAAGCCCGCGAACCAGGCGTCGTTCTCGTTCTCCGAGGTGCCGGTCTTGCCCGCGATCGCCGATGAAAAGCGGCTGAGCGCGGCGGCGGTGCCGTGGTTGGTGACGCCCTGCAGCATCGTCTTCAGCTGGTAGAACGCGACGCGGTCGGCCGATGCGATGCGCGTCGGCGCCCGCGCCTCTCGGGTGTAGAGGGTCTTGCCGTCCCGCTCGACGGATTCCAGGGCGTAGGGGGCCGGACGGGCGCCCTCGTTGGCGACCGCCGCGTAGAAGGCGGCCAGATCCACCATCCGCACGGGCTGCGCGCCGAGCACGAAGGGGTAGTAGCGCTCGCACTCGGCGTAGATCTGCGCTTCCAATGCCAGATCGCAGACCTTCTGCAGGCTGGCGGGCGCCCTGTCGGCGATGCCACCCTGGAGGAGGCGCGCGGTGACGAGGTTCTTGGAGAATTCGAGCCCGCGCCGAAGGGTCGTGGCGCCGGCCCCGCCGCCCTCGTAGTTCTTCGGCGACCAGGAATCGCCGACCCCGCCGATGGGCGGCAGGGTGATGGCCGAATCCATGACGAGGGTGTTGGGCTGGAGCCCAGCGTTCAACGCCGCGAGATAGGTCAGCGGCTTCAGGGTCGAGCCCGGCTGGCGCACGGTCTGGGTGACGCGGTTGAGCTGGCTCAGCGGGTAGGAGAAGCCGCCCGCCATGGCGAGGATGCGTCCGGTCCGGTTCTCCAGCACCAGGGCGGCGCCCTGGACACTCGGCCGGACGCGCAGATCCGCGCGGGGTGTGCGGGCGCTCGGGTCGCGCAGCTTGACCCGCACCACGTCGTAGGGCTGGAGCCTTCCGCGGGCGGGGCCCGGCTCCAGGCTGGCGGTGCGGCCATCCGCGAGGCCGACCTTCGCCGCGCCGCCGCGCCCCGTGTCGAGCACCACGGCGAGCGGCCAGTGCACGTCGTAGAGCACCGGCCGGGCGGTCTCCAGCGCCCGCTGCCACGTGGGCTTCGGGCGCTCGATGGCGGCCGAGGCCTTTTCGGCGGCCGCCGCCACCTTGCGCTCGGCGCGGGTCTTCGGCGCCGGCACGGGTTTGGGCGCGTCGCCGACGAGGAGGGGCACGCCCAGCGGCGAGGCCTCTGCGGCCGGTGTCGCGCCCTCGAGCTTGCGCACCGCCTCGGCGAGGTTGAATTCCGGCCCCTCGTAGCGCTGGCGCCCGGTGGACCGCTCGTAGGTGGCGAGCCCCTCCTGCAGGGCCGTCTCGGTGGCGGTCTGCAGGCCGGCATTGAGGGTGGTCCGCACCACGTGGCTGGCGGCGGTGAGCGATTCGACGCCCGCGAAGGTGCGGACCTCGCGCGCGAGATGGTCGACGAAGTAGAAGCCGGAATCGCGCCGCGCCGACTCGATGGGCTTCAGGCCCAGGGGCGCGTTGGCCGCCTCGCCGAGTTGCGCCTCCGTGATGACGCCCTCCTCCTTCATGCGCGCCAGCACATAGGCCCGGCGCTCGCGCGCCCGGTCGGGGTACTTGTCGGGGTTGTAGAAGTTCGGCCCCTTGGGCATGCCGGCGAGCAGAGCGGCCTCGGTCACGCTGAGCTGGCCCACCGATTTGCCGAAATAGCTGCGCGCGGCCATCTCGATGCCGTAGGCGCCGCGCCCGAGATAGATGCCGTTGAGGTAGAGTTCCAGGATCTGCGGCTTGCCCAGGATGTGCTCCAGGCGGGAGGCCACGATCATCTCGCGGATCTTGCGCTCGTAGGTGACGTCGTCGCCCACCGACAGGTTCTTGACGACCTGCTGGGTGATGGTCGAGCCGCCGGCCGGGCGGCCGGGGGAGGCGAGGTTGCCGATGAAGGCGCGGATCACGCCGCGCTCATCGATGCCCTTGTGGCTCTCGAAGCGCTTGTCCTCCGCCGCCACGAAGGCCTTCTGGACCATCGCGGGCACCTCGGCGATGGGAACGCTGAGGCGCCGGCCATTGGCCTCGAAGGCCTCCGCGTAACGCTTGCCCGCCCCGTCGAGGATGAGGCTGGCACCGGGAAGCTTGCGCTCCTTCAGGGCCTCGGCGGAGGGCAGGTCGATCAGGGCCTTGTTGTAGAAGGCGATGACTTCGCCCGCGTCGAAGGGCGAATCCTTCGGGGTCTCGCCCTTGCAGAACTGGCGGTAGCCGATGTTGAGCTCGCCGATATCGAGCCCGTGCAGGATCTTCGGCGCGCTCGCGCCGGCCATGGCGGAAGGGTCCTCCATGGCGGTGGAGATCAACTCGTCGAGGTTGATGTCCTCGATGTCGAAGGCCTTGCGCATGTGGGCGCAGCCGTCGCGCAGGATCTGCACGACCTCTCCCTTGTCGGCCACCGGATCGAACTGCGTCTTCACCGCATCCGGCCGCGTCGTGACCTGACTGAGCGTCAGCGCGGTGGCGAACAGCTTGATCAGGATGATGTTCATGCGGGCCGGGATACCGGGAGGTGAAACGTGTCGCGGAGGGGCATCGCAGTCATAACCCGGACCACGGGCCGAAGCGCGGCAGATGCGGCGCACAAGGCGGCTGATTTAAGGACGCGCGACGGTCTCGACGTTGCGACGGACCGGGTCGGGACCGTAGAATTTGGACCTTATCGATACCCTTCGGGCACGACGGAGAAGACCGACCATGCCCCGCGTTCGCACACATCCCGGTGAAATCCTGATCGCGGAATACCTGACACCGCTCGGTCTCTCCGCCCGGCAGGTGGCGGCGGAGATCGGCGTTCCGCCCAACCGGCTGTCCGAAATCATCCAGGAGCGGCGCGGCATCACAGCCGACATCGCCATCGGGCTGGGCGTTCGGTTCGGAACATCGCCGCTCTTCTGGCTCAACCTCCAGAATGCGCACGATCTGTCGAAAGCGCACGCGACCATGGATTACTCCACCGTGCACCCCTGCGAACCGGGCGCCGTCGCGCCTCCGTAGGCCCCGGCTACTTGTTGCGCCCCAGCAGCACCAGCCAGCCGATCCCGATCACGCACACCACCGCGCCCACCGTGATGAAGGCCGGCGTGCCCAGATCCATGAAGCGGGGCGCGAGCTGCGTCGCGAAGGCGGCCACGATGAGGGCCACGGCGATGCGGGCGGCGGCGCGCTCGATGCCACGGGTCAGCTTCTCGATGCCCTTGAGTTCGATCTCGACGGTGACGCGGCCCTGCTTCAGGCGCACCAGCATGAGGTGGATCAGGGTCGGGAGTTCGGATGCGGCGCCGAACAGGCCGGCGCCCACCGCCTCGACCTTGCGGGTGATACCCTTGATCGAGAATTGCGAGGCGATCTTGCGCTTCACCGTGGGCCCGGCCGCCGAGAACAGGTCGAAGCCGGGGTCGAGCTGGCGCATCACGCCGTCGGCGGTCACCAGGCCCTTGAACAGGATGGCGAGATCGGTGGGCATGGCGAGGTCGTTCTCGCGGGCCATGGTCATGAAGTCGGTGAGGAGCGCGCCGAAATCGAGGGAGGCCCCGGTGTGGCGGGCGACGAACGCCTGCGAGGAGGCCTCGAGCTTGGTCAGGTCCGGGTTGCTCGATCCGCTCCAGTCGAGGAGCACCGCCATCAGCCCATCGGAATCCTCCTTCAGCATCGCGCCGATCAGCATCAGGAGCTGGGTGCGGCGGCGCTGGGACAGGCGCCCGATGATGCCGAAATCGATGAAGCCGATCCGGTTGTCCGGCATGATCAGCATGTTGCCGGGATGCGGATCGGCGTGGAACACGCCCTCGATCAGCGCCATCTGCAGGAAGGCGTCGGTGCCCTTCTGGGCGAGCAGCACCTTGTCGTAGCCGGCGGCATCGAGGCGGGCGTGATCGTTGGGCGGGATGCCGTGCACGAATTCCTGCACGAGCACGCGCTCGGAGGTCCATTCCCAGTGGATCTTCGGGACCACGATGTCGTCGCGGTCGGCGAAGATCGCCGCGATGGTCTCGCAGTTGCGCGCCTCGTTGATGAGGTCGAGCTCGCCGTAGAGACCGCTGGCGAGGTGGCGCATCTGCTCCTGGGGCTGGTAGCGGCCGAATTCCGGCCACTCGTCCACGACGATGCGGGTGGCGTGCCCCATCAGGCGCAGGTCCGCCTCGATGGTCTTGCGCAGGCCGGGCCGCAGCACCTTGACCACCACCTCCTCGCCGCTGTGCAGGCGGGCGCGGTAGACCTGCGCGATCGAGGCCGCGGCGAGCGGCTCGGTGTCGAACTCGGCGAAGACCTCGGCGGGCGGCGCCCCGAGATCCTCCTCGAGCTGGGGCCGGATGCGCTCCCACGGGATCGGCTTGACCTGACTGTGGAGCTTCTCCAGCTCCTCGGTCCATTCGGGGGTCAGGAGGTCGGGCCGGCTCGCCAGGATCTGGCCGAGCTTCACGAAGGTCGGCCCAAGGGTCTCGATGGCCCGGCGCACGCGCTGGGGCTGCGACAGGCGGGCGATGTCGACCTGCGGCGTCCGACGCTTGGCGAGGCGCGCCACCTGCGCGAGGCCGAGGCGCTCCACGACCTTGGTGACGCCGAAACCGATGAGGACCGAGGCGATCTCCCCGAGGCGCTGCCGGTCCCGTGCGGCGACGAAGGCGGTTTTCAGCATGTGCGCAAGGGACCCGGGAGGGGAGGGGAAGCCGGCCGGAACGTGGGGCCGCCCGTTGGTTAAGACTCCGCTAGCCCCGTGGCGAGGCCGAAGTTTGACCACGCGCCCCGCGCGACGCGCGGCGGATTCGCGCCCGCGCCGATCTCGGGCTAGAGAACGGCCTCCCGCGCCTTGCCGGCGCCACCCCGCGCCGTCGCGGCGCCATCCCCGCGAGACCAGCGATGCCAGGAACGCCCCGCGCCGGAATCATTCCGGTGACCCCCTTCCAGCAGAACTGCACCCTGATCTGGTCGGACGAGACGAAGGTCGGCGCGGTGGTCGATCCCGGCGGCGACCTCGACCGGATTGAGGCGGCGATCGCGGCCCAGGGCATCACCATCGAGAAAATCTTGCTGACCCACGGCCACATCGATCACGCGGGCGGGGCGGCCGAGCTGCGCGAGCGCCTCGGCGTCCCGATCGAGGGCCCGCACGAGGCCGACCGCTACCTCCTCGACAGCCTGCCGGAGACGGGCGCCAATTACGGGATCGACGGCGCCCGGGTGGTGACGCCCGACCGCTGGCTCGCCGAGGGCGACGTGGTCGAGGTCGGGGGGCTGGCCTTCGACATCCTGCACGCCCCCGGTCACTCCCCCGGCAGCGTCGTCTTCATGAGCCGCGACGCGCGCTTCGCCCTGGTCGGCGACGTGGTGTTCAAGGGCTCGGTCGGCCGCACCGACCTGCCCGGCGGCAGCCACGACCAGCTGATCCGGGCCATCAAGGACAAGGTGCTGCCGCTCGGCGACGACGTCGCCTTCATCCCCGGCCACGGACCGACCAGCACGCTGGGCGAGGAGCGTTTGACGAACCCGTTCCTGCAGGATTGAGGACGTCGGTGGACGCTACGCATGGCCCCGAAGCGGCCTTGACCGGGGATTAACAGGACCGGGCGCATCATGCGGGTGTTTCCGGCCCTCAAGGGCCGAGAAACGATGCATTCTCAAGGCGAAACGCCTATATCGCGTGAGTAGACGAAACGCAGGCGGCAAGGGCCCGGCCTGGGGCAGACAAGCCCGACCCGAACGCCCGCCTGCCCGAGGAAGTCCATGTCCGACAGCTCCCATAAACTCGCAGCCGATGCCTACGGCGCGGAATCCATCCGGGTCCTCAAGGGGCTCGACGCCGTGCGCAAGCGCCCCGGCATGTATATCGGCGACACCGACGACGGCTCGGGCCTGCACCACATGGTCTACGAGGTGGTCGACAACGCCATCGACGAGGCGCTCGCGGGCCACGCGGACCTCGTCACCGTGATGCTCAACGCCGACGGCTCCGTGACGGTGTCCGACAACGGACGCGGCATCCCCACCGACATCCACAAGGAGGAGGGGGTCTCGGCGGCCGAGGTCATCATGACCCAGCTCCACGCCGGCGGTAAGTTCGACCAGAACTCCTACAAGGTCTCCGGCGGCCTGCACGGCGTCGGCGTCTCCGTCGTCAACGCGCTCTCGCAATGGCTCCGCCTGCGCATCTGGCGCAACGGCAAGGAGCACGCGATGGAATTCCGCCACGGGGACGCGGTCTCGCCCCTCGTGGTGGTGGCGGACGGCAACGGCCGGCGCGGCACGGAGGTGTCGTTCCTGCCTTCCACCGACACCTTCACGATGATCGAGTTCGACTACGCGACGCTGGAGAAGCGCCTGCGCGAACTCGCCTTCCTAAATTCCGGCGTCCGCATCGTGCTGACCGACGCGCGCCACGCCGAGCACAAGCGCGAGGAGCTCTACTACGAGGGCGGGATCGAGGCCTTCGTGCGCTACCTCGACCGCTCGCGCAAACCCATCGAGGGGATCGCCAAGCCGGTCTTCGTGCGGGCCGAGCGCGACAACATCCGCGTCGAGGTGGCGCTCTGGTGGAACGATTCGTTCAACGAGACGGTGCTGCCCTTCACCAACAACATCCCGCAGCGCGACGGCGGCACCCACATGGCGGGCTTCCGCGCCGCGCTCACCCGGCAGATCACCGGCTATGCCGAGTCGTCGGGCATCGCCAAGCGCGAGAAGATCTCGCTGACCGGCGAGGATTGCCGCGAGGGCCTGACCGCCGTGATCTCGGTGCAGGTGCCCGACCCGAAATTCTCATCCCAGACCAAGGACAAGCTGGTCTCGTCGGAGGTGCGCCCGGCCGTCGAGAACGTGCTGAACGAGGGCCTGTCGAACTGGCTCGAGGAGAACCCGACCCAGGCCAAATCCGTCATGGGCAAGGTGATCCTGGCGGCCTCCGCCCGCGAGGCCGCGCGCAAGGCCCGCGAGACCGTGACCCGAAAAGGCGTCCTCGACATCGCCTCGCTGCCCGGCAAGCTTGCCGATTGCCAGGAGCGCGACCCCTCGAAATGCGAGATCCTGCTGGTGGAGGGCGATTCCGCCGGCGGCTCGGCCAAGCAGGGCCGGGACCGCACCTTCCAGGCGGTGCTCCCCTTGCGGGGCAAGATCCTGAACGTCGAGCGGGTGCGCGCCGACCGGATGCTGTCCTCCGACCAGATCGGGACGCTGATCACGGCGCTCGGCGCCGGCATCGGGCGATCGTCCACGGATCGCGAAGGCTTCAACGCGGAGAAGCTGCGCTACCACCGCATCATCATCATGACCGACGCGGATGTCGACGGCTCGCACATCCGGACCCTGCTCCTGACCTTCTTCTACCGGCAGATGCCGGAGGTGATCGAGCGCGGGCACCTCTACATCGCCCAGCCGCCCCTCTACAAAGCCTCGAAGGGCAAGCGCGACCTCTACCTCAAGGACGAGCGCGCGCTCGAGGACTACCTCATCGACGCGGGCGTCGAGGGCGCCGTGCTGCGCCTCGCCTCCGGGGTCGAGTTCGGCGGCCCGCAGCTCAAGACGCTCGTCGAGGAGGCGCGCCAGTTCCGCGGATTGATGCAGGCGCTCCACACCCGCTACGACCGCGCCGTGGTCGAGCAGGCGATGATCGCCGGCGCCTTCCGGGTCAATGTCGACGAGAACGCGGCGGAAGCCGAGGTGCTGGCAGGCCGGGTGGCCCAGCGCCTCGACCGGATCGCCGACGAGATCGAGCAGGGCTGGGAAGGGTCCGTGCACGAGGGCGGCTATGTCCTGAGCCGGACCTTGCGCGGCGTGCGCCAGGTCGCGACCCTCGACGCGTCCCTGATCGCCTCGCAGGAAGCGACGCGCCTCGCCGACCGGGCCGAAGCCCTGCGCGATATCTACCACGAGCCCGTGACCTACGCCCGCAAGGGCGACGAGACGACCCTGCACGGGCCCGTCGGCCTGTTCGAGGCGGTGATGGCCTTCGGCCGCAAGGGCTTGCAGCTCCAGCGCTACAAGGGTCTGGGCGAGATGACCGCCCAGCAGCTGTGGGAGACGACCCTCGACCGCGACGTGCGTTCGCTTCTGCAGGTGAAGGTGAAGGACACCCAGGACGCGGACGACCTCTTCGTCAAGCTGATGGGCGACGTGGTGGAGCCACGCCGCGAGTTCATCCAGGACAACGCCTTGAGCGTCGCCAATCTGGACGTCTGACACGCAGTCCGCCCGCGCCGGGGCGGACATTCGCATCAGGCCTGGTGGCGCAGGGCCCGCACCGCCGAGTGCCAGCCGGCGAGGCGGCGGGCCCGCTCGTCGGCCTGGATCGCGGGCGTGAAGCGCCGATCGAGGCGCCAGGTCTCGGCGAAGGCCTCCGGGTCCGGGTAGAGCCCGGCGGTCCAGCCGGCGAGGTAGGCGGCCCCCAAGGCGGTCGTCTCGCGGATCACCGGGCGGTCCACGGGCACGTCGAGGAGATCGGCCAGCCGCTGCATCGTCCAGCACGAGGAGACCATGCCGCCATCGGCGCGCAGCACCAGACCGGCCCCGGCCTCGGGCCAATCGGCCCGCATCGCCTCCAGCAGATCGTGGGTCTGGTAGCAGACGCTCTCCAGCGCCGCGCAGGCGATCTCCTTCGGGCCGGTGTCGCGGGTGAGCCCGAACAGAGCCCCGCGCATGTCGGGTTCCCAATGCGGCGCGCCGAGGCCGACGAAGGCCGGCACGAGGTAGACCCTGGCGGCGGGATCGGCCTCGGCGGCGAGAATTCCGCTCTCGGCGGCGTCCCGGATCAGACCGAGGCCGTCGCGCAGCCATTGCACCGCCGCCCCGGCGACGAAGATCGAGCCCTCGAGCGCGTAGGTCCGCACCCCGTCGAACTGATAGGCGATGGTGGTGAGGAGGCGGCTCGACGAGGCCCGGGCCTCGCTCCCCGTGTTCAGGAGCGCGAAGCACCCGGTTCCATAGGTGGCCTTGACCATGCCGGGCGCGAAGCAGGCCTGCCCGATCGTCGCGGCCTGCTGATCGCCCGCGACGCCGCGGATCGGGATCGCCGCCCCGAAATGGGCGGGGTCGGTGCGGCCGAAATCGCCCGCGCAGTCGCGCACCTCCGGCAGCAGGGCGCGGGGGATGCCGAACAGGGCGAGGAGATCGTCGTCCCAGGCGCCGCGATGGATGTCGAACAGCGCCGTGCGCGCCGCATTCGTCGCGTCCGTGGCGTGGAGGCCGCCGGTGAGGCGCCACAGCAGCCAGGAATCCACCGTGCCGAACGCGAGTTCGCCGCGCTCGGCACGCGCCCGCGCGCCCGGGACGGCATCGAGAATCCAGGCGATCTTGGTGGCGGAGAAATAGGGGTCGAGGATCAGGCCCGTGCGGCGGGTGAGCAGGGGCTCGTGCCCGTCCGCCTTCAGCCGCGTGCAGTGGTCGACGGTGCGCCGGTCCTGCCAGACGATGGCCCGGTGGATCGGCCGGCCGGTCGCCCGATCCCAGACGAGGGTGGTCTCGCGCTGGTTGGTGATCCCGAGGGCGGCGATCGCACTCGCCCGCGTGCCGGTCTGGACGAGGACCGCCCGCACCGTGTCGAGGACGCTCAGCCAGAGGTCCTCGGGATCGTGCTCGACCCAGCCGGAGGCCGGATAGTGCTGGGGGATCTCGGCCTGGGCCAGCCCCAGGATGGAGAGGTCCGGCCGGAACAGCACCGCCCGCGAGGAGGTGGTGCCCTGGTCGATGGCGAGCACGAAGGCGGTCATGCGCGGAGTCCTTCGGGGTCAGGCGGCCACACGGGCACGCGCCATGTAGGATTCGAGGGCGGCGACCTCGCTCGCGCCGAAGCGCAGGCCGAGCTTGGACCGGCGCCAGAGCACGTCCTCGGCGCGGCGCGCCCATTCCGCCGCCATGAGGTAGTCGACCTCCGCACCGGTCAGGTCGGCGCCGAAGACCGGCCCGAGCTGGTCCAGGCTGGCGCCCCGCCCGAGGACGCGGGTGGCCCGCGTGCCGTAGGCGCGCACGAGGCGGGCGACGAGGGTCGCCGGAGCCCACGGATAGGCCGCCCGGACCTCGGCCGACAACGCACCGATTCCGTCCCGGGGAAAATCGCCGCCCGGCAGGGTGGCTCCGGCCGTCCAGGTGGGCCCGGCAAGAGCCGTGAGGTGCGGAGCGAGCTTCTCCAGGGCGTGCTCGGCCAGGCGCCGATAGGTGGTGATCTTGCCGCCGAAGACGGAGAGCAGGGGCGCCTGCCCCGGCGGGGCGTCGAGGTCGAGGACATAGTCCCGCGTCGCCTCCTGCGCGGCGCTCGCGCCGTCGTCGTAGAGGGGACGAACCCCCGAGAATGTCCAGACCACGTCCTGCGGGCGCACGGGATCGCGGAAATACGCGCTGGCAGCGGCGCAGAGATAGGCGATCTCGGCCGGGCTCGCGCGCACCGCGTCCGGCGGGCCGGCATGATCCTCGTCGGTGGTGCCGATCAGCGTGAAATCGCGCTCGTAGGGAATGGCGAACACGATGCGCCCGTCGCCGTTCTGGAAGATGTAGGCCCGGTCGTGCCCGTAGAGGCGCGGCACCACGATATGGCTTCCCCGGACGAGGCGCACGCCCGCCGACGCGTTCCGGCCGGCGACCTCCGTGAGGACCCGTGCGACCCAGGGGCCCGCCGCATTGACGAGAGCGCGCGCCCGTGCGTGCCCCACGGCGCCGTCATCCGCGCGGGTGTCGAGATGCCAGAGGTCGCCGACCCGTCGCGCCGCGGTCACGCGGGTCCGGGTCCGGATGTCGGCGCCACGCTCGGCCGCGTCCTGCGCGTTCAGGACCACCAGGCGGGCATCCTCGACCCAGCAATCGGAATATTCGAACCCGCGCGCGGCGTGGCGCAAGGGGAGCCCCGCCTCGTCCCGGGACAGGTCGAGGCCGCGGGTCGCCGGCAGGGCTCTGCGCCCGCCGAGATGATCGTAGACGAACAGACCGAGGCGCAGCAGCCAGGCCGGCCGCAGGCCGGGCGCGTGGGGCAGGACGAAGCGTAACGGCCAGATGATGTGGGGCGCCATGTCCCACAGCCTTTCGCGCTCCATCAGCGCTTCCCGCACCAGGCGGAACTCGCCATGCTCGAGGTAGCGCAGGCCACCGTGGATCAGCTTCGTCGAAGCCGACGAGGTGGCGCCGGCGAGGTCGCCCTGCTCGAACAGCACCACCCTGGCGCCACGCCCGGCGGCATCCCGGGCGATCCCGCAGCCGTTCACGCCCCCGCCGATGACGGCGAGGTCATGGATGGCGTGTTCCCCGATCGCCGGCTCTCGGATCGCCTGCGACGTCTCGGACATGGGACACCTTGGAAATCGGCCCGTACCGCAGGGCCTATCACGAAGCGAAGGTCTCCTCGACCGGTCTTCCGAAATCCGTGTTCCAGGTCGTGTAGGCCCAGGTCGTGTCGGCCGGGACGGATGCCAGACCGCCGATCGCTCACGCGGGGCGGACGATCAGTGAGCGACGGCGGCGAAGGCCGCTTTGGGCGATGCTATCGTGCAGTCCGGGCGGCACGGTGCGGCGACGCCGACGACCGGTCCAGTTGCGCCCGAACCGCGTCCGCCACATGCGCCGCGTCGCGGCCGACGGCCCCGAAGCGCCCCGAGCCCCACGTGTGCAGCCAGGGCAGGCCGACGAAGTAGATGCCGTCCTGGGCCGTCACCCCGCGCCGGTGTTTCGGGTGGCCGGCGCCGTTGAAGACGGGCGCATCGAGCCAGGCGAAGTCCGGGGTGAAGCCGATGCACCACAGAATCGCGCCGATGCCCGTTTCGGAAAGCGCCAGGCGGGTGGCCGGCGCATCCGGCTCCCAGACCGGCCTATAGGGCGCCTGCTCCGGCGCCGCGATCCCGGTCTCGGCGATGTGCTTGTCGATCGCCGCGTTGATGGCGTTGTAGGTCCGGTCGGCCCCGTCGAGGGCGGCCCTGAGCGTGTCGCGAAAGCGCAGGGCGCCGCCTTCGTAATCGTCCAGCACGCCGTAGAGGGCCATCCCTTCGCGGGCGAAGCGGCGCAGGTCGATGTCGCGCCCGCCATCCCGGCCGGTGACGTAGTGATTGGTGTTGTCGCGAACGCCGTCGCGCAGCGGGTGCTGGTCCACCGACATCTCGTAATAGCCCATGTCGGCGAGCCAGGCGACGACGTCCCGTCCGCGATAGAACCGGGCGCAGCGCGGCGCGTCGCCCACCGCCAGATGAACCTTCCGGCCGGCGAGATGCAGGTCCTCGGCGATCTGCGATCCCGATTGCCCGGAGCCGACCACGAGGATCTCGCCCTCGGGCAATTGCGCGGGGTTGCGGTACTGGTTCGAGTGGATCTGCACGAGGGAAGCGGGCAGTTTCTCGGCCATGCGGGGGATGATGGGCTTGAGGTAGCCCCCGGAGGCGACCACGACGGCATCGGCGGTGTAATCGCCCTCCGAGGTCCGGACGGCGTACCCGCCCCCCTGGGCGGGCTCGACGCGCAGGACCGAGACGCCCTCGCGGAGCGGCGGATTCACCTTGGCGACGAAGCGCGCGAGGTAGGCGACGATCTCGTCCTTCCGCATGAACCCGTCCGGGTCCGGGCCGTCGTAGGGATGACCCGGCAGATCGCATTGCCAGTTCGGCGTGACGAGGCAGAAGCTGTCCCAGCGCTGGGTGTTCCAGGTGTGGGCGGCCGTCTCGCGCTCGAACACGAGGTGGTCGATGCCGCGCTGCCTGAGGTGGTGGCTGACCGAGAGGCCGGCTTGTCCACCGCCGACGATGGCGACGGAGACATGGCGCGCGCGGGAGGTCATGGCTGTCGCTCCGTCCGGGGAGGGGGATTTCGGTTCACGTCACGCGGTTCAGGGCTCGAAGGCTTCCACGGTCACGCGTCCGCCCGGATCCTGCGCGCGGGCGGCCGCCTCGATCCGGACCAACTGGTCGAGGGCCGACGTGCAGGCGAACCCGTACTTTTCGCGGACCCGCTCGCTGGCGATGGTGAGGGCCGCGCGGGACTTTTCGACGAAGTCGTCGAGGGCGTAGCTGTCCCCGGGCGCGAAATAGTCCGTCACCACGAGGGACGGCGAGTAGCAGGCCTCCCGCCGGCCATCGGGCCAACGGACGAGGAAGCGCATTTCGGGCATCACGGAACCTCGGTGGGGGCCGGCCAGGCGGTGGGAATCGCTTCCGCGCGGGCGCAGAAATCGTAAGTCGGCAAGTGGTGCGCGGCGCAGGCTCGCCAGGAATGGGTTCGCGCCACCGCGAAGCCGGCCCGGCGCAGACGCGCGCGCACCGGCCCCTCGACGGCCTCCGTCATGGCGCGGGCGAGGTCGACGGGGTCGGCGGGATCGACGAACAGGGTGTCGGCCCCGGTCAGGTATTCGGTGAAGGGTGCGCGCGCCGAGACAATCGTCGGGGTGCCGCAGGCCATCGCCTCCAGGACGCAGAGGCCGAACCCCTCCGTCCAGGACGGGAAGGCCAGCATGTCGGCGCTGCGGTACAGAGCCGGCATCTCGCCTTGCGGGACCGGGCCGGTCTCGATCACCGGGCCACCCGGGCCGACGTCGAGTCCGAGGTCTACGAGGCTTGCCCGACAACGGGCGCGGTAGGCGGCGTGGTCGAGGAGCGAGGCACCCCCCGCCAGGAGGAGTTGCGCCCGGGGGTGACGCGCGCGCAAGAGCGCGAAGGCCTCGATGATCGCGGCGGTGTTCTTGCGCGCCTCGAAGCCGCCGACGCTCAGCACCACGGGCCCCGGGCCGATGCCCCAGCGCGCCCGAACCGGCGCATCCCGCGCGTCCGGCTCGGGACGGTAGACCGAAAGGTCGACACCGTTGCCCACGATCGTCGGCGCGACCCCGAACTCGGTCCGCAGCCCGTCCGCCCAGGTCCGGCTGACGCAGAGCAGGCGCTGTGCCTCCTGGATCGAGCGGACCTGCCAATCGGCCAGGATCGAGTCCTGGAAGCTGTCGATGTGGTGGACCGTTCGCACGAAGCCGCGGATGCGGCGCCGGTGCTTCAGGGTCGCGAGTGCGTTGCCGCCGATGCCGTCATGGGCATGGAACACATCGAAGTCGCAGGCCGCCGGAGAGCCGAAATGGCCGAGGTAATCGTTGATCCGGGCGCGAACGAGATCGACGGTGGAGCCCGACGCCGGCCTCGCCGCCACGGACACGGTCGGGCAGGCCGCCGGCCGGTAGAAGCCGCGCCCCGTCGGGTCTGGGGCATGCACCACCGCCTCGTGTCCCGCCGCGCAGAGCGCTTCGGCCAGGGCCAGGCAATGGGCCACGCCCCCGCGCGGGTTGGTGGAATGCGTGAGGATGGCGATGCGCAGCCGTCTCATGGGTGGCCATCCGGGGCCGTCGAACCGCACCCGATGAGGGGACTCGCCGCAAAGTCCCAGACCACGGCCTCGGCGCTCGCGGCGTCGCGGACACGGGCGACCCGGCTCGCGTCGATCCCGCCGATGACGGCGGCGGCGATGTCCCGCCCGGCGAAGCGGGCCAGGATGGCGGGCACTTGCTCGGGCGGCGCCGCGAGAAGGAAGCCGAAGCTCGGGAAGGCGGTGAGCCAGCGTTCCAGGGCGACGCCCTCGGGGCGCGGGATCGCGTCGAGGTCGATGCATCCGCCGACGTTCGAGCACTCGAACAGCATCAGCGCGGTGCCGACGACGCCCGCCATGCTGATGTCCTTGGCGGCCCGGCAGAGGCGATCTTCGGCGAGCCCCGGCAGGAGGGCGAGATCGCCGCGCAGGCGCTCTCCCGGCGCGCCCGTGGAGGCGTCCCAGTAGGGGTACGGCTCGCGGAAACGTCCGCGCAGGTCGATGGCGGCGATCAATCGGTCGCCCGGCGCCGCGTCGAAGCTCGTGAGCAGGGCGGGGCCGGCGCGCCCCAGCACCGCGACCGCGAGGTTGGCCGACGCGGCGCGCAGGTTGCTGTGCCCGCCCACGACGGGGACGCCGTAGAGCCGCGCGGCCGCCTCGAGCCCCGCCAGGACCGGGTCGGCACCCGCCGCGTCCCTGGCCCAGAGAGCGTCGACCACCGCGAGCGGACGCCCGCCCATGGCGGCGACGTCGCTGAGGTTGACCATGATGCCGCAATAGCCGGCGAAATACGGATCGGCGGCGACGAAATCTTCCATGAAGCCCTCGATGGCGAGGAGCAGGTGGCCGTCGCCGTCGGGAATCGCCGCGCAATCGTCGCCCACCGGGACCGGGCCCATGCGATCTCCCAGCCCGAGCCGGCGCATCACGGCGTCGATGTCGCGCTTGTGGGCCACGCCGCGCGCATCCGCGATGCCCTTCGCGATGGCGGCGAGGTCGAGCGCCACGGCCGTCACGCGGCCCGCCGGAGGGTGATGAGCCCATGCTCGGAATCCCGCATCGGCGGATAGGCGGCGAGATCCGCCTGCATCAGGTGATGCGGGCGACCGTGCAGGGTGGCCTCCTCGAGACTGTGCCAATCTAGGGACTGGAACAGGGCGACGTTGCCCGCCTGGACATGGGCGAGGAAGCGGGTGCAGCCCCGGGCGTGGGCGGAGGCGACCGCCACCTGGATGAGCCCGGCGCCGAGGGCCGCGGTGCCGCGAAAGGGCCGGGCGACGGCAAGCCGTGAGCCCCACCACTCGCCGGGACGCTCCGTCACCGCGTGGATGCGCACGGTGCCCACCACCGCGTCCGGATCGCCGCCGATGGTGGAGAGCGCGCAGATCGGAATCGCGTGCGCGTCGACGCCGTCGCGGTCGTCATCCGCAAACAGCCCCTGCTCGGTGCAGAAGACCTGCCGGCGCAGGGCCGCGCAGGCCCGGCGCTCCCAGGGCGCGGTGGCGAACTTCACCCGGAAGTGACTCGGCCGGTAGGGGGGCACGGGCTCGAAGATCATGCGCCGCCCCCTGAGCGCTCGTAGCTCGACAGGGCCGAGCAGGCTCCGCAGCGGCCGCAGCCGGCCTTGATCCCGGCCGAGGTCATCCCGGCCCGGCGCAGCATGTCGGCGAGGGGCTGCAGGATGGAATGCATGAAATCCGGCGCCGGCGCCGGATGGCTCTCCAGGGGCGTGCCCGAGATCGGCACGAAGGGCACCACGAAGGGATAGACGCCCCCGTCGATCAGGCGCTCGGCCATGGCGAGGATGGCGCGCGGCGCGTCGCCGAGGCCCGCGAGGATGTAGGTCGAGACCTGTCCGCGCCCGAAGACCGGCACGGCGGCCGCGAAGGCATCGTAGTAGCGCTCCAGCGGCACGCTCGCCTTGCCGGGCATGATCCGGGCGCGGACATCCGGCGTCACGGCCTCCAGATGCATGCCGAGGGCATCGACCCCCGAGGCCTTGAGGCGGGCGAACCAGCGGTCGTCGTCGGGGGGCTCGCACTGAGCCTGGATCGGCAGATCGACGGCGGCCTTCACCGCGAAGGCGCTCTCGCACAGGATGGCGGCGCCGCGATCGGTGGCGTTGGGCGTACCCGTGGTCATCACCATGTGCTTAACGCCGTCGAGCAGGACGGCGGCGCGGGCGACTTCCGCGAGTTGCTCGGGACTCTTGCGCGCGATGGTGCGGCCCGCCGAGAGCGACTGTCCGATGGCGCAGAACTGGCAGGTCCTGGTCCGGCTCTGGTAGCGGATGCAGGTCTGGAGCACCGTGGTGGCGAGCACGTCGCGCCCGTGCAGCACGGCGATCTTCGAATAGGGCACGCCGTCGAAGGTCGAGAGCGCGTAGAAGCGCGGCTTGCCGGGAAACGTCGCCCGCCCGATCACCACGCCGTCGTGCTCGATCTCCGAGACTCCGTCCGGGTCGGGGCGCCGGACCAGGAAGGGCGAGTCGAAGGCTGCCCCGGTATGGACCGGCACCATCACGGTGCGGCCCGCGATGGTCAGGGCCTTGTGGTCGGAGGGACCGGCGCCGCCGCGCCGGCTGGCGACCCCCGCGCGGGTGTCGGAGAGCCTAACCCCGAAGGATTGCAGCGCGTTGATCAGGCGCTCCGTCGGCATCCCGGCCGAGACCGGCGGGGAGGGGCGCTGCGTCGAAAGCGGGATGCTCATGGTCGAGGCTCCGGAGGTCGGGCTGCGCGGGGGCGGGGCGATGAATCGTCGAGGCCGGCCGGTCGTCGTGGAGGAGGCTGAGGAGCTCGGGGCGGGCGTAGTGGCCCACCGAATCCATCATGCGCTTGCGCTTCGTCACCAGCGCGAGGTCCATGTCCGCGATGAGGATGCCCTCGCCGGCACCCAGGGGATCGGCGAGGTGGCGGCCTTCGGGCGAGACGATGGCGGTGCAGTTGCCGCCCCGGCAGGCTCCGCGCAGGCGCTCGTCCGGGCAGACCTGCGCCACCTGTTCGTCCGTGAGCCAGCCCGTGGCGTTGACGACGAAGCAGGCCGCCTCCAGCGCGTGATGGCGGATCGTCACCTCCATCTGGTCGGCGAAGATCTGGCCGACCAGCGAGCCCGGGAACTGCGCCGCGTGGATCTCCTCGTGCCGGGCCATCAGGGCGTAGCGGGCGAGGGGGTTGTAGTGCTCCCAGCAGGCGAGCGCGCCGACGCGTCCCACCGCCGTCTCCACCACGGCGAGGCCGGCCCCGTCGCCCTGACCCCAGATCATGCGCTCGTGATAGGTCGGCGTGATCTTTCGGCGCTTGAGCTTCAGGGTGCCGTCGGCATCGAAGACCAGCTGGGCGTTGTAGAGCGAGCCGTGGTCGCGCTCGTTCACGCCGAGCACGATCACGGCGCCATGGCGCCGGGCGGCGGCCGACACCGCCTGCGTCACCGGCCCCGGCACCGTGACGGCGCGCTCGTAGAGGCGCAGGTGCTCCGCCCCCTGCTGGGCCGGGGGCAGCACGAAGGAGAAGTAAGGGTAGTAGGGCACGAAGGTCTCCGGGAAGACCATGAAGCGCGCGCCCTTGCCCGCCGCCTCGTCGATGGCGTTGAGCACCCGCTCCAGGGTTCCGTCCGGCCTGTCGAGATCGGGGGCGATCTGGATTGCGGCGGCCCGCACGATCCGGCTCTCCGACATGGGCGATCCTCCCGGCGATGGTGGCGGCCACGTCACGCGTGGCTGCCGGGGACGGTGGTGCGGTCGTCAGACCGTCCAGGTGTCGAGGATCACCGCGTTGTCGCGCTTGTGCAGGAGGATGCAGTCGAGGACGTCGAGGGGGTTGATCATGCGGATACCCTCGATGAAGGCCGCCTCGCCGTGGCCGTAGAGGGCCTGCGTCGAGAACCGACAGGCATAGACCTTGCCGCCTTCCTCCATGAACTTCGTGATCTGGTTGTTGAAGTTCAGGTGGCCCGGAAACGCCTCGTCGCCGAGCCTGGGAAAGCCGCGCTGGACGCCGAGGGTGATGCCAGGGCCGTAGAGCAGGATCGAGGTCTCGAAGCCCTTGCGCTGAAGGCGGGTGGCCTGGAGCAAGTTCACGAGGCCGATCGAGCCCTCGAACGCCACCGTGTGGAAGGTGACGAGCGCCTTCTGGCCCGGTTCGGCCTTCACGTCCTCGAAGACCTTCTCCTCGTAATCGACCAGGACATCGCCCTTCTTGTGAGGCTCGCGGTTCACGGCAGGCATGGTCTCGCTCCTGAAATGGGCAGGACCGCCGAGGGTGAAGTCCGCGCGGTCGCCACGAGAACATGGCAAACGCCGTGCCAGGAGAATGCCACCAACGGTCCCAGCAATGATCGCTCTCATGATACGTACAATAAATCACTCAATGCCTCGCTCACGAGACGGAAATTGATCTCGGAATACACGCACATGACCTGCCCAGAGCGCATGATCTGCAGGCAAGGACTGCCTCATGACAGGCCATTGCTTGATCGCATTGTCGGGATCTGCTGGCAGGACATCGCGGCCGGCCGGTCCGGTACGCCGATTGCTAGCCATACAATTCGGTTTTGATCGGATCGTCGGGCGAAGGTGGCGCAGAGATGGATGCATCGGGGCGAGAGGGATGGTCGGGCGCGCTCGATCGCGTATCGGCGGCCTGGACGCCGGACCTCAAGCGCTGGGGCAAGCCGCACTATCTCGCCATCGTCGAGGCCATCGCGGACGACATCCGCATCGGCCGCCTCCAGCCCGGAACCCGCCTGCCGACCCAGCGGGCGCTGGCCGAGCGACTCGGCCTGAACTTCACCACCGTCTCGCGGGGCTATGTCGAGGCGCACAGGCGCGGCCTGATCGAAGGGCGCGTCGGGCAGGGGACCTTCGTGGTCGACGCGGCCCGGTCGGGGCGCCCGGCCGAGCCGTCACGGCCGGGGCCCGTCGACTTCACCATGAACCTGCCCCCCGAGCCCGACGGCCCCGCACTCCAGGCACGGATGCGGGCTTCCTTCGCGGAGCTTTCGGGCAACCTCGCCAACCTGCTGCGCTACCAGGGCTTCGGCGGAACGGACGAGGACAAGGAGGCCGCCACGCTCTGGCTGGCGGGCCGCGGCATCGCAGCCCCAGGCGAACGCCTCCTGATCTGCCCAGGCGCCCACAGCGCCCTCTTCAGCGTCCTCGGACAGGTGGCGCGGCCCGGCGACGCCATCTGCGCCGAGCGCATCACCTATCCGGGCATCCGCGCGCTGGCCGCCCATCTGTCCTTGCGCCTCGTCGACCTGCCGACGGACCGGCATGGAGCGGATCCCGACGCCTTCGCGGCGGCCTGCACGAAGGCCGCCCCGAAGGCGATCTACCTCAACCCGCTGCTGCAGAACCCCACCACGGCGACGATGCCGCGGGCGCGGCGCGAGGCGATCATCGCGGTGGCCCGGCGCTACGCCGTCGCGATCATCGAGGACGACGCCTATGCGCGCCTCTGCCCGGCGCCGCCCACGAGTTTCGCGACCCTGGCGCCGGAGATCACCTACTACGTGGCGGGGCTGGCCAAGTGCCTGGGGGCGGGCCTGCGCCTCGCTTTCCTGGTGGCACCCAGCGCCCGCGCCGCCCTGCCGCTCGGCGCCGCCCTGCGCGCCGCAACGGTGATGGCCTCGCCGATCTCCACGGCGCTGGCCACCCGCTGGATCATGGACGGCACCGCCGAGGCCATCGGACAGTTCGTCCGGGCCGAATCGATCGCCCGCCAGCGCATCGTGACGGAGATGCTGCCCCCCGCGATGGTCCGGGCCGATCCGCACGGCTTCCATGTCTGGATCACCCTGCCGGAGGACTGGACCCGCTCGGCCTTTGCCAGCCAGGGCCGCTCGGCCGGTCTCGGCGTGGTGGCGAGCGATGCCTTCTGCGTCGCCGGAGCACCGCCGGAGGCCGCCCGGCTCTGCCTCGGCGGCCCCTCGACCCGGGCCGGGATCCGCCAGGGACTGGAACGCCTCGGGCACGCACTCGAAGGCGCGCCGGCCCTGGCCTCGACCTACATCTGACGAGACACAGCCGGATCTATGGCGAGTTCAGGCGGTGACCGCCACCTGCGCGGCGCCCAGAAACTCCTTCGCCAGCGCCTCATCGTCGACAGCTCGGGCAAGGACGACGGCGCCGATCAGTGTCGCGAGGTTGGCGAGGGCCCGCTGACGGCGGCGCTCCCGCGCGCCCTTCGGTGTCAATTCGGCGAGGAGGTCGGCCAAGCCGCGGACGCCGGCGGTGAAGCGCGCGCGGACTGGGCTGTCCGGGGCTTCGCGCGCCACGTCGTTGGCCAATGCCGCGAGCGGGCAGCCCCGCCCGGGGGTTCGCACATGGTCGACGGAGAGGTAGTTCGACACCAGCGCGGCGAGGTCCCCGCGCCGGTCCTCGGCCAGTGCGCAGTCGAAGGCCTCGGCAGCCAGCGCCTCCTTGTTGGCGAACTGGCCGTAGAAGCCCCCATGCGTGAGGCCGGCGGAGGCCATGATGTCGGCGACACCGACCCCGTGCAGGCCGCGCTCGCGAAACAGACCGGCGGCCATCTCGACCACCCGCTGGCGGTTGAGCCTGGCCTGCTCCTGCGAAACCCTCGGCATCTTCCGGCCCTCCTGGCTGACTCGGGTCGATATAGATTCCAGGCGTCATCCAAAGAAGGCCCATGCCGACATGGCTGGACCGCTGTTGAGGCGCCCCGACTTGCCGCCCCGACTTGCCGCCCCGACTTGCCGCCCCGACTTGCCGCCTCGTCGGCCGTCACGACTTCGCGGGATGCGGCAGCGCCGCCGCCCCGGACACGGGCTGCCGGGAGGCGGGCGAGCGGGCGACCCGGAACCACAGGGCGTAGAGCGCGGGCAGGAAGAGCAGCGTCAGGAGCGTGCCGACGCCGACGCCGCCGATCAGAACGTAGGCCAGCGCGCCCCAGAACACCGAGTGGGTCAGCGGGATGAAGGCCAGCATCGCGGCCGCCGCCGTCAGGATCACGGGCCGGGCGCGGCGCACCGTCGACTCGACGATGGCGTCGTAATCCGACAGGCCCGCGACCCGGTCGTGGTGGATCTGGTCCACCAGGATCAGGGTGTTGCGCATCAGGATGCCCGAGAGGGCGATCAACCCGAGGATGGCGTTGAAGCCGAAGGGCTGGTGGAAGATCAGCAGGGTCGGCACGGCGCCCACGAGACCGAGGGGAGCCGTGGCGAACACCATGAACATGGTGGTGAACGAGCGCACCTGGAGCATGATGACCGTCAGGGTCACGATCAGCATCAGGGGAAACACCGCGACGAGGGCACTCATCGCCTTGGCGCTCTCCTCCACCGCGCCGGCGGTGTCGATGCGGTAGCCCGGCGGCAGCCGGGCCTTGATCGGCTCCAGCAGGGGGAGGACCTGGGCGTGGATGTCCGGCGGCTGGCGTCCGTCGAGCACGTCGCCCTGGACGCGGATATAGGTCTCGCGGTTGTAGCGCTTGAGCACCGCGTCCTCGCTGCGGCTCTCCAGGCGCGCCACCTGGGAGAGCGGGACCTGCCGTCCATCCCGGGTGGCCAGCGTCAGGTCGCCGATCTCCCCGAGCGAACGCCGCTCTGGCCCGGGGCTGCGCAACAGGACATCGACGGAACGCAGGTTCTCGCGGACCTGGGTCGCGGGCGTGCCGTTGAGGTAGCTCTGCAATTGCTGCCCGGCCTCCTTCGGCGTCAGGCCGATCAGGCGCAGGCGTTCCTGGTCGAGGGCGAGGTGCAGGCTCGGCGTCCGGTTGCCCCAGTCGAGGTGGACGAGACGCATGTTGGGGTTGGCCGTCATGACCTCGGCGACCTCCGCCGCGATGCCCCGGATCACGTCGAGGTCGGGCCCGACCACACGGAAGGCCACGGGAAAGCGGATCGGCGGCCCGAACACGATCTGGAGCACGCGCACGCGGGCCTCGGGGAAGCGGCCCTCGTCCACGAGCTTGCGGACCTTGACCCGCAACGCGTCGCGGGCGTGGGCGTCCGCCGTCTGCACCACGATCTGCGCGAAGGCGGGATCGGGCAGTTCGGGATCGAAGGAGAGCACGAAACGCGGCATGCCCTGGCCGACATAGCTCGTGATCTCGCGGGCCTCGGGCAGGTCGCGGATGGCGGCCTCGACCCGCTGCACGCTGGCTTCGGTGGTGGCGAAGGCCGAACCCGTCGGCAGCGTCACCTCGACGATGAGTTCGGGGCGCTCGGAATTCGGAAAGAACTGCTGCTCAACCCGGCCCATGCCGACGACCGCGATCGCGAACAGCGCCACGGTGATGCCGGCCGCCAGCCACTTGTGATCGACCGACATCCGAACGACCCGGCGCAGGCGCTGGTAGTTCTTCGTGGCGTAGATGGCGTCGTGGCCGCCTTCAACTTTTTTGATATCGGGCAGCAGCTTGACGCCGAGATAGGGCGTGAAGGTCACGGCCACGATCCAGGAGACGATGAGCGAGAAGCCGACCACCCAGAAGATGTTGCCGGCGTATTCGCCGGCCGTGGAGGCGGCAAAGCCGACGGGGAGGAACCCCGCGATGGTGACGAGGGTGCCGGTGAGCATCGGCGCCGCGGTGGCGCTCCAGGCATGGGTCGCCGCCTCGATCCGGTCGGCGCCTTCCTCCATGCGCACCACCATCATCTCGATGGCGATGATGGCGTCGTCGACGAGGAGTCCCAGCGAGATGATGAGCGCGCCCAGCGTGATGCGGTCGAAGTCGCGCCCCGTGACCATCATCACCACGAACACCGCCGAGAGGGTGAGAGGCACGGCGAGCGCCACCACGATGCCGACCCGGAAGCCCAACGCCACCAGGCTGACGACGATCACCACCGAGAGCGCGGTGAAGAACTTCACCATGAACTCGTGAATGGCGTCGTCGATGACCTTGGCCTGGTCGGTGATCTTGGTGAAGGCGATCCCGGTGGGAAGGTCGTGATGGATCGCGACCTCCTCGGCGTTCAGCGCCTCGCCGAGCGTGAGGCCGTTGAAGCCGGGCTTCATCACGAGGCCGAGCATCAGGGCCGGTTCGCCGTCGTTGCGGATGGCGAAGCTCTTGGGGTCCTCATAGCCGCGCTTCACCTCGGCGATGTCGCCGAGCTTGAGGCTGCGGTCGCCCGCCGCCACGGGCAGGTTGCGGAGCGCGTCGAGGCCGTCGATGGCGCCGTCGAGGCGCAGATACACCCGGGGCCCCGCCGCCTCGACGAAGCCGGCAGGCGTGACGTCGTTCTGGTTGGCCAGCGCCGCCAGTAGCTGCTGGCCAGTGATGCCCAGCGTCGCGAGGCGCTGATACGAGAGCTCGACGAAGATCTTCTGGGCCTGCTCGCCGAGGATGTTGATCTTCTCGACCCCGGGCACCCGCAGCAGGCGCTGGCGCAGGTCCTCCGCCCGCAGCACGAGGTGACGGTGCGGCAGGCCCTTGGCCTGAAGCGCGTAAAGCGCGAAGTAGACGTCCGAGAACTCGTCGTTGAAGAGCGGCCCGAGCACGCCGCGCGGCAGGCCGGACGCTTGGTCGGACAGCTTCTTGCGCGCTTGGTAAAACTCCGACTGGAGCTTGGCCGGCGGCATGTTGTCCTTGAAGATGACCTTCATCAGCATGAGGCCGGGCCGGACCGTGGTCTCGACGCGGTCGTAATAGACGAGCTCCTGCAGCCGCTTCTCGAGCGGGTCGGCGACCTGGCGCTGCATCTCGTCCGTGGTCGCGCCGGGCCAGGCGGCCGAGACCGCCATCACCTTGACGGTGAAGGCCGGGTCTTCGCCCCGCCCGAGCTTCTGGAAGGCGAAGAAGCCGGCGCCCGTGAGCGCGAGGAGCAGGAACAGCGTGACCGCCCGCTCGCGGACGGCGAGCGCCGAGAGGTTGAAGCCGCTCATCGCGCCAGACCCGGCAGGCCAACTGGCGCCTGGCGCACCTTCTGGCCGGCCTTGAGCAGATGCGCGCCGAGGGCGACGATGCGGTCGCCGGGCTGCAGGCCCGAGGCGATGTCCGCGCTTTCCTCGGCCATGCGGGCGACCACGACGGGCTGGGCCGCCACGGTGCCGGTTTCGGCATCGTACCGCCAGACGGACGCCCCGCGCCCCGCGTCGAACAGGGCGCCGAGGGGCACGGCGACGGCAGCGCTGCGCAGGGCGTCGCCGGATTTCAGGCGTAGCGTCACGGTGGCGCCCAGCGGCGCATCCTCACCGCCGCCCGACAGGATGTAGCGGGCCCGGTAGGTGCGGGTGGCGGCATCGGCGGTGGCCGACAACTCCCGCAGCCGGGCCGGATACGTGGCCTCGCCGTCGGCATAGAGGGTGGCCGAGGCCGCCCCTTGCGCATTGCGCTTGCTGCCTTCGGGCAGGAACACCTCGGCCTCGCGGGCACCGTCGCGCGCGAGCTTCACCACGGTCTGGCCCGCGGCGACCACCTGGCCGGGCTCGGTGGGCACCTCCATGACGACGCCGTCGGCATCCGCCTGAAGCTCGGAATAGCCCGCCTGGTTGGCGATCTGGCTCGCCTGGGCCTCGGCATTGGCAAACTGGGCGATCGCCGCGTCGGCCGCCCCCTTGTTCTGGTCGTAGGTCTGTTTCGAGGTCCAACCGTCGGCCACGAGCTTGCGGCTGCGCTCCTCGTCGGCCTTCGCCTTGATCATCTGGGCCCGGGCCGCCTCGACCGAGGCGCGCGCCGCGTTGAGGCCGAGGGCGAAGTCGGTGCGGTCGAGGCGCATCAGTGGCTGGCCGCGCGTCACCCGATCCCCCGGGTCGACCAGGCGCTCCAGGATCTTGCCGCCGACACGAAAGCCGAGGTTGCTCTCGGTGCGGGCCCGGATGACGCCGGTGTAGCGCGCGCCGCCTGCTTCTCCGGACGCCACGACCACGGTCTGGACCAACGGCGGCTCCGGCGCCACGGCCGTCTCGGCGGGCGAGCAGGCCGCCAGAGCCAGGCCGGCGAGTCCGAGGACAACTTTCTCATCCATCATCGATCTCCACACGCCCGAATCGCTCGCTTTAAAATTATTGTCATCATCTATTATGGCTCGACGGGAACGTCAATCCTGACGCGACGGCCCGCCGGAGGACCGCAGAAGGCTGAAAATCCTTTGTCCAGACAGCCATGATCACCGTCGCCGTTCCTCGGTCGCGACGACGTCCCGTGCGGACCTGCCATCGCGAAGGGCGCGGCGCGGCGATCCGGGCTCGGAGCACACCCACAACCTTTCGACGCGCCCCGTACGAAAACGTACCCATCATGCTCGATCTCGATCGGCCAGATGGCGTAGACCTTGCCCCCAGATGGTTAAGGCGAGGGCCTAGGTTTCCAGTCCTCCCGATGGCCCATCATGGGACATGTTCGATGCAACGCGGCATGTTTCGCCGTCTGATCCGCCGAGGGAACGGAAACCACCCGGTCGCCGCCTGGCCCGCAGGCCGGGTGGCATCAGTGATCGTGCTCGTCCTGGGCAGCCTGATCTCTGGGGGAGGCGTCTGCCCGGCAGCGACGGTCGGGGTGGATGACGATCGCGTGATGCTAGACGAACTCTCCGTTGTGGGTGAGGGCGGCGGGTCTCCCGCCCGCCGCCAGGAGACCGTCCCGTTCGGCGTCGCGGCTCCGCCCGGCTCCGCGCCGAGCGTCATCGAGAACCCCGTGGGTCAGGTGGTGAGCACGGTGGGGCGCGACGGCACCATCGCCGACCGGCCCGCCACCAACATCGCCGCCGTTCTGATCAACAGCCCCGGCGTCACCGTCCGGCCGGGTAGCGGTGCGCGCGACGTCGTCGTCTCGATCCGGGGCAACAACGCCCGCTCGACGGCCGTCATCCGCAACATGGTGGTGCTGGAGGACGGCTTCATCCTGACCCAGCCCGACGGCGCCTCGCGCTTCGACCTCGTGGATCCGCGCGCCTACAGCCGCATCGACGTGTTCCGGGGGCCGCAATCGGCCCTGTTCGGCAACTACGCCACCGGCGGCGCGCTCGCCTTCCGCACCCGCACCGGCCGCGAGATCGACGGCTACGAGATCGGCACCG
>NZ_JAQGKL010000190.1 GCF_028290105.1 Methylobacterium sp.
GGCCCGCACAGGTAGTAGGTCGCCTCGCCCGTCGGCGTGGCGTCGCCGAGGGTCCCGGCGGTGATCAATCCGGCGGCGTCGTAATCGCGGCCGAACACGTCCGCCGGCTCGGGCGCCGCATAGACGGTGGTCAGGTGCACGTTCGGAGCGCGCGCCGCGAGGTCGCGGACATGGTCCCGCAACGCGTGGACGCGGCCGTTGAGAGCACCGTGGACGAACCAGACCGGCCGCCCGGAGCGGCTCTCGACCAGCGCCTCCAGCATGCTGACCATCGGCGTCTGCCCGACGCCGCCGCTGACGAGGACCACCGGACCCGTGCCGTCCTCCAGCACGAAGTCGCCCGCCGGCGGTGCAAGCTTGATCTCGGCACCGGGGCCAGCCGATTCGTGCAGCCAGTTCGAGACGATCCCGGACGGACTTCCGGCAGCGGCCTCCCGCTTGACGGTGATGCGGTAGGCCCTGTCGCTCGGCGCGCAGGAGATCGAGTAGTTCCGCTTCAGGACGCCCTGCCCAGGCAGGTCCAGCCGCAGGCCGAGATACTGTCCGGGCACATGCCGAGCCACGGGGCCGCCATCGCGCGGGACAAGCACGAAAGATCGGATGATCTCGCTTTCCTGGACCACCGATTCGACCACGAAGTCGCGCCAGCCGTTCCAGCCCCCCGGCCGGTGCGCGAGGTCCCGGTAGATCGTGGCCTCGCGGCCGATCAGGATGTTGGCGAGGAGCCAATACGCCTCGCCCCAGGCCGCGCAGATCTCGGCGGTGGCGGCATCGCCAAGCACGTCCTGGATCGCCCCGAGCAGGGCCTCGCCCACGGCGGGATAATGCTCCGGTAGGATGTTCAAGGTCACGTGCTTCTGGGCGATGCGCTCGACGGCACCGCCCATTGCCCCGAGGTCGTCGATGTGGCGCGAATAGGCGAGGACCGCCAGCGCCAGAGCCTTCGGTTGGGCTCCCGTCGCGCCGTGATGGGATTGATTGAACAGGTCCCGCATCGCGGGATCGCGAAACAGGCGCTCGTACATCCGGCTGGTGATCGCGAGGCCATGGGCCTCGAGGGCCGGGACGGTCGCCTTGATCAGGGCGATGGTGGAGGGCGTCAGGGTTGCGGACACGAATCACTCCAAAGGTTCATTCACGGTGCATGTTTTAACCCAGGCGCCTTCAATGATACAAGTGCAATGAACCTTTTCATCCAGGAGCGGCGATGCGGCTCACCCGCTACACCGACTACGCGCTGCGGACCTTGATCTACCTCGCCCTCCACGAACCAGAGATGAGTTCGATCGGGGGGATCGCCCGGGCCTACGGCATCTCGGAAAGCCACCTGACCAAGGTGGTGCATCAGCTCGGGCGCCTCGGCCTGGTCCGGACCCTGCGCGGACGGGGGGGCGGCCTGCGCCTCGGCAGGCCCGCGGCCGAGATCGTCGTCGGCGCCGTGGTGCGTGAGACCGAGGAAGACCTCGCCCTGGTGGAGTGCTTTGCGGGCGGGGCCTGCACGATCACCGCGCCCTGCCGCCTGAGGGGCGTGCTCGGGGAGGCGCTCGCCGCCTTTCTGTCGGTCCTCGACCGCTACACGCTGGCGGACCTCGTCGGCCACGGCTCGGCGCCCGACCTGGCGCGGCTCCTGGGGCTTTCGACAGACGGGGAGCGGCCGTACATTCCCTGAGGCGGCGTCAGCCTTGGTCCCGCAATTGCCGCCGGATGATCTTGCCCGTCGTCGTCATCGGCAGATCGTCGCGAAACGCGATCTCGCGCGGATATTCGTGGGCCGAGAGGCGGGTGCGCACGAAGGCCTGGATCTCGGCGGCAAGTTCGTCCGAGGCGGTAAAGCCCGGACGCAGGACGACGAAGGCCTTCACGATCTCGGTGCGTAAGGGGTCCGGCTTGCCCACGGCGGCGGCGAGCGCCACGGCCGGGTGGCAGGCGAGGCAATCCTCGATCTCGGTGGGGCCGATGCGATAGGCTGCCGAGGTGATGAGGTCGTCCTCACGCCCGACGAAATGGACGTAACCGTCCGCGTCGCGCCGGGCCGTGTCGCCCGTGAGCATCCAGTCGCCCGAGAATTTCTTTTCCGTCGCCTCCGGCTGGTTCCAGTAGCGCAGGAACATCACCGGATCGGGCCGGGCAACGGCGATCTCGCCGGGCTCGTCGGTGGCGGCCTCGCTGCCGTCGGGCCGCAGGATCGCGACCCGGTGCCCCGGCACGGGGCGACCGGTCGAGCCCGCCCGCGCCACGCCGGAGGCGGGACAGGCGGCGAGCACGAGGTTGCACTCGGTCTGGCCATAGGCCTCGCCGATGGTGAGGCCGAGTTCGTGCCGGGCCCATTCGAAGGTCTCGGGGCCAAGTGCCTCGCCGGCGGAGGCGATGTTGCGCAGCCGCGAGAGATCGAAGCGCCGGCGCGGATCGGCGACGCCCCGCAGCATCCGCAGGGCGGTGGGCGGCAGGAACGCGGTGGTGATCGCCCGCTCGGCGATGAGGCGCAAGGCCGCTTCCGGCTCGAACCGGAAGGCCGGGCAGGCCACCACCGGCACGCCGAGGCGCAGGCTCGGCAGCGTCGCGTTGAGGAGGCCGCCGGCCCAGGCCCAGTCCGAGGGCGTCCACATCCGGTCGCCGGCACGCGGGGGAAAGTCGTGCATCATCAGAAAGCCCGGCAGGTGCCCGAGCAGCACCCGGTGGGCGTGGAGCGCCCCCTTGGCCGGGCCGGTGGTGCCGGAGGTGTAGATCATCAGGGCCGGGTCGTCGGCCCCCGTGTCGACGGCGGTGAAGCCCTCCGTGGCAGCGGCGGTGAGTTCCGCTAGGCTGACGGCGCCGTCCGCCGCGCCGTCGACGCAGATCACGAGGCCGAGATCCGGTAGGTCGGCGCGGATGGTCGCGAGTTTCGCGCAGCCCGCCGCGTCGGTGACGAGCACCCGCGCGCCGGCATCACCGAGCCGGTAGCGTAGGGCATCCGGCCCGAACAGGCCGGCGAGCGGCAGCGCGATCGCCCCGAGCTTGTAGGCGGCCGCGTGCGCGATCACCACGGTGGCGGATTGCGGCAGCAGCACACCGATCCGGTCGCCGGGGCCGATCCCGCGTGCCCTCAGGCCGGCGGCGAGCCGGTCCGAGTGCAGGCGCAACTGACCGAAGGTGACCGGCGTGACCGTGTCTCCGACGACCTCCTGGATCGCGACGCGGTCGGGCTCGCGCGCGGCCCAGCGGTCGCAGACATCGACACCGATGTTGTAGCGGTCCGGAATGTCCCAGGAGAAGCCGGCGAGAAGGCCGGCATAGTCGGCGGCAGGCCTCAGCACCGGCGCGGTCTCAGGCTTCACGGGCCTTGAAGCGGCCGGCGAACGCGAAATCCGCGATCGGACGGCGGCCGTTGGGCACCTCCTTGGCGCGCTGCTCCTCGGTGAGGCCGGCGGGATCGGCCACCCGGCCGATCCCGTAGGCGGCCTCGACCTGATGGTCGGCGGGCACGTCGAGCACGGTGACGGCGCGCTCCTTGTCGAACCCGCCCATGCCGTGCACGTGCCAGCCCTGGCGGATCGCCTGGAGTTGGAAGTTCGCGGACGCCGCGCCGGCATCGAGGGAATGGCTCGCCGAGGGCTTCAGGCCGTCGGAGGACTTCATGAGCTTGCTGGAGACGAGGATGACGAGGGCGCCGCAGCCTTCCGCCCACTTGCGGTTGGCCGGCACCAGCAGGTCGAGGAAGGTCTGCCAGTCCGGCGTGTCGCGCAGGGCGTAGACGAAGCGCCAGGGCTGCGAGTTGTAGGAGGACGGCGCCCAGCGGGCGGCCTCGAACATGCGCAACAGTTCCGCCTCCGGCACGGCCTCGCCGGTAAAGGCGCGGGGTGACCAGCGCTCGGTGAACAGCGGATCGATGGCGTGGTCGGGCTGGCGCGGGTTCGAGACGGTCACGGGCAGGCTCCAAGGGCAATCGGCGCGGGGCGATCGAAGGGCCAAGACGCCTCGGGAGCGCAGGGCCGTTCTCGCTGCCCCGTTCCTTCGCGAAGGCCGTGCCCGCGGCAAGTCCCGGGCACGTCACGATCGCGCGCAGCCATGCACGAGGTTGGGCCCGCGAGGCAATTGGCCATTCGGCCCCGCCGGGCCGCCGGGATCGGGTCCCGCCGCCCGACGCAGGCGCGACGTTCGCCTCAGTCGACGACCTTGGCGGTCGGGCGATCGTTTCCTTGCGCCGTTTCGTCGTGCCAGTCCCCCTTGCCGTCCTGGTAGCGGATGCCCTCGGTGGAGCCCGGCACCTGCTGCTCGGCGGCGGCGGCTTGCGCGGCCTGCAGGGCTTCGTCGTGGCTGGGATACGTCTCGGAGAAGACGTCGCCGACCTTGTAGGCGTAGCCGCCATCGTGCTCGACGATGCGATAGGTGACCTCGGACATCGTGACTTCCTTCTCGGACGCATGGACCTCTGTGGGAGGGCGAACCCGGCGCGGTCGGGGAGGTTCCGCTCAGTGGCGGGTCGGCTCGGCCCAGGTCAGGTTGGCGACGGCGGCCTCGCAGCCCGCGATCAGGGAGCCGCGCACATCCACGGGATCGTAGCCCGGCCCGTCCGGAAAACCGACGCGGTGCACGGTGTCGCTGTCCTCGCGGCGGATGCGGGCGACCCAGCCCTCCGGCGCCCGCTCGAACGCGACCTCGAAGGCGGCGCCCGCCAGTTCGAACCGATGACTGTCCATGTGTCCGTCTCCCGTGCGTCCGCATGCCGACGCCTCGCCGGATGTGGGGCGTTGGGGTATCGCAGCGGAAGACCCCATCCACGTCCGCGATCCCGCCAGGAGCCGCATGCACCCGTTCCCCCTTGCCCTTTTGTTGATCCTGCTCGTCGCGGCGGGCGAAGCGCGCGCCGAGTTCACCCTGTTCGGTAGCGCAGAGCGCACGCCCGCCAACCCCTTCGCGTCGAACTACGCCTCGCCGCCGGTGCGCGGGTCGGCGGAGCGGTCCCGTCGCCCCCGCCGCGCGCACCAACCGGCACCACGGCCCCCGCGCGACATCCCGCGCTGAGACCTCAAGCGGCGGGCAGCGCGTTGGCGATGGCCGTGACGATGCGCGGATCGCTCGGCTCGACGGGGGACGGGAAGGCGCCGATCAGGCTGCCGTCCCGGTCGATCAGATACTTGTGAAAGTTCCAGTTCGGCGTGTTGCCGGGCTTCTCGGCGGCGGCCCAGCGATAGAACGGGTGGGCGGCGGGGCCGCGCACATGGGTCTTGGCCGTGACCGGGAAGGTCACGCCGTGGTTCTTGCGGGCCGCCTCCGCGATGGCGAGCCCGTCGAGGGGCTCCTGATTTCCGAAATCGGGCGAGGGCACCGCGATGACGGTGAGGCCGCGCTCGCCGAACCGGGTCCACAGGGCCTGGAGGCCGGTGAACTGCCCGGCATAGCCGCAGGCGGTGGCGGTGTTGACGATGAGGATGGGACGGCCCGCATAGGCCTCGAGCGGCAGGGTGCCGCCCTCCGGTTTCTCGAAGCTGAAGGCCCCGGCCCGGATGTCGCCCGCGCGCGCGGGCCGAAGCCCGGACGCGATGACCCCGCCGATGCCCCCGGCGATGACCGCGAGGGCCTGCCGGCGGGCGACACCGCGCGCCGGATGCGACGGGTTTGAAGACAGGAACCTCGAAGGAGGAAACTTCGACATGGCGCAACTCCCCGGCGGACAAGCGGTCGAGTCCGCCGGTCCTGATGCGGGGAATCTATCGCAGCGCTCGCAATCGTCCATCACCCGCCCCGTTTCGCGGGAACCTTTCGCGAGGCGTCAGCTTGAGCGTGTGCCAACACGGACACCTCTTCGGCCCTCGGCTCGACCTTCGGAAAGACTTCGCCCATGCGCAGCCTGTTGCTCGGCACGACCCTCCTCGTGGCGGGAACCGCCCTCGCCTTCGCCCAGACGACGGACGCTCCGGCGCCCGCCCCGTCGGCCCCGGTCCAGGCCGCGCCCGCGACGCTCGCCAACGACCTGCGCCCGACCTTCGTGGTGCAGAACAAGAGTGACATGGTCACCTCGAAGCTCGTCGGCCTGACCATCCAGAATGCCGCGAACGAGACCATCGGCGAGATCGCCGACGTGGTGCTCGACGAGAAGAACACGGTGAAGTCCTGGGTGGTCGGGGTCGGCGGCTTTCTCGGCATCGGCACCAAGTACGTCGCCGTGGATCCGAGCGCCCTCAAGCTCGCCCGCGTGGACGACGCCACCCTGAAGGCGACGATCGACACCAACAAGGATCAACTCCGCGCCGCGCCGGAATACATCTATCTCGGCAAGGCCAAGACGAACGCCGATGCCAAATCTGGGGATGCCAAGCCTGCAGATGCCAAACCCGCCGACGCACCGAAGGCGCAGTAAGCGGCCTCCAAGCCTTTTCCGTCGAGATTCAGAACCTCGAAGCCTTCGACCTTATGTCGGAGGCTTCGTTGTTTTCGAACCGAGCGGAAGCAAATCATCGGCTTTGTGCCACGGACGCGGACATGCTCGGCACAGATGGTAGGGCAGCGCGCGAGCAGGGCCGGTTCGGCCTTCAAACAAGCGTGATGCGAGCCGGCGATCGCGGCCACGAAGGACGGCGGGACACGTGGCCGTCAGGCGGTGTTGCGCAGGGCGTCCCGAACCGTGCTCGCGACCTTGTCGATACGCCGGACGGCGATCAGGCCGCTGCGCTCGTCGAGACCATCGCCCTCGAGGATTTCGTCGAGCAACGAAGCGCTCGTGTCGTCGCTCCCGACGGATTCGAGGTCGCTGGCAAAGACGATCCGCAGATCCGGGCGCAGGGCGCGCGCTTCCTGCACCAGCTTCTGGCAGCAGAGTTCGCCCTGAAGGCTGACATCCGTCACGAGGACGTCCACCGGCAGGCCGAGGGCGAGCACCGTCATCGCATCGACGCCGCAATCCACGGTCGTGGCGGAATAGCCGGCCCGGCGGATCTGCGAGGAGACTTCATCGCGCCAATGCTTCTGCCGGCCGGCGATGAGGACCTGGACGCCGTAGGCGCCACCGGGTGAGGTTGGTCGTTCCATAGTCGAGACTCCCCACTCGCGCCTGGACATCCGTGCCGACCATCCTCGTCAACTGTGCGTCGCAGCATGCTATGTCACGTCTGCTTCGACGCACAAGCCCTTTACGGCGTCTCGACGCGCCGGTGATGCGATGGCGAGGCCAGCCAAGGTATTTTCGCACCGGGCAGTCTCGCGCTTTCAACCTCGGCGGCGGGCCAAACCCGTGATGCGACAGGGATTTGACGCGGGACATGGTTGACGCGGGCTGCGCGGGCGGGGCAACACCGCCGTCGCCGCGCCACCGACGCAGCGGCGGACAGCCGGAGCCGTGAACCCCATGTCATCCGCCAAGAGCCCGCCCTCCGCCAAGAGCCCGCCCGTCTCGCCGCTCGCGCCCAAGGTCCAGCCGGATCTGCCGCCGATTCGTGGCGTCGGGCTCGCCACCGCACAGGCGGGCATCCGTTATTCCGGCCGCACGGACGTGCTCTATGTGGCCTTGGCCGAGGGCACCGAGGCCGCCGGGGTGTTCACCCGCTCGAAATGCCCCTCCGCGCCCGTCGATTGGTGCCGCGAGGCGCTGGGCAGCGCGGGCGCTCGGGCGCTCGTGGTGAATTCCGGCAACGCCAACGCCTTCACGGGCCTGCGCGGACGCGAGGCCGTGGCGCTGACCGCCGAGATCGCCGCCAAGGCGGCTTCGTGCCGTCCGCACGACATCTTCATCGCCTCGACGGGTGTGATCGGCGAGCCCCTCGACGCGACCAAGTTCCAAGGCGTGCTCGCCGATTGCGCGGACCGGACCGAGGACGGCGCGCCGGCCTGGGCCGCGGCCGCGCAGGCGATCATGACCACCGACACCTTCCCGAAGCTCGCCACGCGCCGGGCCACGATCGATGGCGTTCCGGTGACGATCAACGGCATCGCCAAGGGTGCGGGCATGATTGCGCCCGACATGGCGACGATGCTGAGCTTCGCCTTCACGGATGCGTCCCTGCCCCAACCGGTGCTGCAGGCGCTGCTCAGCGCCGGCACGGCCAAGAGCTTCAACTGCGTGACGGTGGACGGCGACACCTCGACCTCCGATACCCTGCTGCTGTTCGCCACTGGAGCGGCCGGCAACGCCGCGATCACCGAGGCCGGTGATCCGCGCCTGGCCGAGTTCCGGGCCGCCCTCGACGACCTCCTCGTCGAGCTTGCGCAACTCGTCGCGAAGGATGGCGAGGGCGCGCGCAAGTTCGTCACGGTGCAGGTCACGGGCGCCACCAGCGACGCCTCCGCGCATCGCATCGCGATGTCCATCGCGAACTCGCCCCTGGTGAAGACCGCGATCGCCGGCGAGGACGCCAATTGGGGACGCGTGGTGATGGCGGTGGGCAAGGCCGGCGAGCCGGCCGACCGCGACCGCCTCGCGATCTGGTTCGGCGACGTGCGAGTGGCCCGCGAGGGCGCCCGTGACCCGGATTACAGCGAGGACGCGGCCAGCGCCGTGATGCGCGAATCCGACGTCACGGTACGGGTCGATCTCGGCCTCGGGGCTGGCACGGCCCGGGTCTGGACCTGCGACCTGACCAAGCTCTACATCGAGATCAACGGGGATTACCGCTCGTGAGGCGCGGGCCGGCGGCGCTCCTCGGGCTCTCCCTGCTTCTGGGCTCGCTGTCCGTGGCCCACGCGGACGAGCATGCGGCGTCGGGCGAAGGGCGGATCAGCGTCGTCGGGCGGGCGCGCTCGGAATCAGCCCCGGATTTCGCCGCCGTCGAGATCGGCGTCGAGGCCAAGGGCGCGACGCCGGCGGCCGCCCTCGATGCCGCCAGTGCTGCGGTTAGAGCGGTCCTCACGCTGGCCGCCGAGTTCAAGGTACCGGAAGCGGATCTCCGCACCTCGGCGGTGACGCTGCAACCGGTCACGCGCTCGATCCGCCAGCCGGACGGCAGCTTCGCCGAGAAGCCCGACGGCTACAGGGCCACCAACAGCGTGCGGGTTCGACTCTCCGACATGGCGCGCCTCGGCGACCTCATGCGCCGGGCGCTCGATGGGGGCGCGAACCGCATCGACGGTGTCGGCTTCGGCCTGCGCGATCCCGAGGCGGCGGAAGCCGCCATGCGGGGCGCGGCGATGAAGGATGCGCGGGCGCAGGCCGAGCAACTGGCGCAGGCGGCCGGGGTCAACCTCGGGCGCGTGGTCTCCATCCAGTCACCGGCTACCGGCACTGCCCCGCCGATGGCCTTCGCGGCGCCCGCGCCGATGCGGGCCAAGCGCGGCGGAACGCCGGTGCCGCTGGTCGCCGGCACCATCGAGACCGGCGCAGAGGTCTCGGCGACCTTCGCGATCGCCCCATGAACGAGCCTTCGGTTCCCCTGCGCATCCTCCTCGTGGTCGCCGTCGCCCTGGTGGATGCGGATGGGCGCGTCCTCCTCGCGCAGCGCCCGCCGGGCAAGCAGCTCGCGGGCCTGTGGGAGTTTCCCGGCGGCAAGGTCGATCCGGGCGAGCGACCGGAGGAGACCCTGATCCGCGAACTCGCGGAGGAACTCGGCATCACGGTACTGGAGGCCTGCCTCGCCCCCCTCACCTTCGCGAGCCACGCCTATCTGGACTTCCACTTGCTGATGCCGCTCTACGTCTGCCGGCGCTGGGAGGGACTGCCGCGCTCCATGGAGGGACAGGCCCTGAAATGGGTGCGCCCGCGCGACCTCAAGGACCAGCCGATGCCGCCGGCCGACGCGCCGCTGATTCCATTCTTGCTGGACCTGCTCGGACCCTGATCTATGGGGCGCCGGACGGTCCGGCCGAGGTTTTTCCGTGTCGGGGGAAGCGGAGCATGGCGCGTAAGGCAGCGGCGACCCCGAAGGCCCCCGGCGCG
>NZ_JAQGKL010000241.1 GCF_028290105.1 Methylobacterium sp.
TCATCGACCCGGAGACGAACCTCGCCACGCTGCGGGCGCTGAAGGCGGAGAAGAAGATCCGCTATCTCGGCGTCACGGTCTGGCGCGACAGCCAGTTCGCCGATCTCGAAGCGCTGATGCGCCGCGAGACCCTCGACGTCGTCCAGGTGAACTACGCCCTCGACGATCGGCAGGCGGCCGCACGCATCCTGCCGCTGGCCGCCGAGCGCGGCGTGGCCGTGATGGTGAACGTACCCTTCGGACGCGACCGCCTGCTGAAGGCCGTTCAGGGGCGCGAACTTCCGCCCTGGGCCGCCGAGTTCGGCTGCGCGTCCTGGCCGCAATTCTTCCTCAAATACGTCCTCGCGCACGAGGCCGTGACCTGTCCGATCCCCGGCATGGCGAAGGCCGCCTATGTCGAGGACAACCTGGCCGCCGCGCGCGGTCCGATGCCCGATGCGGCCCAGCGCAAACTGATGGAGACCTTCGTCGATGCACTCTGATCGCGTTTCCCGCCGCGCCGTCCTGGCCCTCGCCGCCTCCGCCGCCCTCATGTCGGGCGCGCAGGCTCAAGGCGCGCCCGAGCCCGCCCGCATCGGCATCATCGGCGCCGGCAACATCGGCAGCACGCTCGGCGGGCTCTGGGCCAAGGCCGGTCACCCGGTGATGCTCTCCTCCCGCCACCCCGAGGAGCTGAAGGGGCTCGTCGAGGGCCTCGGGCCGAAGGCCAGCGCCGGCACACCCGCCGAGGCCATCGCCTTCGGGGACGTGATCCTCGTCGCGGTGCCCTACAAGGCCTATCCGCAGCTCGCGCAGGATTATGCGGGCGCCTGGAAGGGCAAGGTCGTGATCGATGCCGGCAACGCGACCCAGGCCCGCGACGGCGAGGTCTATGGGGAAGTCCAGACGAGCGGGATCGCGGCGGTCTCGGCCAAATACCTCGCCGGTGCCCGGGTGGTGCGCGGCTTCAACGCGGCGAACTACAAGCTGTTTGCCAAGAACGCGCACCGCGAGGGCGGCCGGATGGCGATCCCCATCGCGGGCGACGACGCGCAGGCCCTGGCGGCGGTGTCCAAGCTCGTGAGCGACGCCGGCTTCGATCCAATCGCGGTCGGTCCGCTGGCGAAGGCGGACAGCTTCGCCATGGGTTCCCCGACGTTCAACCTCGAACTCACGGCGCCGGAACTCGGCGCGCGCCTCGGTGTGTCGCGTTGAGCCGGGACGCCGGTCCAGGGACGTACCCGGCCGGGCGTGAGCCGGGGCCGGGCGCGTCCTCCTGGCTGGGCCGTCTCGTCGATGTCCGACCGGGGGAGGCTCCGGCCCTGGCTTGGTCCTGGGCCTACATCTTCTCGATCCTCGCCGCCTACTACGTGCTGCGTCCGATCCGCGACCAGATGGGGATCGCCGGCGGCCTCGAGAACCTGCCCTGGCTGTTCACCGGCACGCTGGTCGGCATGCTGGCCCTCAACGTGCCGTTCGCCTGGCTGGTCAAGACGCTGCCGCGGGCCCGGTTCGTGCCCCTCACCTACCGGTTCTTCGCCGCCAACATCCTGCTGTTTGCCGGTGCGCTCTTCCTCGCGGGTCCCGACGGCAACGTCTGGATCGGGCGGGCCTTCTTCATCTGGCTCTCGATCTTCAACCTGTTCGTGGTCTCGGTCTTCTGGGCCACCATCGTCGACGTGTTCTCCACCGAGCAGGGCAAGCGGCTGTTCGGCTTCATCGCGGCCGGCGCCACGCTCGGCGCCATCGCGGGCTCGGCCACGACCGCGATCCTCGCCCGCGACGTGCCGACCTGGGTCCTCCTCGTGGGCGCCGCCTTGCTGCTGGAAGTCGCGGTGTTCAGCATGCGCGGCCTCGCGCGCCTGTCGGACCGCCTGCGGCAAACCCCGGTCGCGGGTGACGCGCGCCCGTCCGATGCCATCGGCGGCTCGGCCTTCGCGGGCATCACCCGCACTTTCCGCTCGCCCTACCTCCTCAACATCAGCCTGTTCCTGCTGCTGTTCTCGGTGACCTCGACCTTCCTGTATTTCGAGCAGGCCGGCATCGCCAAACGCAGCTTTCCCGATCGCGGCGCGCAGACGGCCTTCTTCGCCAGCGTCGATCTCCTCGTGAACCTGCTCACCCTCGGGGTACAGTTCTTCCTCACGGGCCGGATCGTCCGGCGCATCGGCATCGGGCCGGCCCTGGCCCTCCTGCCGGCCGCGAGCATCCTCGGCTTTGCGGCGCTCGCCGTCTCGCCGACGATCACCGCCATCGTGGTGTTCCAGGTCCTGCGCCGGGCGGGCAATTTCGCCATCGCCCGGCCGATCCGCGAGGTCCTGTTCACCGTGGTGCCGCGCGAGGACCGCTACAAGGCCAAGAACTTCATCGACACCGTGGTCTACCGCACCGGCGACCAGGTCGGCGCCTGGTCGTTTGCCGGGATCGCGGCCCTCGGCCTCGGCTCGACGGCGGTGGCGGTCACGGCCGTGCCGCTCTCCATCGCCTGGCTCGTGAACAGCCTCTGGCTCGGGCGCCGGCAGGAGGAGCGTCAGGCGCGCCAGCAGGACCTCGCGGCGTCCGGCGGACCAGCCGCGGCGCCACGCACCGACGGCCTGTCGCACCCGGTCCCTGGTCCCTCCTGAAACGCGGATCGGCGGCCCATATCGGGTCGGTCCTCCTCTGCTCCGGATCCGCCTTGCTCAAGATCGCCGTCCTCGCCTTCGTGCTGATCTACCTCGCCCCCATCGCTGTCTCCGCCGCCCTGTATCTCAGCCAGACCCGGGGCGATTGGCGCTCCGCCGACCGGTCGAGCACGGGCCTGCTGCCGCCGGCCGCCGCGAACCCGGACGCGGTGGTGCGGATCTTCTCGGCCCGGACGGTGAGTTGGCGCGGCATCATCGCCACCCACAGCTGGATCGTCGTCAAGGATGCGGGCGCCCGCGCCTACCAGCGCTTCGACTACACGGCCTGGGGCCAGCCGATCTGGATCGATCGCTTCGTGCCCGACGGACGCTGGTTCGGGAGCGCGCCCCAGGCGGTCTTCGCGGCCGACGGCGCGGCGGCGGACGCCATGATCCCCCGCATCCGCGAGGCGATCCTGACCTATCGCTACGCTAGAGCGGGCGACTACACGGTCTGGCCGGGGCCGAACTCGAACACCTTCGTGGCCGCCGTGATGAGCGCCGTCCCCGAGATGCAGGCGAGCCTGCCCGCCACCGCCATCGGCAAGGACTTTCCCTACGATGGCCGCTGGGTCGGTCTGACGCCGTCGCGCACCGGCATCCGCATCAATCTCGGTGGGTATCTCGGTCTGACCGTGGGCTGGGTCGAGGGCCTGGAGGTCAACCTCCTCGGCGCCGTGGCGGGCCTCGATCTCCGGCGCCCGGCGCTGAAGTTGCCGGCCATCGGCCGGCTGGGGTTCTGATGGGCAGCAGCCAGCCGCTGTGCTTTTTCGCCCGATAGGGAAGCGACCTCCTCCGCCGACACTGCGCGGAGGAGGCCGTTTGGCAAAATCCCCGCGTCAGGCCGCGTCGGGCATCCGGTCGAGGAGCTTGTCCAGGGTGATCGGATAGTCCCGCACCCGGATGCCGGTGGCGTTGTAGACGGCGTTAGCCAACGACGCCCCGACGCCGCACAGGCCGAGTTCGCCCACGCCCTTGGCCTTCATCGGCGAGGACATCGGATCGGTCTCGTCGAGGAAGATCACCTCCTGGTGCGGAATGTCGGCGTGGACCGGCACCTCGTAGCCCGCGAGATCGTGGTTCACGAAGAAGCCGCGCTTCGTGTCGACGGCGAGTTCCTCCATCAGGGCCGCGCCGACGCCCATGGTCATGGCGCCGATGACCTGGCTGCGGGCGGATTTCGGGTTGAGGATGCGCCCGGCCGCGCAGACTGCCAGCATCCGCCGCACCCGAACCTCCGCCGTGTGCACGTCCACGCCGACCTCGACGAAGTGCCCGGCGAAGGTCGATTGCTGCTTCATCTTCGAGAGATCGCCGTACTCGATGGTATCCTCGGCCACGAGTTCCCCGGATTTCGCGGCGTCGCCGAGCGGCACGCTGCGGTTGCCGGAGCGGACCGCGCCGTCGGAGAAGCGCGCGTCGGCGGAATTGAAGCCGAGGGTCTGGGCCACGCTCTCGCGCAGCTTGACGCAGGCCGCGTAGACGCCGGACGTCGCGTTGTTGGCACCCCATTGCCCGCCCGAGCCGGCCGAGGCCGGAAAGTCGGAATCGCCAAGGCGCACGACGACCTTGTCGATGGGGACACCCATCATCTCGGCGGCGGTCTGGGCGATGATGGTGTAGCTGCCCGTGCCGATATCCGTCATGTCGGTCTCGACCGTCACGATGCCGTCCGCGTTCAGGCGAACCCGGGCGCCCGACTTCGTCAGCAGGTTGTTGCGAAAGCCCGCCGCCATCCCCATCCCGACGAGCCAGCGCCCATCGCGCACCCGAGCGGGTTTCGGATTGCGCTTGTCCCAGCCGAAGCGCTCGGCCCCGAGCTTGAGGCAGCCGATCAGGTCGCGGTGGGAGAACGGTCGCTCCGGGTGCCCCGGATCCACCTGGGTGTCGTTCTTGACCCGGAACGCGATGGGGTCGAGGGCCAGTGCCTCCGCCATCTCGTCCATCGCGATCTCCAGGGCCATCATGCCGGGCGCCTCGCCGGGCGCGCGCATGGCATTGCCCTCCGGCAGGTCGAGATGGGCGATCTTCATGCCCGTCAGGCGGTTGGCGCCGGCATAGATGAGCTTGGTCTGGTCGACCGCCGTCTCGGGGCGGCCACCGGGCAGGTTTCCGGATGTGCTCTCGTGCGCGATCGCCGTGATGGCCCCGTCCTTCGTCGCGCCGATGCGCACGCGCTGGATGGTGGCGGGTCGGTGCGTGGTGTTGTTGGCGACGAGCGGGCGGGTCAGCGCCACCTTCACCGGGCGCTTGGCGGCCTTTGCCGCGAGGGCCGCCACGATCGCGTCGGCGCGCACGAACAGCTTTCCACCGAAGCCCCCGCCAACATAAGGCGAATCGACCCGGACGTTCTCGGGCGGAATCCCCAGGATCTTGGCGACGCTGCCCTTGGCCCAGGCGATCATCTGGTTGGAGGTCCAGAGCGTGAGCTTGTCGCCCTCCCAGGCCGCGACCGTGGCGTGCGGCTCCATCATGGCGTGCGATTCGTCCGGCGTGGTGTAGGTCTCGTCGAGCTTGACGGGGGCCGCCGCGTACGCGCCCTCGAAGTCGCCCGTCCGGTCCTCGCCGCCGCTGCTGCTGCCCTCGCCGCTGTCGCCCGAGACGGGCTTGGCGCCCTTCGCCTCGACGGCGAGGTCGAAACGCCCGGCCTCGGGGGCGTAATCGACGCGCAGGAGGAAGGCCGCGGCCCGCGCCTGCTCGAAGGTCTCGGCCACCACGACGGCGATGGCCTGGTGGTAATGCTGGATCTCCGCTCCGCCGAACAGGTTGGCGGTGTTCATCCGGCCGAGGCCGAGCTTCGGCATGTCGAGGGTGGTGACGATGGCGACGACGCCCGGCGCCCGGCGCGCGGCACCGACATCGATGGCGCGTACCCGGCCCTTGGCGATTCCGGCGCCCAATACGTAGCCGTAAGCCTGGTTGGCCGCGACGTCGTGGCGCTCGTAGGCATAAGGCGCGGTGCCGGTGGTCTTGAACTTTCCGTCGATGCGGTCGAGGGGCTTTCCGACGACCTTGAGCTGGTCGATGGGGTTCTGGCCCGCGGGCGTGTCGAACTTCATGGCTCAGGCCCTCGCGTCGATGAGCACCGCCGCGAGCGTGCGCTCGGCCAGCGTCAGCTTGTAGGCGTTGTCGTGGGTGGGCTTGGCGCCCGCGAA
>NZ_JAQGKL010000247.1 GCF_028290105.1 Methylobacterium sp.
GGCGCGGTAGCGGATCAGGACCTGGCGCAGGGCCTCCTGCTCCTCCGGCGTGCCGGCCGCGCCCTTCAGGGCGGCGGAGGCGCCGCGGATGTTGACGTTCTTGGCCTTTCCGTCGGCGAAAGGCCGCTCGACGAAGCGCTGATCGAAGGCGCTCAACGGAAAGTCGAGGTCGGGGAACATCAGGACCGCGCCGCCCTCCAGGGCATCCACCAGGGGCACTGAGCCGGGTGCCGGCCCGTTACGCGGGACGGAAACGATCGGGCTGATCATCGGGCGGGTCTCCACGAACGCCACGGCGGGACCGGCGGTTTAGCCGAACGGCGCGCCGCTGGCCACGTGCGGCGCGCGGGATCGCGCACTCCGCCCGCGACGGTCCGGCTGGCGAGGATCGCGAATACCGGTGGATGACGTACCTTCCCGGTTGTGGCGGTGGTGGCCCGGGCGCAACCCTGCTTGTTCGGTCGCGTTGATCAAACAGTCGCGGTTCCGGTCTCGAGGGAACCCTGCGGCGAAGAGGAAGCCACGATGGCGACGTTGAAGGAATTCGAGGAGTCGCTGCGCGAGCACGGCATGCACATGGCCCTCGCCCTGCTCGAACGCCTGCGCGACCGCGACCGTGCCACCCGGACGATCAAGCCGGCGCGCCGCCTCACCGGCCAGAAGATGACGCCGGAACTCGCGCGATCCATTCTCGATCTGCACGCCTCCACCGGCATGACCCAGCAGGAGATCGCCTTCAAGGTCGGTGTCAACCAGGGACGGGTCAACGAGGTCATCAAGCGCGGCAAGTGGCTCGACGACGATCCGAACGCCCCCGAGGCGATCGCCCGCGACCGGGCGAAGGCGCGCCTGCGCGCCGACCCCGTCGCCAAGCGCCCGCCCGTTCAACGCACAACCGCCAAGGGGACGGCCAAGCGCGGCAAGGCGGCGACGACGGCCCGCCGCCCGAGCCCGCAGGGACAGCTGATCTTCGGCGACCTGTGACGCGCGGCGCCTGATCCCGTCTAGCTGAGTGGATTTTTCGAAGGCGGGTCGCGGGATCGAGCCTTCGCCGAGGTGCGTTTACGACACACGCCCCGGCCGGAGCCTGATCCATGCGCGCCCTCCCCCTCGCCTGTCTGCTCGTGGCTTGCGCCGGGCCCGCGCTCGCGCAGCGGCCCTCCACCGCCGCGATGTCGTGCGGTCAGGCGAAAAGCCTAGTCGACCGCCAGGGTGGCATCGTCCTTGGGACGGGCGGGCAGACCTACGACCGCTTCGTGCGCGGCCGCAGCGCCTGCGAGGTCACCGAGATCACGGTCCCTGCCTTCGTGCCGGCCGGCGACACGCCGCGCTGCTTCGTCGGTTACCGCTGCATCGAGCCCGGCCGCGGCGACCGGTTCGACGACTTCTGAACAGACAAAGACGCCCCGGCCCGACGGCCGGGGCGCCCCCCGTGTCGCTATGCGACGCGGATCACGCGGCCTGTTGCACCGACCCCTCGATCACCGGAGCATTCTGAGCCCGGCCCGTGGCGATCTGGATCTGGCGCGGCTTCTTGGCCTCCGGGATCTCGCGGACGAGATCGATGTGGAGGAGGCCGTTCTCCAGCGCGGCACCCGTCACCTGCACGTAATCGGCAAGCTGGAACCGGCGCTCGAAGGCGCGGGCCGCGATGCCCTGGTGCAGGAACTCGGCGGCCTTGCCGGCATCGCCCTTGCGCTCGCCCTTCAGGGTCAGCGCATTCTCCTTGACCTCGATCGCGAGATCGGAATCCGTGAAGCCAGCGACCGCCACCGTGATCCGGTAGGCGTTCTCGCCGGTGCGCTCGATGTTGTAGGGCGGATAGGTCGGCGCCGCGTCGGCCGTGACATACTGGTCGAGGGCCGAGAACAGACGGTCGAAGCCGACGGTGGAACGGTAGAGGGGAGCAAGATCGAACTGACGCATCACATATTCTCCGTAAGAAGCAACATGCTGGTTTCGGGTCCGCCCGGGGGCCGGACCTTTCGCGCCGCCGGTATGGCCAGCGCAACCACGATATCGGGGCGGCCGTTTTTCCTCGCAAGAGCCTGACAGCATCCCGGAATCGAATTTTTTGTGCCCGTTCCCTTCACGTGAGACCCTGCCGATGCTGACCCTGCGCTCCACGCCCGACAATCCCGTTCCGCCGGGCGGTTCCCTCAAGGCCGTGCGCACCGAGGATGGAGTGGAGTTGCGGGCTGCCCATTGGCGGCCGACCACCCGGATGGTGAAGGGGACCGTCTGCCTGCTCCAGGGCCGGGCCGAATTCGTCGAGAAATACTACGAGACCATCGCCGACCTGCGCGGGCGCGGCTTCGCCGTGGTGGCGTTCGACTGGCGCGGCCAGGGCGAATCGCAGCGGCAGGTGGACGATCCGCACCGGGGCCATGTCGGCCATTTCGACGAGTACCGCCTGGACCTGAAGGCGATCGAGGACGCGATCCTGCGCCCGCTGATGCCGCATCCGCACCTGTGCCTGGCCCATTCCATGGGCGGCGCCGTGGCGCTCACGGGCGCGCTCGACGGCTGGCTGCCGTTCCGCCGCATCGTCACGGTGGCGCCGATGCTGTCGATCCGGATGGTACGCTGGCCTTCCGGTGCGGCCCTGCTCGCCCGGCTGCTGCACGCGGTGGGCCGGGGCCGGCACTACATCCCGTTCGGCTCTCCCGTCTCGATTGCCTCGAAGTCCTACGCGAACAACCGCCTCTGCCGCGAGCCCACGCGCTACGCCCGCAACGCTGCCGCCGCCCGCGACGTCGGGGCGGGCGCGGTGGGCGATCCCAGCATCGCCTGGCTCGCCAGCGCGTTCCGGGCGATGAAGCGCCTCGCCGATCCCCGCGTGCCCGGCCGGATCACCGTGCCGACGCTGATCGTGGCCGCCGGGGCCGATCCCGTCTGCGGCACCCGGACCACCGAGCGCTTCGCGCGGGGCTTGCGGGCCGGCCACATCCTGGTGCTGCCGGATTCGCGCCACGAGATCCTGTCGGAGCGCGACGGGATCCGACAGGATTTCTGGGCCGCGTTCGACGCCTTCATGCCGGGCTCCGAGGCGGAGGCACCCGCCGAAGGCCGGCGCGTCGATGCCTAGGGCTCAGGGGTTGAGATGGCGGAGGGCCGCCTCGTGCAGGCGGCGGTCGCCGGCCGCCACGATGCGCCCACCGCCCGTGGCCGGGCCCCCGTCCCAGGTCGTCACCACGCCGCCGGCCCCCTCGATGATCGGAATCAGCGCGACGATGTCGTAGGGCTTCAGGCCGGCCTCCACCACGAGGTCGATCTGCCCCGCCGCCAGCATGCAATAGGCGTAGCAATCGGTGCCGTAGCGCGACAATCGCACGGCGCCCTCCAGGCCGAGGAAACGCTCGCGCTCCCCGCCCTGTTCGAACAGGCGCGGATCGGTGGTGGCGAGGATCGCCTGGTCGAGGGCGGTTCCCCGCCGGGTGAACAGAGGACGTTCCCCGCGCGGGGAGCGCAGGCGCGCGCTGGCGCCGTCGCCGGAAAAACGCTCGGCGAGGTAGGGCTGGTGCATCAGGCCACGCACGGCCGCGCCGTGATGCGTCAGGCCGATCAGCGTGCCCCAGGTCGGCAGGCCGGCTACGAAGGCGCGGGTGCCGTCGATGGGGTCGAGCACCCAGACGCACTCGGCGTCTAAGTTCTCCGCGCCGAATTCCTCGCCGAGAATGCCGTGGGCCGGCAGGACGCTACGGATCAGGCCGCGCATCGCCACCTCGGCCGCCCGGTCGGCCTCGGTCACCGGGTCGAAGGCGGCCCCGCCGCGCGCCTTGTCGTCCATTCCGAAGGCCGCGCGGAAGAAGGGCAGGATCGCCTGCCCCGACGCGGCGGCGAGATCGTCCATGAACCGCGCGAGATCGACGACGCTCATCGGCACTTCCCTGATCTGAGACGCCGGAGAGCGAAGCGGACCTCGCCCCCGATCGTCAACCCCAAAGCGCGACGATGCGGGCTCTTGCCGGACCCGTTCCCGTCAGACCGGCATCGGCTGAACCAGGGCGAATTCGCCTTCCGGCTCCGCCGCCGGTTGCGCCTGTACCGGCTCGCCATGAGCGGCCGCGACGACCGCCTCGACGGCCGCGCGCAGGGACGAGACGTGGATGTCGGCATCCACCGCGCGGCGCCGGGCCGCGTCGTCGATGGTGGCGTCGTCCGCCTGCCACAAGCCGACGACGAGGCAGGCCTCGGGCAGCTTGCGCCGCAGGCGCTCGGCGAGACGGCGCAGGTGCGTCGGCTCTCCGCTGATCGCCATGGAGACGATGCACATCAGCCTGGCGGGTCCTGGATCGAAGGCGCCGATCTTCGCGCGTGCCAGGTCCGAGAACGGCACCACCCGAGCGCCGATCCCGCGCTTGGCCAGGAGCTGGGCCAGGATCGCGCAGGCGGCCTCGTCGACGAAGCTTCGTCCGGCAACGCACAGGACCGTACCGGCGGGCCGCCATGCCTCGGGCACCGCCGCCGGGCGCGGGGCGTCCGGGTCGGCCTTCGCTTCGGTGTCGCCCCGCAGGTCGTCGCGGTCGGCCAACTCTTCGATGAGGCCCCCGACGCTGGTGCGGATGTCGCCCTTTTGCTCGGTGGTCAGCACCCCGCGCGCCGCGTCGTGTGCGGCGAGTTCGAGGCCCCGGATCACCACTTCGTCGTAATAGGCGGTGAGCGACCGGGTCTTCAGGATCAGGTCGGCGTGCTCCTGAACCTCCTCAGGATCGTCGGCCAGGATGCGCTGGTAGAAGTTCTCCACCGGTGTCAGCGCCGGGCGGTCGCCGAACAGCACGTCGAGGAATTCGAGCTTGTCCACGTGCCGCCCCAGCACCACGAGGCAGACCGTGAGCGGGGTCGAGAGCAGGAGGCCGACGGGTCCCCAGAGCCAGGTCCAGAACAGGGCCGAGACCAGCACGGCGAAGGGCGACATGCCGGTGGACTGGCCATAGAGCATCGGCTCGATGAAGTGCCCGACCACCGGCTCGAGCACCAGGAACAGGATCAGGGTGCCGATCACCATCGACCAGCCGGGGTCGACCGCCGCCGCGAGCGCGAGGGGAAACAGCGCGGAGACGAAGGCGCCGACATAGGGCACGAACCGCATCAGTGCCGAGAAGATGCCCCACAGCACCGGGTTCGGCACGCCGAGACAATAGAGCCCGACTCCGACGACGACACCGAAGGACGCGTTGAGCGCGAGCTGGACCAGGAAGTAGCGACTGAGGCGCTTGGCGGCGTCGTCCATCGCCACGGTGGTGCGATGCAGGTCGCTGGACCCGGCGAGCCGGATCATGCGGTCGCGCAGATCCTCCCGCTGCATCAGCAGGAACAGCAGGACCACGAAGACGATGCCGATGGTGGCCAGCGGATGCAGGATCGGCGAGAGCAGCGTCCCCGCCATCGTCATTGGGCCCGGTGCATGCTCCTTGACCTCGACGAGGATGGCCTTCTCGGGCGGGGCCGGCCCGGCCTG
>NZ_JAQGKL010000260.1 GCF_028290105.1 Methylobacterium sp.
GCGGTCTTCGGCGCCAGCGCCCTGGGGCAGCTCTCGGAGGTCTACGGCGAACTCGCTCAGGCCGCCGGCGCCGCCGAGCGCCTCGGCGAGATCCTGGCCGCCGAATCCGCCATCCAGGTCCCGGCCGACCCGCTGCCTCTGCCGGTGCCCCCAAAGGGAGCCGTAGCCTTCGAGGCCGTGCGCTTCCTCTACCCGACGCGGCCGGACCACCCCTCCCTCGACGGGATCAGCTTCACCATCGCGCCGGGCGAGCGCGTCGCCCTGGTCGGGCCCTCGGGGGCCGGCAAGACCACCGTGCTGCAGTTGCTTCTGCGATTCTACGATCCGCAATCCGGCACCATCCGGGTCGACGGCGTCGACATCGCGCGGACCGATCCGGATTCCTTGCGCGAGCGCCTCTCCCTGGTGCCGCAGGAACCGACCGTGTTCTCGGGCACCGTCCTGGAGAACATCCGCTACGGGCGCCCCGAGGCCACGCCGGCGCAGGTGCAGCGCGCCGCCGAACTCGCCAACGCCGACGGCTTCATCCAGGCCTTGCCGCAGGGCTACGCCACCCATGTGGGCGAGCGCGGCGTCACCCTCTCGGGCGGTCAGCGCCAGCGCGTCGCCATCGCGCGGGCCATCCTCAAGGACGCGCCGATCCTGCTCCTCGACGAGGCGACCTCGGCCCTCGACGCCGAGAGCGAGCGGGCGGTGCAGGCCGCCCTCGACACCCTGATGCGCGGGCGCACCACGCTCGTCATCGCCCACCGCCTCGCGACCATCCGCAAGGCCGACCGCATCCTCGTCCTCGACGGCGGGAAGATCGTGGAGAGCGGCACGCACGAGAGCCTGCTGGCGCAGGGCGCACTCTATGCGCAGCTGGCCGCACTCCAGTTCACCGACGCCATGGACGAGACGGCGCGCGGCCGGGAACCGCGCCCGCGTTTGGCGCCCCTGCCGGCGGAGTAGGGCGCCTCAGACCGGGGCGGTCCCACTCGGCGGGGCGGTCCCGTTCAGAGGGTTCGCGTCGTCCCAGGCGTAGCCCAGGGTCTCGAACCGCATCGAGCGGGTGTCCACCATGAGCAGGCGCCCGACCAGGGGCTCGCCGAACTCCGTGACGGTGCGGATCACTTCCAGCGCCATCAGCGACCCCATGATGCCCGCGAGCGCGCCGAGCACCCCGGCCTCGGCGCAGGGCGCCACGCTGCCGGGCGGCGGCGGGTTCGGGAACAGGCAACGATAGGTCGGGTTCGGCCGTCCCCGCGCGTCGGTCTCGAAGGGTCTCAGAGTGGTCAGGGAGCCGTCGAAGCGCCCGAGGGCCGCCGTCACCAGGGGGCGGCGGGCGTGGAAGCACGCATCCGAGACCGCGTAGCGGGTGGCGAAATTGTCGGAGCCGTCGGCGACGACATCGTAGGCGCCGATCAGGCTTGCGGCGTTGTCCGGATTCAGCCGGGTCGCGTGCGCCTCGACCGTGACGTGGGGGTTGAGGCGGGCCACCGCCTCGCGCGCGCTGTCCACCTTCAGACGCCCGATATCCGGCGTGGTGTGGATGACCTGACGCTGGAGGTTCGAGAGCGAGACGACGTCGTCGTCGACGATGCCGATGGTCCCGATCCCGGCGGCGGCGAGGTACTGGATCAGGGGCGCCCCGAGGCCGCCCGCGCCGATGACGAGGACGCGCGCCGCCTTCAATTGCGCCTGTCCCGGCCCCCCGACCTCCGGGAGGACGAGGTGGCGGGCGTAGCGTTCGACTTCTTCGGAGGACAGGGCCATCCCCCGCAGATAGCCCCGACGCGAGCGGTTCGAAAGTCCGCCCGTGAATTGCGCGGTGGCGTGCCGGCGCCTATGGCCTCGGGAGACCAGCCTGTCCACGCGAGACCGACGCGCCCGTGCCGAACGCTCCCCTCGACCGCTCTCCGCTCGCCTTCGCCCAGAGCCTGATTCGCTGCCCCTCGGTGACCCCGGAGGAGGGGGGCGCCCTGGCGTGGCTGGCCGGTGTCCTCACGGCCGCCGGCTTCCGCGTGGAGCGCCCGCGCTTCTCGCAGGCCGGCACGCCCGACATCGACAACCTCTACGCCCGCATCGGCACGGGCGCGCCCTTCCTGCTGTTTGCCGGCCACACGGACGTGGTACCGGTCGGCGACGTCTCTCGCTGGCGCCACGGGCCCTTCGCCGGCACCGTGGAGGACGGCGTGCTTTACGGGCGCGGGGCCGTCGACATGAAGGGCGGCATCGCCTGCATGCTCGCCGCCGCCCTCGACTACCTCGACGTGACAGGCCCGGATTTTTCGGGCTCCATCGGCTTCCTGATCACCGGCGACGAGGAGGGGCCGGCGATCAACGGCACGGTCAAGCTCCTCGAATGGGCGCGGGCGCGGGGCGAGCGCTTCGACCATTGCCTGCTTGGCGAGCCGACGAACCCGGATTCCCTCGGCGACATGATCAAGATCGGCCGGCGCGGATCGCTCACGGGCAAGCTCACCGTGCACGGGCGCCAGGGCCACGTCGCCTATCCGGACCTCGCCGAGAATCCAATCCCCGGTTTGCTGCGCCTCGCCGTGGCGCTGCTGGCCGATCCCCTCGACACGGGCACCCGGCACTTCGATGCTTCGAACCTCGAATTCACCACCATCGATGTCGGCAACACGGCCACCAACGTGATCCCGGCCGAGGCGCGGGCCACCTTCAACATCCGCTTCAACGAGACCTGGACCGCGACGAGCCTCGGCGCCGAGATCCGCGCCCGCCTCGACCGGGCTGCGGGACGAACCTCGCGCTACACCCTCGACCTCCTGCCCTCGAACTCGCCGGCCTTCCTCACCGAGCCGGACGCCTTCACCGAGCTCGTCGCCGGTGCCATCACGACGGAGACCGGGCGGCGCCCCGTCCTCTCGACCACGGGTGGCACCTCGGACGCCCGCTTCATCAAGGAGGCCTGCCCGGTCATCGAGTTCGGCCTCGTCGGCCAGACCATGCATCAGGTCGACGAATGCGTGCCCGTTGTCGACCTGAACCGGCTCACCGCGATCTACACGCGGGTGCTGGCAGCCTATTTTGGGGCCTCGAACCCGCTCGGATCGGTGGTGTAATCCACCCCCACCAGCGTCAGGCCGCAGGCCGGCGCGAGCGGGCCGCACCGGCTGCGGTCGCGGCTCGCCAGGATATCGGCGACGTCGTCGGCGCTGATCCGGCCGGCGCCAGCAAGCATCAAGGTGCCGACCATCGAGCGGACCTGATGGTGCAGAAAGGCGCGGGCGGAGGTCGCCACCACGATCTCGTCGTGCAGGCCCATCGGCATCGCCGCGATATCGAGCTGGTCGAGGGTTCGGACCGGGCTCTTGGCTTGGCACTCGGCGGCGCGGAAGGCGGTGAAGTCGTGGAGCCCCAGGAGGCGCGTCGCGGCCGCCCGCATCAGCGCCGCGTCGAGGGGCCAGGGCACCTGCCAGACATGGGCGCGGTTGAGCACCGGCGGGCTGCGCCGATTGAGGATGCGGTAGCGGTAGTGCCGCCGGATCGCGGAGTGGCGGGCGTTGAAGCGTTCGTCGACGATCTCGGCGCTGAGGATCGCCACCGGGTTCGGGCGCAGGTGCGCGTTCAGCGCGTCGCGCACCACGTCCGTGCGCCAGGCCTTGTCCAGGTCGAGATGGGCGACCTGATGGGTGGCGTGGACGCCCGTATCGGTGCGCCCGGCGCAGGTGAGGCCGGCGCTCTCTCCGGAGAACCGGCGCACGGCCGCCTCGATGGCGCCCTGCACGGAGGGCTGCGCGGTCTGCCTCTGCCAGCCGCAGAAGGGCGAGCCGTCATATTCGATGACGAGCTTGTAGCGCGGCATCAGGCCCGGTCCGCGCCCGTCATGCGAGCGCCGTTCCGGGCGTCCGGTGGCTGCCGCGCACGAATTCGGGCCCAGTGGCGACTCCGCCCTTGCCGGCGCGGCGCAGGGCGCGCAGCCGCACCGCGCCCTCGCCGCAGGCGATGCTCGCCTCCGCGTCGAGGAGCGTCCCCGGCTCGCCCGAACCGGACACGGCTTCGGCCGCGAGCACCTTCACGCGCTCTAGCCCCTTGCCGAAATCCGCTTCGAAGAACGCACCGGGAAAAGGCGACAGCCCGTTGATGTGGTTGGCGACTTCGCGTGCCGGTCGCGTCCAGTCGATGCGTGCCTCGTCGTTGCTGATCTTGTGAGCGTAGAGCACGCCCGCCTCCGCCTGCGGCGTGAAGCGAAGGTCGCCCCGCTCCAGGGCCTGGAGTGCCCGCGCCATCAGGTCGGCGCCGAGCGGCATCAGGGCGTCGTGGAGCTGGCCCGCCGTCATGCCGGGCATGATGGACACGCGCTCCTCCATCGCCACTGGTCCGGTGTCGAGGCCGAGCTCCATGCGCATGACGCCGACGCCACTCTCCGCGTCGCCCGCCATCACCGCCCGCTGGATCGGTGCGGCCCCGCGCCAGCGCGGCAGCAGCGAGCCGTGCAGGTTGAGGCAGCCGTGGCGGGACAGGTCGAGGATCGGCTGCGGCAGGAGCATGCCGTAGGCGACCACCACCGCGACGTCGGCCGCGTGGTCCGCGAAGGTCTCTGCGGCCGGGCGGTCCTTCAGGCTGGCAGGCGTCAGCACCGGCACGCCAAGGCTCTCGGCCAGCACCTGCACGGGGGAGGCTTTGAGCGCCATGCCGCGCCCGGCCTTGGCGGGAGCGCGGGTGTAGACGGCCGCGATCGTGTGCCCGTCGGCGGCGAGGCGCGCCAGGGTCGGCACGGCGAAGTCCGGCGTGCCCATGAAGACGACGCGCATGGGTCTCGTTCCTTGGTGGGTTTCTTTCCTTGGATCGTCAGGCGTCGCGCTTGGCGGCCTTGGCGAATTTCTTCACCACCCGGTCGCGCTTGAGTTTCGACAGGTGGTCGATGAACAGCACGCCGTCGAGATGGTCGATCTCGTGCTGGATGCAGGTGGCGAGCAGCCCGTCCGCGTCGATCTCCCGGACCTCGCCGTCGAGGCCGCGAAAGCGCACGCGCACGCGGTCGGGCCGCTCGACCTCGCCGTAGAATTCCGGGATGGACAGGCAGCCCTCGTCGTAGACCCGCTTCTCCTCCGAGGCCCAGACGATCTCGGGGTCGAGGAAGATCTGCGGCTGGCGGTCGTTGTCGTCCTTCGAGGTGTCGATGGTGACGACGCGCTTGGGGACGCCGATCTGGATCGCCGCGAGGCCGACGCCGGGGGCATCGTACATCGTCTCCAGCATGTCGGCGGCCAGCGTCCGGATCTCGTCCGTCACGGGGCCGACCGGCTCGGAGGCAAGGCGCAGGCGCGCGTCGGGCAGGATCACGAGGGGACGGATGGTCATGGGCGATCGGACTGAGAGGGTGGGGTGCGGGCAAGGCGCCCGTCTGAACCCCCGCAGATACGGGCCAGCCGGAAGCCGGTCAAATGGATGGCTCGGAGCCGCCGAGGCCCGCTCTCAGAACGGCGTGCGGCTGCGGATCGCCGCCGTGAGCGTGCCCTCGTCGAGGTAGTCGAGTTCGCCGCCCACCGGTACGCCGTGCGCCAGGCGCGTGATCTTGAGTTCGTGCGCCTTCAGGGACTCGGTGACGTAATGCGCCGTGGTCTGGCCATCCACGGTGGCGTTGAGTGCCAGGATGATCTCGCGCATCGCCGGATCGGCGGCCCGGGCGACCAGGCTCTCGAGGTTGAGGTGCTCGGGGCGCACGCCGTCGAGGGCCGAGAGCACGCCCCCCAGCACATGGTAGCGCGCGCTCACCGCGCCCGAGCGCTCGAGCGCCCAGAGGTCGGAGACGTCCTCCACCACCACCAGGGTCGTAGGGTCGCGGCCCTCGTCGCAGCAGATCGTGCAGGGGTCGCGGGTGTCGACGTTCCCGCAGGCCTGGCAGACGACGATCCGCTCGGAGGCCACCCGCATGGCGTCGGCCAGCGGCGCCAGCAAGGTCTCGCGCTTCTTGATGAGCTGCAGGGCGGCCCGGCGGGCGGAACGGGGGCCGAGGCCCGGCATCCGGGCGAGGAGCTGGATCAGGCGCTCGATCTCGGGACCGGCGACGGCTTGGGGCATGAACGACGGATCTCGTGACGGGTGAGACACCGGCACCAGGCCGGGCGGACGAAACAGGCGGCATTTGCAGGCAGCGGATCAAGCCCGGCATCAGCGCGGCGCGCCCGACTCATTTCGTTTCTTGAAATAGGGTTTCCGTCCCCGGATTTCGCCCCCAGGGCCGCCGAAAGACGTCGGCGGCCGGCGGATTCCGGAGCCGTTTCGCCGGAAACCAACGATCATGTAAGTTTTTTTGTCAGCCGACAGGGAAGTTGACGCCAACCGAACCGTCTCTATTCAGGAAGGTGCAGTCTCGGAGCGGAGAACCTGCGTGCGGCGGACCTGACCGACCGCACGGACGCTTCGAGGACGCAACGACGCGGAAGGCCGGAACGGCCTCCGACCACAGGGTGGCGACGCGATCAGGGCCCCGAGGAGAGACGAGCGTGACCAATATCGGCGACTACAACACGGCGCACGGTTCCGACGCCATCGGACTGCGCAACCTGAAGGCGGTCCGTTGGAACCTCGAGGCCCCGCGCCTCTACGAGGAGGCGCTGGCACGCGGCGAGGGCCAACTGGCCCGTGGCGGCGCCTTCGTGGCGACCACCGGCTCCCACACCGGCCGTTCGCCCAAGGACAAGTTCGTGGTGCGCGACGCCAGCACCGAGAACGAGGTCTGGTGGGACAACAACGGCGCGATCACGCCCGAGCAGTTCGACACCCTCTACGCGGATTTCCTGGCGCATGCCGAGGGGCGCGAGCTCTTCGCGCAGGACCTGCGCGGCGGGGCCGACCCGGCGCACGGGGTCAATGCCCGGGTGTTCACCGAACTTGCCTGGCACTCACTGTTCATCCGCAATCTGCTGATCCGGCCGGACCGGGCGGATCTGCGCACCTACGTGCCCGGGCTGACGATCATCGACCTGCCGAGCTTCCAGGCCGAGCCGCACCGTCACGGCTGCCGCTCGAAGACGGTGATCGCCATCAACTTCTCCCGCAAGCTCGTGCTCATCGGCGGCTCTGCCTATGCCGGCGAGATGAAGAAGTCGGTCTTCACCTATCTGAACTATCGGCTTCCCGAGGCCGGGGTGATGCCGATGCATTGCTCGGCGAACGCTGCGTTGGACGAGGCCGGCGACTCGGCCCTGTTCTTCGGCCTCTCGGGCACCGGCAAGACGACCCTCTCCAACGATTCCTCGCGCCAGCTGCTTGGCGACGACGAGCACGGCTGGAGCCGGGACGGCATCTTCAACTTCGAGGGCGGCTGCTACGCCAAGACCATCCGCCTCTCGCGCAACGCCGAGCCGGAGATCTACGCCACCACCGAGCGCTTCGGCACGGTGATGGAGAACGTGGTGATCGACCCCGAGACCCGGGTGCCGGATTTCGACGATGCCTCGCTCACCGAGAACACCCGCTGCGCCTATCCCCTCGACTTCATCGCCAATGCGAGCGCCACGGGGCGCGCCGCGCACCCGAAGAACATCGTCATGCTCACCTGCGACGCGTTCGGCGTGATGCCGCCGATCGCCAGGCTGACGGGCGCCGAGGCGATGTATCACTTCCTCTCCGGCTACACCGCCAAGGTGGCAGGCACGGAGCGGGGGCTCACCGCGCCGGAGGCGACGTTCTCGACCTGCTTCGGTGCGCCCTTCATGCCGCGCCACCCCAGCGTCTACGGCAACCTGCTGCGCGACCTGATCGCCCATCACGAGGTCGATTGCTGGCTCGTCAACACGGGCTGGACGGGGGGCGGCGTCGGCACCGGGCGGCGCATGCCGATCCGCGTCACACGGCGCCTGCTCAACGCCGCCCTCGACGGCTCGCTGGCGAACGGCGAGTTCCGGCGCGATCCCTATTTCGGCTTCCAGGTGCCCGTCGCGGTGCCGGGCGTCGAGGCGGAGGTCCTGTCGCCCATCGAGACCTGGAACAACAAGGCGGCCTTCCACGAGACCGCGACACGCCTCGTCACGATGTTCCAGGAAAACTTCAAGCGCTTCGCCGCGCATGTCGACGCGGAGGTCCGCGCCGCCGAGCCGGTTCACTCCGCCGCCGCGTGAGCGCTGGCGGCGCAGGGCGCGGGCGCCGTCCCCATCAGGGGGCGGCGGGGTCCGCGTCGGGAATGACCTCCGCGTCGGGAATGACCTCGGGCGCGTTCTCGCGTGCTTCCAGGAAGCTGACGCCGACCTCGTTGTCGTGCTGCCAGACGCGGCGCACCCGGTAGGCGGGCGCCTCCGGATCGAGGAAGAGATCGAAGCGTTCCGGGGCCGTCACCTCGGTGCAGAAGAGCAGGCAGGCCCCGATCGGCGACAGATTTCGCACGAGGCAGGGCAGAGCTTCGCGCGACGCCTGATCGAGCGACGCGTGGCCGGCGAGATGTGTCAGTGCCCGGAGTGTTGTGCGATCTTCACTCATGCCTCGAATACGCGCGCGTATTCCTTAAAGGCCCTCCACCGCGATCATCGCAAATGTCGGCTATTCGTGCGATTTCGCGCAGTCACGCTGTAAATCGTGCGCATCAGGTGTCGGCTGGCCCGAGGCGGGCGGCTCGCCTTACGCCGCCTCCCGCACGATCGCCTGGCGCACCTTCAGCGCCAATTGCTCCAGGGTGTAGGGCTTGGCCAGCACCGGCATGTCGGCCTCGACGAGGCCGTTCTGGACGACGGCGTTGCGGGCATAGCCGGTGGTGAAGAGCACCGGCAGGCCGGGTCGGCGCTCGCGCGCGGCCTCGGCGAGCTGCGCGCCGTTGAGCTCCGGCATCACCACGTCGGTGAACAGCAGGGCGATCTCGGGGTGCGCGTCGAGCATGCGCAGGGCGTCGACCGCTCCTCCCGCGTAGATGACGGTGTAGCGCAGGTCCCGCAGGGCCTCCACGGCGAGGTCGCGCACGGCCTCCTCGTCCTCCACCACCAGAATCACCTCGCCGGCGCTGCCTTCGGGCAGCATGGTCGGCGCCGTGCAGACCTCGTCGGGCGCCTCGCCGAGGTGGCGCGGCAGGTAGAGCCGCACCGTCGTGCCCCGCTCCGGTTCCGAATAGATCGCCACGTGTCCGCCGGATTGCCGGACGAAGCCGTAGACTTGGCTGAGGCCGAGGCCGGTCCCCTGGCCCACGGGCTTCGTGGTGTAGAAGGGCTCGAAGGCCTTGGCGGCGATCTCCGGCGTCATGCCGCCGCCGTTGTCGGAGAGGGCCACCATCACGTATTGCCCGGCCGGGACACCCGGGTTCTGCGCGGCATAGCCCTCGTCGAGCTGCACGTTGGCGGTCTCCAGGGTCAGGCGGCCGCCGTTCGGCATCGCGTCGCGGGCGTTCACCGCGAGATTGAGGATCGCGTTCTCGAGCTGGTGGGCGTCGGCCTGGATCGTCCAGAGGTCGGGCGCCGTCGCGATCTCGATGCGGATGGCCTCGCCTAGGCTGCGGCGCAGCAGGTCCGACATCGCCGCGATGAGGCGGTTGCAGCCGATGGCCTCGGTGGTCAGGGGCTGCTTACGGGCGAAGGCGAGCAGGCGGTGCGTCAGGGTGGCGGCGCGGTCGGCCCCCATCAGGGCCTGGTCGGCATAGCGCCCGACGCTGGTATCGCCGCGCTCCAACCTTCGTCGAAGCAGGCTGAGATTCCCGATGATGATCGCCAGCATGTTGTTGAAGTCGTGGGCGAGGCCGCCGGTGAGTTGGCCCAGCGCCTCCATCTTCTGGGATTGACGCAGGCGCTCCTCCAGGGTGTCGCGGGCGCTCGCCGTTTCCGTGAGCGTGCGGTTGGCGACTTTCAGGGCGTCGTGCGCCAGGAACACCCGGCGATGGCGCCGGCTGGCGTCGCCGACCACGTAGGCGCCGAGCGCGACCACGATCACGACGGCCGCCGCCACGGCGATTCGGACCTGCCGGATCGCGTCGCCGACCTGCGCCTGCTGGTCCAGCAGCCGGGCGTCGTTCTTGGCCTGCGCCTCCCCGACGAGGGCGCGGACCGCCTCCATCAGGTTCCTTCCCTCGCCCGAGCGCATGCGGTCGATGGCTGCCAGGGTCTCGCCGGCGCGACGCGAGGAGACCGTCGCCTGCAACTCGGCGACCTTGGCCTCCACCACGGGGGCGAGCCGCGCGACGATGGTGGCCATGCCGGGATTGGGCGCCACCGCCTCCGCGATGCGGGCGAGCCTCACCGGAATGTCCGTGATGGCGGCTTCGTAGGGCTGAAGGTAGGTCTCGTCCCCGGTCAGGAGATAGCCGCGCTGCCCCGTCTCCGCATCCTGGGTCCGGGAGAACAGGGTCGCGATCGCATCCCGGATCGCAAAGCTTCGGCGCAGCTCCACCCGGTTCGCGTCCTGCTTGGCCACGAGGCCCGCGGTTGCGGCGACGATCGCGATCAGCAGAAAAAAACCCGCCGCCAGCGGCGCGATGGCCTTCAGCCGGCCGGGCGCTTCGGTCCGGGACGCGGCAGTGAGTGCAAATTGCGAATCAAGTTGCATGATCCGGGCGGGGTGGGCGGAAACCAAGCGGTACCGTTCCACCCCGCCCGGGTCATGGCAACGCGGGAATGAACAAAAAGTGCTCTATGTTGCATGCCTGCACGATGCCAAGCTGCACCGGCTCGGCTCAGAACAGCTTCATGCCCGGGGGAATCGGCAGGCCCTTCGTCAGTTCGGCCATCCGCTCGGCGGCGACCTGCTCGGCTTTGCCGCGCGCATCGTTGACGGCGGCCACGATGAGGTCCTCGAGGATTTCACGCTCGTCGGCGATCACCAGCGCGGGGTCGAGCTGCACGCCCTTGACCAGACCTTTGGCCGTCATCGTCACCCGCACGGCGCCGCCGCCGGAGGCGCCCGAGACCTCGACGGTGTCGAGTTCGTCCTGCAGGGACGCCATCTTCTCCTGCATGGCCTGGGCCTGCTTCATGATGCCCATGAGATCGCGCATCGGGTCTGCTCCTCTTGTCGCTTCGAGAACCGTGACGCCACCCATCTGGGGCGTTGCGCGCGCCGAGGCTATGCCTCGTCGGGCTCGTCCGTCTCGGCTTCGCCCGTGGGGGCGGCCTCGGCGGCGGGCGTGACTTCGGGCGCCCGGTCGCGGACGTCGATGATCTGCGCGCCGGGAAAGCGCGCCAGCACCTCACGGACCAGCGGATGCGCGGCGGCGTTCTGGTGGCGGGTCTGGGTCGCCTCGCGTGCCGTGGCGTCGAGGGTCGCCTCGCCGTCCTCCTTCGAGAGGGCGACGATCCAGCGCCGGCCTGTCCAGGTATCGAGGGCGCGGGCGAGGTCGTTGGCGATGCCCGGGCGCCCATGCTCCGCGAGGCGTAGCTCGATGCGGCCTTCCTCGAAGCGAACGAGATGGACATCGCGCTCCAGCGCCATCTTCAGACCGATGTCGCGCTTGGCGTCGGCGAGCGCCACGATGTCGGTGAACCGCGTCAGGCGCGGGCCCTCGGGCTGTACCTGCACCTGCACCTGCACCTGTGCCGGCGCTTGCACTTGTGTCGGCGCTTGCGGCTGAGGCACGGGCGCCGCGCTCGCCAGGACAGGGCGAGGCGAAGCCCCCTGAGTGGCCAGGGCCAGGGGCGCGCGGGGTGGCGACGCCTCGGCGCTGAAATTCGGAATCGGCGGCAGCGCCGGCCGGCCCCCCGTGGTCTCTGGCGCGGGGGAGGGGGAACCTCCCGCGCCGGAGGTGGATGGCGCCTCGCTGAGCGATTGGGCCTTCATCTGTCGGAGGGCCTCGTCCGGCGTCGGAAGATCGGCCGCGTAGGCGAGGCGCACCAAGGCCATCTCGGCAGCCGCCAGGGGCCGCGTCGCGGTCTGGACCTCGGGGATCGCCTTCAGCAGGATCTGCCAGGCGCGCGACAGCACCCGCACCGAGAGTTTCCTCGCGAAATCACCGCCGCGCGCGCGCTCGGCCTCGCTTAACGTCGGGTCGGCGGCGGCCTCCTCGGGCACCAGCTTCAGGCGGGTGACGAGATGGGTGAAGCTCGCCAGATCCGAGAGGATCACGGCGGGGTCGGCGCCGGCCTCGTACTGGCCGCGCACCTCGGCGAAGCTCGCCGCGATGTCGCCGCGCATCACCGCCTCGAACAGGTCGACGATGCGGCCGCGATCCGCCAGCCCCAGCATGTCGCGCACGCTCTGCGCGCTGACCTGGCCGGCCCCGTGCGCGATGGCCTGGTCGAGGAGCGAGAGCGCGTCGCGCACCGAACCCTCGGCCGCCCGCGTGATCGCCGCCAGTGCCTCGGCATCGGCCTCGACGTTCTCGGCGGCGCAGATGCGGGCGAGGTGCCCGACCAGGGTCTCGGCCTCGACCCGGCGCAAATCGAAGCGCTGGCACCGGGACAGGATCGTCACCGGTACCTTGCGGATCTCGGTGGTGGCGAACACGAACTTGGCGTGCGGCGGCGGTTCCTCCAGCGTCTTCAGAAAGGCGTTGAACGCCTTCTCGGAGAGCATGTGGACCTCATCGACGATGTACACCTTGTAGCGCGCCGAGACGGGAGAGTAGCGGATGCCGTCGATGATCCCGCGCACGTCGTCGATGCCGGTATGCGAGGCCGCATCCATCTCCAGCACGTCCATGTGCCGGGATTCCATGATCGCCTGGCAGTGGCGTCCGAGTTCCGGCATCGCGATGGTGGGGCCGGTATCCGGATGACCGTCGCGGACATAGTTGAGGCCGCGGGCCAGGATGCGGGCGGTGGTGGTCTTGCCGACGCCGCGGACGCCGGTGAGCATCCAGGCCTGCGGGATGCGGTTGGCCGCGAAGGCGTTGGCCAGCGTGCGCACCATGGCGCCTTGGCCGATCAGGTCGTCGAAATTCTGGGGGCGATACTTGCGGGCGAGCACCCGGTAGGGCGTCGCAGCCGACGCTGGCTCGGGAAGGCCGGGCAGCAGACCGGCATCGTTCGATAGACCGGGGGTCGCGTCCATGCCGCCTTGTGGGTTTGGCCAACCCTGTCGGGCTGGTGCGGCTCCGGTCGGAGGGTACCGCCGCGCGCGCCGAAAGGCATCGTTCGAGGTGGGAGGCTGGACAAAGACCCGCTCGGTCTCGTTAGGGCTGCTTCCTTCCGGACCTGACCCGGTTGGCGAGTGAAACGTCCCTCGCCAACCTCCCGAGCGCTATATGGCCGGGGCACGCGGCGGATGCAAGCCGGCTCTTGGCTCGCGACGGGTCAGCGCATCCGCCACGCGGGCCCGGCCTATTCGGCCTTGCGCTTCACGATGGCGAAGGTCTTGGGGTCGAGTTCCAGGTCGAACTGCTTGCCGCTGGCGTCGATGGCGTCGTCGACCTCGATCTCGTCGTCCTCGACCTCGATCTTCTTCCATTTGGTGAAGCCTTCCTGCTTCAGCACGGCTTCGATCTTGGTCTTCTCCTCCGGGGTCGGCGCCCGGTCGGCGAAGGCGGAGCCGGTGAAGGCGAGCCCGATGGCGAGGGCCGCGAGGCTCGTGATCCGGATCGTCATGCAAATCTCCCTGGATGTCTCGAGGACGTCTTCTGACGCCGTCGGAACCGCCCAGAGGGTGGGAGGTTCCGTGGAAACGATCAGATCGGACACGCGTCTCGGTTGTATCGCGCCGGGCCTCCCCCTACGGTCGCGCGAAATCTTGCGTGCAGGGGCGGTTCAGCATGGTCACCCGCGTCGCCACCGTGGCTTTCGAGGGCATCGAGGCGCGGGCCGTGGACGTCCAGGTCCAGATCGCCCCCGGCATCGTCGCCTTCACGGTGGTCGGGCTCGCCGACAAGGCGGTCGCGGAATCGCGCGAGCGGGTGCGCTCCGCCCTGATCGCCTCCGGGTTGGCGCTGCCGGCCAAGCGCATTACGGTGAATCTCGCCCCCGCCGACCTGCCCAAGGAAGGGTCTCACTACGATCTGCCGATCGCGCTCGCGGTGATGGGCGCCATCGGCGCGCTGCCGGCGGATGCGCTCTCCGGCTACTGCGTGCTCGGCGAACTCGCCCTCGACGGGACGATCACCGCCGTCTCCGGCGTGCTCCCGGCGGCGATGGCCGCCAACGAGCGCGGGCTCGGCCTGATCTGCCCGGCGGCGACGGGGCCGGAGGCGGCCTGGGCGGGCGGCGACATGGACGTGCTGGCCCCGCGCTCGCTGATCCAGCTCGCCAACCACTTCAAGGGTACGCAGGTGATGGCCAGCCCCGAGCCCGCCATCGCGGCGCCGGGCGGCCCGCTCCCGGATCTGCGCGACATCAAGGGACAGGAGGGCGCCAAGCGTGCCCTGGAGATCGCGGCGGCCGGCGGGCACAATCTCCTGATGAACGGGCCACCGGGGGCAGGCAAGTCGATGCTCGCCGCGCGAATGCCCTCGATCCTGCCGCCGCTCGGGCCGCGCGAACTCCTCGAAGTCTCGATGATCCAGTCGGTGGCGGGGGAACTCAAGGGGGGCGCCCTCTCCAATCGTCGCCCGTTCCGCCAGCCGCATCACTCCGCCTCCATGGCGGCCCTGGTGGGCGGGGGCATCAACGCCCGGCCCGGCGAGGCCTCGCTCGCCCATGGCGGCGTGCTGTTCCTCGACGAACTGCCCGAGTTCACGCCCCAGGTGCTCGATTCCCTGCGCCAGCCCATGGAGACCGGGACGGTGATGATCGCGCGCGCCAATCACCGCGTGACCTATCCGGCTCGGTTCCAACTCGTGGCCGCGATGAATCCCTGCCGCTGCGGCCAGGCCCTGGAGCCGGGCTATGCCTGCCGCAAGGGACCCAACGAGCGCTGCGTCGCGCAGTACGGTGCCCGCATCTCAGGGCCGCTCCTCGACCGGATCGACCTGCGCATTGAGGTCGGCGCGGTGACGGCCGCCGACCTGATCCTGCCGCCGCCGGCGGAGGGCTCGGCCGAGACGGCCGCCCGGGTCGCGGCGGCCCGCGCGCTCCAGACCGCGCGCTATGCGGCCTACGACCTCACCGGCGTGGTCACGAATGCCACCTGCCCGGCGACCGTGATCGAGGCCGTGGCGGCGCCCGATCCCGAGGGCGCGGCGCTGATCCGCTCGGCCGCCGAATCGATGCGGCTGTCGGCCCGGGGCTTCCACCGAACCCTGCGCGTCGCCCGGACGCTGGCCGATCTGGACGGCGAGGCGCAGGTCCGCCGTTTACATCTCGCCGAGGCGCTGTCCTATCGCGGCCGCGTGGAGCGCCCCGCCGACGCCTGATCGGCGCCGCTCCGCGGTGTGGTGGTTCAGCGCCCGTAGATGTCCTCGACGCGGATGATGTCGTCCTCGCCGGTATAGGAGCCGACCTGGACCTCGATCAGCTCGAGCGGGATCCTGCCGGGGTTGGTCAGGCGGTGCAGCGAGCCGATCGGCAGGTACACCGCCT
>NZ_JAQGKL010000009.1 GCF_028290105.1 Methylobacterium sp.
GGGCCGGTGCGCTGGTTCGGCAAGGATCCGTTGAAGGCGTGCTCCGCGGGCCGTGCCGGAAGCGGCACGGGTTTTGGCGCATCCGGCGGCGCGGCGCGGGGCAGATCGGGCTTCGGTGGTGCCGTCAGCGCCATGTACTGCGCCGATGCGGCACTCGGGATCGCTGCGAGCAACAGACACGGCAGCCATCGGCCCGCCGCCGCGACGAGACCCAAGCCGGGTGAAGCAAGACTCCGCATGGTCTTTCGAGCCTCCGGTCGCGTGCCCTGGGTGCGAAACAACACGGGGGGCGCCATGCGGCGATCCGGCTGGCACTCCTGCGGGAACGGGGGGAAGCACGGATCGTTCCCGTTCCCTTTTGCCGGCGATCGCGCCGGAGGGAACACGAAGACATGCTGCATCTCCTCGTCGCCGATGGGAACGACCGGGAAGGACGCGCGAGCCACGTCGCGGGCACCGGAATCACCTCGGCGGAAGCTTACGCGGCGATCCTGCGCGAGGTCGCGCCGGGCGTCGCCTGCACGCTGATCAACCCGGCCGATGCCGAGGCGGCACTTCCCGCCGGAGCGGCGCTCGACGATTTCGACGGGCTGGTCGTCACCGGATCCACCTTGCATGTCAGCGACGACAACGACGCGGTCCGGCGCCAGATCGCCCTGGTGCGCACGGCTCTCGGGGCGGGGCTCGCGGTCTTCGGCTCGTGCTGGGGCGTGCAGGTCGCGGCGGTGGTGGCCGGCGGCGACGCGGCCCGCAATCCGAAGGGCCCGGAATACGGGTTCTCCCGCGACCTCGTGACGACGGAGGCGGGACGCGCCCACCCGCTCCTGGCCGGGCGCGCGAACCGCTTCGATGCGCCGGCCATGCATCTCGATGCGGTCGTCACGCCCCCCGCCCACGCGTCGGTGCTGGCGGGAAACCGGCTCCTCCCGGTCCAGGCCATCGAGATCGTGCACGGGCCGGGCGTGTTCTGGGGCACGCAGTACCACCCCGAACTCGACCTCGACGCGCTGGCGGCCATGCTGCGCCTGAGCGCCGAGGACGTGGTCGCGGAAGGCGTCATGCCCGATGCGGCGGCGGTCAAATCCTACGCGGACGATCTCTGCCGCATCCACGCCGATCCGGGGGCGCACCGCGATCTCATCGCCCGGCACAGGCTCGGGGCGGATCTCCTCGAACCCGCCCGCCGGCGCACCGAGATCGCGAACTTCCTCGAGCGTCTGGTCCGGCCGAGGGTCGAGGCGGCCGCCTGATCGCTCAAGCCGTCCGGAGGGCGGGCGTCGAAGCTGGGCGCTCGCGGGCGATGTGGAAGGCCTTGGGCCGGCGGAACAGGAAGGATGCCGGCGTGTGGCGGATCGCCCGCTCGAAGGCGAGGGGAACCAGGATCGCTACCACGGTGACGACGAGGCTGGCGAGCCCGATATCCGTGATGGCCCCGGTTTGCACGATGAGCGTCCGGGTGAAGGCCATCGGCAGGAAGAAGGCGAGGTAGATCACGATCGAGCGCTGTCCGCAGATCCGCAGGGCCGCCGTGACCGGACCGCCGGCCCGGCTCATCAGGGCACCGATGGCCACGATGGCGAGGGCTCCGGCGCCGCTGAGCATGAGACCCAGGCCCGGCAGGCGTGCCAAGTTCGGCACGAGGTCGTAGCCAGTGGGGATGAACACCAGGGCGGCGTTCGTCAGCGCCCAGAGCGCCAGGCCGACGAGGGCGGCGCGGACATGGCCTTGGACGAGGCCGGCGAAGGCGAAGATGCGCCCGGCGAAGAGGTAGCCGACGAGGAACCAGACGTAGCGGGCGCAGAACTCGTCCACGAGTTCGATGCCGGTGTGGATCGGCAGGATCTCCAAGAGGGCCGCCAGTCCCAGCACCAGAGCCGCCGGCACCCGGCGCAGGGCCTTGGTCAGCACCGAGAACACCGCCAGCATGTAGATGAACCACAGGGTGGAGTACGGCTCGACCAGGGCGTGGGCCAGGTGCGCCAGGAAGGCGCCCGGACCGGCGCCGTCGACGATCTGGCCGTACTTCACCGCCGACTGGATCACGACCCAGAGCGCGTAGAAGTAGGCGAAGTGCACGAGGCGGCGATCGAGGAAGAGACGCCAGTCGCGGTCGATGACCCGCCCGAGAAACAGGCCCGACAGCAGGAAGAAGTCGGGAATCCGGAACGGGCGCGCGAAGGCGACGAGGACGTGGAGGAAACCCTCGCCCTCCATGGCGATGCCCGTGCCGAGTGTCGAGTGCATCATCACCACGAGGATGATGCAGAGGCCCTTGGCGACATCCACCCAGGCGAGGCGTGCCGCGTCGTCCGGCCCTGCTCCCGCGATTGCCCCGACATTCGACGCCATGATCCCGCTTCCCTCACATCGCGCTCAACCCTTCGTCGCAGAACCTTAAGGAGGCTGGTACGCGCGCGGGGTGAGCCCGGATCATGCCGAACGGCCGGTAAAGGTGGCGGCGCGAAAGCCGCGCTTCAGGACGGGTCGCGCTTGGCACCCCGGCGGTCGCGGGTCATCCGGGTCGCGGTGTAGAAGTCGTCGGGCTTGGTCCGGACCCAGGCGAGGAAGCGGGCCATCTCGGGGTCGGCCCGGAGGGCATCGACGTCGGCGAGGCGCCGGGCGATCTCGGCCTCGCTGAAGCGGGCATGGATCGCCGAGTGGCAGATCTGATGCAGCCGCACCGTGCCGGCCCGCGCCCCGCCCTTCAGCTTCGGTGTCAGGTGGTGCAGGCTCGATTTGGCGCGCGGGGGGATCGGGCGTTCGCAGAGCGGGCAGATCACGGGCGCTTGCAGCGCCGGCCCGTGCGTCGTCGGATCGTCGTCGCGCCACATCCGGTTCCGTCGTCCCATCGCGGTTTCCTCAGGGGCTTTGCGCGTCGAGGGCTTCCCGGCAGGGCGGGGTCGACACGCCCGCCGGCCGGAACAGCGCCTCGGCCTCTGCGTCGCGCTCGCCCAGGATCGAGACGTGATCGCCCTCGACGATCTCCAGTTTCGCGCGCGGGCCGGCGCGCTCGGCCAGGCGCTGCGCATGCGCGACGGGAACGACCCGGTCGAGCGCGCCGTGGACGATGAGGACCGGAGCGCCGGCGGCGGCGATGCGGTCGTCCGAGCGGAAGCTGTCGCGCAGGAGGAGGCCGGTGGGCAGATAGGGGAAGCGTCCCGCCGCCACCGCCGCCAGCGAGTCGAAGGGCGCCTCCAGGTAGAGGCCGAGATGCGGCACCCTCCGCGCCACCGCGACCGCCACCGCGGCCCCGAGAGAGTGGCCGTGCAGCAGAACCGGGGCCCCCGGTGCGCGCGCCGCGATCTCCCGGTAGGCGGCGTCTGAATCGGCAATGAGGCCGCCTTCGCTTGGGCTGCCCGTCGAGCCCGGATACCCGCGATACGCGATGGCGAGCACGCCCCAGCCTCGGGTACGCCAGGGCGGTGCGGCAAAGCGGGCCGCCCCCGCCTCGGGCCGCGAGCCGTTGCCATGGAAGCTCAGGACGACGGCGCAGCCCGGGGCCGGCGCCCGCCAGAGACCGTAGAGGCGCTCGCCGTCCGACGTCTCCAGGCTGATCGCCTGTGTCCCGGCCGGAACCTCGCGAATCGCGGAGGCCCGCTGGGCCCGGAAGGCGCCCGGGTAGATCAGGCGCCGCTGAAACAGGCCGAGCCCGATGAGCGCCACCGCGTAGAGCGCGATGAGCGCCGTAATGAGAAGCGAGAGGAAGAGGCGCATGCGTCCGGTCGGGGTGCGGCACGATCCAGACCGTTCCGCGCCGGACCGGATGCCGGCCCGCGGAGCGCAACATCGGGATGAGGGGTGACAGGTAGGGACTGGACTTTGGCGTGTCACCAGCGATGTTGCGTCGCGTGAAAACCCCGGTCAGATCCCTCGCCCGTTGCTCCGCCCAGGCGGCGGTTCGCCACCGCGTCTGCTCCCGCCGCATCGCCGCGAGCCCGGGGCCCCACGGGCGCGGCGTTCCGGCTGCGCTGGCTGGGCCTGACCGCGCATGACGGGACCATCGCGCGCGATCGATGGAGAGAGCGGGGTCGGCCTCAGTGCCAACGTGCTGCTCGTCGGCCTGATCTTCTGCGGCCTCGGCTTCGCGATCGGGGCCGACGCCCTGGATGGCTCGGGGGCCGCCTTCGCGTTCGTGATGGCGGGTTGGGTGCTCGGCTTGTGCCTGCACGAGTTCGGCCACGCCTTCGCGGCCCGGTTCTGGGGCCTGCCCGGAACAGGCGCCCTGACGCTCGATCCCCTGCGCGCCCCGAACCCGGTGGCGACGATGCTGCTGCCGGTGGTCTTCACCATCCTGGCGGGCCTCGGCTTCCCCGGCGGGGTTTCCCCGGTGACGGAGGGCTCAGCTAGCCCGGGGCGGCGATCGGCGATAGCCGCGGCCGGGCCGGCGACGAGCCTCGCTTTCCTGATGACGCTCGTCGGCCTGTACGCCTTGGCGAGTCCACAATCCGAGACCTTGCGGGCGGTGCTCGCGGTGTCCGTCCTGTTCCAGGGCACCGCCTTGATTCTCGGTCTGATACCCCTGCCGGGCCTCGACGGCTACGCGATCCTGCGTCCTTGGCTCTCCGGCGGCTGGCCCTGGACGGACCGGATGGTCCGGCATTCCAGCCTCGTGCTGGCCGGGTTGTTCCTTGTCTCCGGCGCCTTTTCCCGCCCGCTGTTTCGCGCCAGCCTGCGCCTGACCGCCAGCCTCGGTGTCGACCTCGCGGACGTGATCACCGGCTACCGGCTCATACGTCTGTGGTGATCGCGCGCCTGCGGTGATCGCGCCTCGGTGATCGGTCAGGATGGGCGGATCGTTGTTTTTCAACGTGAGGTCGCAAATGGAGCGAATGATCTCGCGGTTACGGGATCGATTTGGTACGAAACCGTACGACGTGGGGCAGGTTCGGTCGCGGTGGGCCATGCATCCGGCGTCGCGGCGCTGCCGTCGGCGGTCTTGATCTGCGTGAGGGTTGGTTTGGCCATGACGGACGACGCGCCACCCGAGGTGCGACCGAAGCCCTACCGCGTGCTTCTGCTCGATGCCGCCGGCCGCGTGCTTCGCACGAAGGCGATCACCGCCCGTGACGAGGTCGAGGCCCTCGGTCGGGCACGCGCCTTCATGGATGGACGTTCGGTCGAACTCTGGGAGGGCGACCGGCTCGTTCATCATCTTGCCGCGTCCGACACGTCCCTGGCCTGAACGGGGACGCCTCGAACGGCCGCGACGTTCGGGCGCCGTGGTCTGCGGACACCGCTTTCGTGCTAGGTGCGCTCTGAATTCCAGCTCAAGCCATGACAGGCCTGGACCCGGCGGAGACCCATCATGGCCCTCAAGACGACCTTCCTGGTCCAGACCTTCGTGCTCAAGCGCAAGCGGCTCGTCCCCGGCGACCGGGAGGTCGCGGTGACCGAGAGCGGCGCCCTCAAGAAGGCCGAGGCCATGGCCGCGCGCTTTCCCGGAACGGCGGCCATCAAGGTGGTGGCCGACGACGAAACGGGCGAACTCGAGAGCGCGACCATCCTCAACAGCTTCGGCGAGGTCCCCGACGATTTCGCCGAGAGCCTGCAGGGTTCCTGAGGGCTGGAACGGGAAAGGCCCCGCCTGCGCGGGGCAGACGGGGCCTTCCGATATTTGGCGCGGGCCTCAAGCCTTACGGGCAGGCGTGACGCTGGCCGTCATTGCCGAGATAGGTGCCGCTGCGGGGGTCATAGGACCGGAAGCGCTGGACGCAGTAGGCTTCGTCGTTGCCGGCCGGAGCCATCTGGGCGGGTTCCACGGCGTATCCGGCCGGGGCGTAGCCACCGCCGTAATAAGCTGGGGCATAGCCGCCGCCGTAGTAATCGTCACCGTAATAGCTGCTGCCGAGGCCGTAGCCGATGCCGGCACCCGCCAGTCCTAAGCCGACGCCGAGCCCGATGCCGCCGTAGCCGCGACGGTATCCGTAGCCCCGTCCGCCGTAGCCGGCCTGGTTGTAGCCGCCCCGGTTGAAGCCGCCGCCCCGGATGCCATTGCCGGCGGCCAGCCCCGCACCGGCATTGCCGAAGCCGCCCCGATTGAACCCGCCGCGACTGATACCGCCGGCGAGGGCGTTTCCACGAATGCCACCGCCGGCAAGACCGCCCCCGCGGAAGCCACCGCCGCCGCCGCCGAAGCCGCCCCGGAATCCGCCGCCGCCACCAAGTCCGCCACCATGTCCGCCGCCACCGCCACGGAAACCGCCGCCGCCACCCGGACGTGCGTCGGCGCTGGCGGGAATCAACGCGAGGGCACCGACCAGGGCGGCCGATGCAAGAAGAATGCGCTTCATGGGAAAACCTGTTGTGTGAACGCCGGCCCATATGGCCGGACCCTTGCCGATGAAACGCGGGCGTCGATCGTAAAGTTCGTTCAGGTCCGGTTTCCGCGTCGGTTTGTCAGGGCGCCGATTGACAAACAGGGCCCGGACACCGAACCTGGAACAATTCCGAGGGGGGCTCCGAGTACGGGGGCTGAGATTGGGCGCGCCGCCCTGACCCTTGAACCTGATCCGGTTCGTACCGGCGGAGGGACGGGAATTCCTGCACGGCGCGAATCCACAGGCGTCGTCCCATCCACGCCCGTCTCACGCGAAGCGGATCGCCTCCAACGCCAGGAGCGAACCCGATGAACGCACCCGTTCTCCCCAAAGACCTTCCCCAAGGCCAAACCTTAGAAGGCCAGCCCCCGAAGGGGTCGCCGCAGGCGGTGACCACCGGCCCGATCATCGGCTCGCGCAAGGTCTACGCAGGTGTGCCCGGGCACGACGACATCCGGGTGCCGTTTCGCGAGATCACGTTGAGCGATCCGAAGGAAGCTCCGGTGCGGGTCTACGATCCGTCGGGCCCCTACACGGAAACGGATGCCAGGATCGATCTCAACGCCGGCCTGCCCCTGGTGCGCGAGCCCTGGATCGCCCGGCGCGGCTACGCCACGGTGACGCCCCGCGCGGTCAAGCCCGAGGACAACGGCTTCGTGCCGGAGGACAAGCTCGTGGCTCCGTGTCCGGCGACGCGCGAGATCCGCAAGGCCGGCCCCGGCCAGATGGTGACGCAGTACGAGTTCGCCCGCGCGGGCATCGTCACCGAGGAGATGATCTACGTCGCCAACCGCGAGAACCTCGCCCGCCAGACGATGCTGGAGGGCGCGCAGGCCGCGCTCAGTGACGGCAACAGCTTCGGCGCGGCGCTGCCGGCCTTCATCACCCCGGAATTCGTGCGCGAGGAAGTGGCGCGCGGCCGGGCCATCATCCCGGCCAACATCAACCACCCCGAGGTGGAGCCGATGGCGATCGGCCGCAACTTCCTCGTCAAGATCAACGCCAACATCGGCAACTCGGCGGTGACGTCGTCGGCCGCCGAGGAAGTCGAGAAGCTGGTCTGGGCGACCCGCTGGGGCGCCGACACGGTGATGGACCTCTCCACCGGCCGCAACATCCACAACATCCGCTCGTGGATCGTGCGCAACTCGCCCGTGCCAATCGGCACGGTCCCGATCTACCACGCGCTCGAGAAGGTCGGCGGCGATCCGCTGAAGCTCGACTGGGAGGTCTTCAAGGATACCCTCATCGAGCAGGCCGAGCAGGGGATCGACTACTTCACCATCCATGCGGGCGTGCGCCTCGCCCACGTGCCGCTGACCGCGCGCCGCGTCACCGGCATCGTCTCGCGCGGCGGTTCGATCATGGCGCGCTGGTGCCTCGCGGGGCACCGCGAATCGTTCCTGTACGAGCGCTTCGACGAGATCTGCGACATCATGCGGGCCTACGACGTCTCGTTCTCGCTGGGCGACGGCCTGCGCCCCGGCTCCATCGCGGATGCCAACGACGCGGCGCAGTTCGCCGAACTGGAGACGCTCGGCGAACTCACCAAGATCGCCTGGGACAAGGGCTGCCAGACCATGATCGAGGGCCCCGGCCACGTGCCGATGCACAAGATCAAGGTGAACATGGAAAAGCAGCTCACCGAGTGCGGCGAGGCGCCGTTCTACACCCTCGGCCCGCTGACCACCGACATCGCGCCGGGCTACGACCACATCACGTCGGGCATCGGGGCCGCCATGATCGGCTGGTTCGGCTGCGCCATGCTCTGCTACGTCACGCCGAAGGAACACCTCGGCCTGCCGAACCGCGACGACGTCAAGACCGGCGTCATCACCTACAAGATCGCGGCCCACGCCGCCGACCTCGCCAAGGGCCATCCGGCGGCCCAATTGCGCGACGACGCCTTGTCCCGCGCCCGGTTCGACTTCCGCTGGGAGGACCAGTTCAACCTCTCGCTGGATCCCGACACGGCCCGCGCCTACCACGACGAGACCCTGCCGAAGGACGCCCACAAGGTCGCGCATTTCTGCTCGATGTGCGGGCCGAAATTCTGCTCGATGAAGATCACGCAGGACCTGCGCGCCGAGGTTCTTGCGATGGAGGCGGCGGGTCAGGTGCTGGGCGAGGCGGCACCGCTCAGCGCCGCCGAGCGCGAGGCCGGCATGGCGGCCAAATCCGCCGAGTTCCAGGCCGAGGGCGGCAAGCTCTACGTGGACGCGGCGGAGTAACCCTCGTCGACGTCCCGAACCGGCCAGCCTCAGCTGACCGGTTCGGGGCAGGCATCGTGTTGAACGACCGCCTGCGGAGAAGTGAATTCGAGGCGGGTGCCGACCCGTGCGCCGTAGGCGTCGTGGAGCGCGCCGAGCATGAGTCCGGCCACGACGCGGAAGTCGGGTGGTGTGCCGAGGGCGATCTCGCGCTCATAGTTCGTGTCGGGATCGGCCTGAGCGAAACCCAGTCGATGCAGGGCTGAACGCGAAGGCGCCAGCCAGGTGAGATGAGAGCCCTCCGGCGTACGACCATAGGCGCCGGACGAGGCCTCGCACTGCATCTTGGTATCCTCGTCGAAGAAGATGCATTGCACGTAGCTCTGCTCCGCGCGGGCGACGCTCACGACGAGGAAGCGGTCCCGTGAGGTCGAGCGCGGGCCGCGCAGGTGGATGCTGCGGAGCCGCTCGACGACGGCGCAGCGATGGGTCTCGATGAAACCCGCGCGACCGCGATCGGCCGCAGCAGCACCGGGTATTGCAGCGAGGACGACCGCGAGCATCATCGATGCCGTGGATCGGATCCGGCTCTGCGCCGGCGTGATGATTATTCCAGCGATTCCGAAATCCCGCCTTCGCGCGAATTTACACGCTTGCGCATTTCACGCCACCATGGGTTGAAATCGGCGTGGCCGCTCTTCGACGCGTCGCGATCGTCCAGGCTCACGCGAACAGCCCGTGCACGAACCAGCGCGCGGGCGTCTCCAGGGCGAAAAACGCCTCGCGGTAGACCCAGAGGCGGCGGCCGGCTTCGTCCTCCACCACGTAGTAGTCCCGTGTCGGTCCAGGGGCGTGCCACCAGGCGTCGGCGATGCGCTCGGGCCCGTCCGAATGGACGATGCGATGGACGCGGCGGCGCCAGCGGAAGCGGTGCGGTGGCCCGTCGTGGGCATCCGCGATCACGTCCTCGGCGGCTTCGCCCTGGTCCAGCAGCACCAGCGGACGCGGCGGCAGAGTCGCGCGCGGGGCAGTCTGGGGGCGCCTCGCCCGCCAGGGCTCCGCCGATCCGGCCTGTTCGGGCAGGTGGCTCGCGCGAAAGCCGAGCCGCATCATCCGCCGGCCGATGCGCTGGCGCAGGGCGTCGCTCAGGCGCTCCGGGCCTTCGGTCTCGGCGGGGCCGTCCACCAGGGCCGTCTGCCGGGCCGCGATCGTTCCGGTTGCGGTGACGTCGAGGCACACGGTCTCGAAGCCGAAACCGGCATCCAGCGCCGGGCCGAGGCGGTCGAGCCGCAATGCGAGCAGGCGCGCGACCTGGGCCGGGCAGCGGGTCGGCAGGCTCAACGACAGGTCGAGGCTGCGCACCACCCCGTCGATTCGCGTCAGGATCAGGCGCAGCGCCCGCGCGCCGAGCCCGGCCGCCTCCAGCCGGGGGGCGAGGACCTCCATCAGCCGCAGGGTCGTGCCGACGATGGCCTCCGGGCTTCCGATCGGTTCGAGGAAGCCGCGGGCGGCGCTGAAATCCCGTGGATCCTCGGCCGTGACGAGGGGTTCCGGCCGGTGGCCGAGGGCCTGGTCGAGGTGGCGGAGCAGACCCTCGCCGAAGCGCCGGGCCAGCGGCGCGCGGGGCGCCGTGGCGAGGTCGCCGATCCGGCGCAGGCCGAGCCGGCTCAAGGCTTGCGCGGTGGCGGGGTCGAGGCGCAGGGCCGCGACCGGCAGGGCGTGCAGGGCCTCCGCGTTGCCCCCCGGCGCGACGAGGCCGCCCCCGCCGTGGCGGGCCAGCGCGAAGGCGCAGGCCGGCGTGTCGGCGAGCGCGATCCGGGCCGGAATCTCGTTCTCGGAGAGGCGCCGGGCGAGATCCTCCAGCAGGGCGGCCTCGCCGCCCAACAGATGGCTCGCCCCCGCGATGTCGAGGAAGAAGCCGTCGCCGCCCTCCGCCGGGCCATAGGGGGCGACGAGGGGCGTGTAGCGCTTGGCCCAGAGGCAGAGCCGGTGCAGGGCGGCCTCATCCGCTTCCGGATCGGCGGGATGGACGGCGATGGCGGCGCCGATCCGGGCGCGGGCCCGTGCCAGGGTCTCGCCGGGCTCGAGGCCGAGGGCGCGGGCGCAGGCATCCACCGCGATCAGGCGCAGGCCGTTGGCCTCCATGGCGGCCACGACCATGGGGCCGTCATCGGATGTGCTGGATGCGCCGGCTCCGGTCTCCATCGCCCGGGCCCGCCGCAGCCGCGTGACCGGCCAATGCTCCAGCCAGACCGAAACGATGCGCGGCATGATCCCACTCCAGAAGCCAGTGTCCGGTCCGCCCGTTGCGGCTTCGGTCGAGGGTCACCGCCCAGCACGGGCGCTCGATGCAGCCGAAGCGGTCGCGCAGGGCCTTGCCGGCGGCGATCCGCCAGCGCGTCGCCGCCACGTTGGGGCTCTCCGCCCCCGGCGGCCGCAGGACGAGGAGGAGCCGGTCCGTGCGCCCCGCCGCGAGGTGCAGCCGGCGGCTCTGGGCCAGCGGCAGGGCGGCATCCACGAGGCCCGCCACGGCGGCGAGCCCCTGCGCGCGGAGCGATTCCTCCAACGCCCGATAGGCATCGCCGTCGCTGCCGACCTCGAACAGCAGCAGGCGCTCCGGATCGAGCCCGAGCCCGGCGAGACCGTGTCCGTAGGGGAGGGGGTGGCCCCGGCCCACCACGAGGAGCGCCGCGCCCCGGACGCGGGCGAGGTGGCGCGCCACCAGCGCGAGGGCAAACCCGAGGGCCGCCGGCTCGTCGCCCGATCCCAGGGGGGCGACCTCGTGCAACTGCCCGAGGGCCAGCCCCCCTTGCGCGAGGCACGCGTCGACGGCGTGGATGCCCAGCGGCAGGACGCCCCGGGATGCGCCAGCCTCCCCGCGCGCCGCCACGAAGGCCCGCAGGGCCGCCAGATCCAGGGGGGCGCGGTCCGACGGCTTCGGACTGGCCGGCTCGGCTGGTGCCGCCTGGATGTCGGACTTTTGGATGTCGGGAGGTTCTTCGGGTTCGTGACGCATCGGCTCCGCTCCTGTTCCGCCACATAGGAACAAAGCAGGAACATACTCAATCGGTTTCAGGGGGCGTCCGGAATTTCACGAGCCTTCAAAGGCTTGGCCTGTGGACAGCTGTGGACGGAGCGCTTCCGGCCCTGTCCGCCCGGGCCGGGCGCGATCGTTGGCGCCACGCTTGACGGTGTGATGGGGGCAGGGCAGCACTCCACACCTGCCGCGCAGCAGACGCGGATCAGCCGGGAGAACTCCATGCGCCTCGCTCGTGCCCTCGTGGTCCTGTCGGGCCTGATCACCGTTGCGGGGGTGGCGCCCGCCGCCGCGCAGACGGCGCCGGGACAGCCCAGGCAGCAGCCCGGAGCCGAGGCCTCCCGGGCCCGGCGGCCGCAGGCCGCGTCGCAGCCGATCCAGGTTTACGATGCGCGCTTCGAGAACGGCGACCTGCGCATCTCCGGCAGCGTGCGCAAGGGCGGCACCGTGGTGGTGCTCGACGAGGACATCTCGATCATCGCCGACAGCCGGGGCCGCTTCGTCTTCCGCCTGCCCTACGTGCCGACCAACTGCATCGCGACCCTGAAGGCGGGCGAGGACGAGCGCGAGGCGGTGATCGCCAATTGCGGCCCCGCCGGCCAGCCGGGCCCCAAAGGTGAGACGGGCCAGAAGGGCGATACGGGCCAGACCGGTGAGGCCGGCCCCCAGGGTGTCGCCGGCCTTCCGGGCCCTCAGGGGCCGCAGGGCGCGCCCGGTTCCAAGGGAGAAGCGGGACAGAAGGGCGACGCGGGTCCCAAAGGTGAACCCGGACTCAAGGGAGAGCCCGGACCCAAGGGAGAGCCTGGGCCGAAGGGCGAGGCGGGCGCGAAGGGCCAGCCCGGCGAGCGCGGCCCGGCGGGGCCGGCCGGTCCCAAGGGCGAGGCGGGGCAGGCGGGCCTCGCTTCCGTGTCCTCGGCCTCTCCCTTCCGGGTGGTGCGCCAGGAGACCTGCCCGGCCTCGGGCTGTGCCGTCACCTGCGAGGGCAACGAGATCCTGGCCTCGGCCCTGTGCCTGAAGGGCGGAAGCGCCATCGTGACGGCGGGCGCCGACGGCAGCTTGAGCGCGGCCTGCCCCAGCGAGAGCCAGGGCCTCGTCGGCCTCTGCGCCCGGCGCTGAGGCGGGGGACCATCGGGGGTTTTCGCCGAACAGGGACTCTCGCCGAACAGGAATTCCCGTCGAACAGGGACTCTCGCCGAAACCGGGGCGTCCGGTGTAAGGACGCCCTTCGTTTCGCGTCGACGTTGATCAAGCCCATGCCTCTCCCCCGTTTCAGGACCGATGCCCGTGCCCGTGGGGGCTGCCGATGAGCATGGGATTGTGGGGCAAGCTCGGGGGAGCCGGCCTCGGGCTCGCCATCGGCGGGCCTCTGGGCGGGCTCGTCGGCGGGGTCGCCGGGCACTTCCTGGTGGACCGCGAGGGCGCGCTGTTCGGCACCACCCCGCGCGACGTGGTGTTCACCACCGGCCTCGTGGCGCTCGCCGCCAAGATGGCGAAATCCGATGGCGTGGTGACGCCGGCCGAGGTCGAGGCCTTCGCCAAGGTGGTGCAGGTGGACGAGCGCGCCCGCCCCGGCGTGCAGCGCCTGTTCGATCTGGCCAAGGGCACCTCCAACGGCTTCGAGGCCTACGCGCGGCAACTGGCCAGCACCTTCCACGACGAGCCGGCCCTCTTGGAGGACGTCCTCGACGGGCTGTTCCACATCGCCAAGGCGGACGGGGCGATCCACGAGGCGGAGGAGCGATATCTCCGCGCGGTCGCCGAGACCTTCGGCTACGACGATGCCGCCTTCCGCCGCATCGCCGCGCGGCACGTCCGCCTCGCGGACGATCCCTATCTCGTGCTCGGCCTCGACCACGGCGTGGAGGACGGCGCCCTCAAGGCGGCCCACCGCGCCCTGGTGGTGGAGAACCACCCGGACCGCGCCATCGCGCGCGGCCTGCCGCCGGAGGCGGTGGCCATCGCCACCCGACGGCTCGCCGCCATCAATGCGGCCTACGACCAGATCAGCGCCGAGCGAGGTCTCAAGTGAAGCCGACGGCGGAAAGCCCGATCGCTACCAGTGTCCACCCCTCGCCGAACCACGGCGAGCGGACGGGCGGGCCGGTCGATCTCCTCATCCTGCACTACACCGGCATGGAGAGCGCGGCGGCCGCCCTGCAGCGCCTCGCCAACCCGGTGGCGGAGGTCTCGGCCCATTACGTGGTGCTGGAGGATGGGCGCGTGGTGCAGATGGTCCCCGAGGGTCGCCGTGCCTGGCATGCGGGCCGGGCCTCCTGGGCCGGGATCGGCGACGTGAACGCGCGCTCGCTCGGGATCGAGATCGTCAATGGCGGCCATGTGGACGGGCTGCCGCCCTATCCGGATGCGCAGATCGCGGCGGTGATCGCCCTGTGCGGCGATCTTGCCCGGCGCTGGAGCCTCGCGCCGCAGCGGGTGCTCGCGCATTCCGACATCGCACCCGAGCGCAAGAAAGATCCCGGCGAGCACTTCCCCTGGGACCGGCTGGCGCGCGAAGGCATCGGCCACTGGGTGCCCCCGGCCCCGATCCGCGACGGGCGCTTCTTCGCGCAAGGCGATGCGGGACCGCCGATCGAGGCGCTGCAGGCGATGTTCGCCCTCTACGGCTACGACCTGCCGGTGACGGGCACCTTCGACGCCCGCATGGGCGCCGTGGTCACCGCCTTCCAGCGCCACTTCCGTCAGGCCCGCGTCGACGGCGTCGCCGACGCCTCGACGATCACGACCCTGCGTGACCTGATCGCGGCGTTGCCGGGGCGGTAGCGGGCCTTTGTCTTGCCTCAACGTGGGGAGGAGGCCTGCCTCAGGCGCGGTGCACCGCCTGCGCCCCATGCGGCTCCTCCGCCACGACCCCGCGCGTGCGCCACAGGCTGTAGGCGATGCCGGCCGCGAGGAAGACCACGGTGACGGCCAGCGACACCCACGGCGGCACGTGGACGAGGCCGAACGTGTCGGCGACGACGATCTTGCCCCCGATGAAGATCAGGATGAAGGCCAGCGCCGTCTTGAGGTAGGCGAAGCGATCCACCATCGCGGCGAGCGCGAAGTAGAGGGCCCGCAGCCCCAGGATCGCGAAGATGTTCGAGGTGTAGACCACGAAGGTGTCGGTGGTGATGGCGAAGATCGCCGGCACGCTATCGACGGCGAAGATCACGTCGGCGCCGTTCACCAGGATGAGCGCCAGTGCGAGGGGGGTGAGCCAGACGGCGCGCTTGCCGGTCTTCAGGTCGGTCTTGCGCACAGCGAAGTGCTGCCCGTGCAGTTCGGGCGTGATGCGAAGGGCGCGCTGCAGGAAGCGCACGGCACGGTTCTCGCGGATGTCGCCCGCCGCTTCCTCCTTCGAGACCAGCATCTTCAGGCCGGCGAAGATGAGGAAGGCGGCGAAGATCGAGAGCACCCACGCGGCTTGGTGCACGAGGGCCGCGCCGAGTCCGATCATCAGGCCGCGCAGCAGCACGGCGGCGAGGATGCCCCAGACGAGGACCCGGTGCTGAGAGGCGCGCGGAATGCCGAGCGAGGTCAGGATGACCGCGATCACGAAGACGTTGTCCATCGACAGCGATTTCTCGACCACGAGGCCGGTCACGTATTCCTGGCCCGCCTGGGGCCCGAGATACCACCAGACCCAGCCGCCGAAGAGCATGCCGAGGGTGAAGTAGAAGGCCGTGAGGAGGAGGCTCTCCTTCACGCCGATCTCGTGAGTCTTGTCCCGGTGCAGGAGACCGAGGTCGAAGGCGAGCAGCCCGGCGACCAGGGCGTGGAAGCCGAGCCACATCCAGACCGGCTTGCCGAGCCAGTCATAAAAGAAAAAATCAACCATGACGCGGGACCGTCGATGCTTCTTGAGGAGAGAAAGCATCGGCTCCGACATCACGGAACGCATCATGCAGCATCCCGCCAGAGGGGCCCGCAGCCGATGGGCCGGAGTTGGGGCTCTGACCGAGGCGAATCAAGGGCGGGCGACCGCCACGCTTGACAGGGCCGCCGCGCGACGGCTTCCCAGGATGCATGACGGACAGCGAGCGGACCGGACCGGACATTTCGGGCCCGGCGGTGATCGGGGGCGGCCCCGCGGGCCTCGCGGCGGCGGAGGTGCTGGCGCGCGCCGGCCACGCCGTGACCCTCTACGAACGGATGCCGAGCGTCGGGCGCAAGTTCCTCATCGCCGGGCGCGGCGGCCTCAACCTGACCCATTCCGAGCCGTTGCCCGCCTTCCTGGCACGCTACCATCCGGAGGGCGGACCGCTGGCCGATGCCATCGCGGCCTACCCGCCGGACGCCCTGCGCGGCTGGTGCGACGACCTCGGCGAGCCCACCTTCGTCGGGTCGAGCGGCCGGGTGTTCCCGGACAGTTTCAAGGCCTCGCCGCTGCTGCGGGCCTGGCTCCGGCGCCTCGACGGGCTCGGGATACGCATCCGCACCCGCCATCGCTTCACCGGATGGTCGGATCCCGGCGGTCCGGCCTTCGAGACGCCCGAGGGGCCGGTCGTGACCGCGCACCGCCCGGTGTTGCTGGCACTCGGCGGCGCAAGCTGGCCCCGCCTCGGCTCGGACGGGGCCTGGGTGCCGCTGCTCGCGGCCGACGGCGTCGCGGTGTCGCCGTTGAAGCCCGCCAATGTCGGGTTCACGGTCGCGTGGTCCGGCATCTTCGCCGAGCGCTTCGCCGGTGCGCCCCTGAAGCGCATCGCCCTGTCGATCGACGGCGCGACCGTGCGCGGCGAGGCGGTGATCAGCGCCGACGGGATCGAGGGCGGCGCCATCTACGCCCTCTCGCGAATCATCCGGGCGGCGACGGAGCGGGGCGAGGCGGTCCTGCACGTCGACCTGCGCCCGGATGTGGGCGCGGCCGCCCTCGCGCGATCCCTGGCCGATCCGAAGCCGGGTCTGTCCCTGGCCAACCGCCTGCGCAAGGACGCGGCCCTGGCGCCCGTGGGCATCGGCCTCCTGCGCGAGGCCGCCCATCCGCTCCCCGTCGCGGCCGAGACCCTGGCCGCGCTGATCAAGGCCGTGCCGGTCCGCGTCCGCGCGCCGCGATCCATCGACCGGGCGATTTCGACGGCGGGCGGCGTGAGCTTCGGCGAACTCGACGGGCGCTTCATGCTGGCCCGGCGGCCCGGCACCTTCGTCGCCGGCGAGATGCTGGACTGGGAGGCGCCCACCGGGGGCTACCTGCTCCAGGGCGCCTTCGCCTCCGGCCGCGCGGCGGCGGCGGGCATGCTGGCCTGGATGGAGGCAGAGATGCGCTCCGACCTCTGACAAGCCGGGCGACCCATGAAAAAAGGCTCCCTCTCGGGGGAGAGGAAGCCTCGTCGCGACGCGCGGCCGGTCCGGCCGCGCGGGTCCGGGTCTCAGCGGCAGTACACGTCGCCGTAGGCGTCGCGGTAGGTGCCGTAGGGGCAGCGCGGGGCGGTGGAGGCGCCCACGATGGCGCCGCTGGCGCCGCCGATGGCCGCACCCGCGAGCGCGCC
>NZ_JAQGKL010000026.1 GCF_028290105.1 Methylobacterium sp.
GCTCGGTGGTCGTGGTCTTGCCGGCATCGATGTGAGCCATGATGCCGAAGTTGCGGTAGTCCTCGATCGCGTGCGTGCGGGGCATCGGATTGCTCCTGAAAGGGTCCGGGTCCGCTTACCAGCGGTAATGCGAGAAGGCGCGGTTGGCTTCCGCCATCCGGTGGGTGTCTTCCCGCTTCTTCACGGCGTTGCCGCGGTTGTTCGCGGCGTCGAGCAGTTCGGCCGACAGGCGCTCGACCATGGTACGGTCGTTGCGGCCGCGGGCAGCCTGAATGAGCCAGCGGATCGCCAGGGCCTGCCGGCGCTCGGTGCGCACCTCGACGGGAACTTGGTACGTCGCACCACCCACACGGCGGGAACGCACTTCGATCGCCGGAGCGACATTCTCGAGAGCCGCGCGGAACACCTCGATGGGATTGGCGCGGGCGCGGTTCTCGACGATGTAGAACGCGCCGTACACGATACCCTCGGCGATGGACTTCTTGCCCTCTTACTTGATCGAATTCATGAACTTGGTCAGCACCACGTCGCATTACTTGGCGTCCGGGATGATTTGGCGCTTCTCGGCAGAATGGCGGCGGGACATCGCTCGCTCCGTATCAATCTATGGTCTTGAAACCACCCCGCGCAGGCCGCCTGAGCCATCGAGGCCGGCGACATCCTTACGGGGTGCGCGAATATCGGTCTTACTTCGGGCGCTTGGCGCCGTATTTGGAACGGCGCTGCTTGCGGCCCTTGACGCCCTGCGTGTCGAGCACGCCGCGCAGGATGTGATAGCGCACGCCTGGCAGATCCTTCACGCGGCCGCCGCGGATCATCACCACGGAGTGCTCCTGAAGGTTGTGACCTTCACCCGGGATGTAACCGATGACCTCGAAGCCGTTGGTCAGACGAACCTTGGCAACCTTGCGGAGCGCGGAGTTCGGCTTCTTCGGGGTCGTCGTGTAGACGCGGGTGCAGACGCCACGCTTCTGCGGGCATGAGTCTAGCGCCGGCACCTTGTTGCGGCTCTTCTGCGCCTTGCGCGGCTGAGCGATCAGCTGGTTGATCGTCGGCATGCCATTCCTCTCGAAACGCGTCACCGTCGTCGGCGACCGTCGAAATCCAAATCTCTTTGTGGCCCGTCCCGGCATCGCACAGTGGTGTGCGACGAAACGCAAAACCGCGCCCCAGGCTGATCTCAGCCTTTGGCGCGCCGTTGCAAGCAGAGGATCACCTGCATCGAAGCAAGCGATCATGCCGGACTGACACGTGTTCGTCTGTTGAAGTCGGATGCGTTTAGGTAGCCTGGATCGAGGCTTGAGCCTCACGATCGATTGCTGCCTACTGCCAGCCGGTCAATGAGGGCCTAATAGAGGGGGATTCGGTCGGCGTCAACCCATTCCGTTACGGGATCATGAAGTTAGGGACGTCGTCGCCCTGTGATTTTGGGGGGTACGCCACGAAAAAGGGGCTGCCCCTCGGGCAGCCCCTTTTTCGCGTCTTGTTGGCTCGCCGACGACCCTATTCCGCTGCGGCGGGCGGCAGCTCCGACAGGGTCCGTGCCCCGCTCTCGGCGGCCTTCTGCTGAAGGATGAGGGTATCGCGACGTCGCGCGACCGCGCGAATCTCGGCGGCCATGGAGCCGGTACCCGCCGGGATGAGCGAACCGACGATGACGTTCTCCTTGAGACCCTCGAGGTAGTCGATTTTGCCGTTGACGGCCGCCTCCGTGAGGACGCGGGTGGTCTCCTGGAACGAAGCCGCCGAGATGAACGACTTGGTCTGGAGGCTCGCCTTGGTGATGCCGAGCAGCACGGGAACGCCGACGACCGGCTTCTTGCCCTCGGCAAGCAGCTTCTCGTTGATGTCCGCGAGCTCCGTCCGGTCGATCTGGTCGCCCGTCAGGATATCGGAATCGCCGCCATCGGTGATCTCGACCTTCTGCAGCATCTGTCGGACGATGACCTCGATGTGCTTGTCGTTGATCGACACGCCCTGGAGCCGGTAGACCTCCTGGATCTCGTTGACGAGGTAAGCGGCGAGCTCCTCCACGCCCTTGATCGCCAGGATGTCGTGCGGCGCAGGGTTGCCATCGACGATGTAGTCGCCGAGCTCGACCACGTCCCCGTCCTGAAGGTGGATGTGCTTGCCCTTCGGGATCAGATACTCGACCGCATCCGAGCCATCATGCGGCGTCAGCGTCAGGCGACGCTTGTTCTTGTAGTCGCGGCCGAACTGGATCGTGCCCGATTTCTCGGCGATGATCGCCGCGTCCTTGGGACGACGCGCCTCGAACAGCTCCGCCACCCGCGGCAGACCGCCGGTGATGTCGCGGGTCTTGGCGGAGTCGGTGGAGACGCGGGCGAGGATGTCGCCCGCCTTCACCTTCGCGCCCGGGTCGTAGCCGATGATGGCGTCGACCGGCAGGAAGTAACGGGCGTCCGAGCCACGCGGCAGCTTCATCGGCTTGCCGTCGTCGTCGAGCACCAGCATCGCCGGCTTGAGGTCGGCGGTGCGGGCGGTACCGCGCCAGTCGATGACGACGCGCTTGGCGATGCCGGTCGACTCGTCGGTGGTCTCGGTGATCGACTGGCCGTCGATGAGCTCCTCGTAGGCGACCACGCCATCCGTCTCGGTGATGATCGGGCGGGTGTAGGGGTCCCACTCGGCGATGCGCTGGCCGCGCTTGACCTTGTCGCCCTCGTCGACGCGCAGGCGTGCGCCGTATTGCAGGCGGTGAACCGCCCGCTCCGCGCCGTCCGTGCCGACGATGACGACGGCAACGTTACGGCCGGTGGCGATGAGGTCGCCGTCGGTGTTGCGGGCCAGTGCCCGGTTGCGGATCTTGATCGTTCCCTCGAAGCTCGACTCGATGAAGGACGAATCCGCGATCTGGGCCGCACCGCCGATGTGGAAGGTACGCATGGTTAGCTGGGTGCCCGGCTCGCCGATGGACTGCGCCGCGATGACGCCGACCGCCTCACCCATGTTGACGGGCGTGCCGCGGGCAAGGTCGCGCCCGTAGCAGGTGGCGCAGACGCCGCTCTTGGTGGCGCAGACGAGCACCGAACGGATCTTCACCTCCTGGATTCCCGCCGCCTGAATCGCCGGCAGGTGCTTCTCCTCGATCGTCTCGTTGGTCTTGACGATGACGGTGCCGTCCTGAGCCACCAGGTCCTCGGCCGTGGCACGGCCGAGAATACGGATCGAGAGCGGAGCCACAACTTGGCCCGCATCCACGATGGCGCGCATCTTGATGCCGTTCGAGGTACCGCAATCGACTTCGCGGATGACCGCGTCCTGCGCCACGTCGACGAGACGACGGGTCAGGTAGCCGGAGTTGGCCGTCTTCAACGCCGTGTCCGCGAGACCCTTGCGGGCACCGTGGGTGGAGTTGAAGTACTCGAGCACGTCAAGGCCTTCCTTGAAGTTCGAGATGATTGGCGTCTCGATGATCTCGCCCGAGGGCTTGGCCATCAGTCCGCGCATGGCGGCGAGCTGCTTCATCTGCGCCGGCGAACCACGCGCACCGGAGTGGCTCATCATGTAGATCGAGTTGACCTGCTTGTCGGCGCCATTCTCGTCCTTCTGCACGGTGGAGATGCGGAGCATCATCTCGGCGGCGAGCTTGTCCGAGCACTTTGCCCAGGCGTCGACAACCTTGTTGTACTTCTCGCCCTGGGTAATCAGGCCGTCGTTGTACTGCTGCTCGTAGTCTTTCACCAACGCACGGGTGTCGTCCACGATCGGCCACTTGTTGTCGGGCACCACCATGTCGTCCTTGCCGAACGAGATGCCCGCCTTGAACGCGTGGTTGAAGCCCAGCGCCATGATGCGATCACAGAAGATCACCGACTCCTTCTGACCGCAGTGGCGGTAGACGGTGTCGATCATCGCGGAGATCTCCTTCTTCGTCATCAGCTTGTTGACGACGTCGTAGGGGACGTTCTTGTGCAGCGGCAGAGCGGTCGAGAGGATCACGCGGCCCGGCGTGGTGTCGTAGGTCTTGGTCAGCGGCTCACCGTCCGGCCCGATGCCGTTCCAGCGCCAGCGGATCTTCGTGTGCAGCTTCACGGTGTTGGCCGCGAGCGCATGCTCGAGCTCACCGATGTTGCCGAATACGCCCTGCATCGGGTTCTTCTTGTTCGTCGGGTCGAAGGCGCCGATGGCCCCTTCCGCGACGATGGACAAGTAGTACAGGCCGAGCACGATATCCTGCGAAGGCACGATGATCGGCTGGCCGTTGGCCGGGTGCAGGATGTTGTTGGTCGACATCATCAGGACGCGCGCTTCCAGCTGAGCCTCGAGGCTCAGGGGGACGTGCACGGCCATCTGGTCGCCGTCGAAGTCGGCGTTGAAGGCGGCGCAGACCAGCGGGTGGAGCTGGATCGCCTTGCCCTCGATCAGCTTGGGCTCAAAGGCCTGAATGCCGAGGCGGTGCAGCGTGGGCGCGCGGTTGAGCATCACCGGGTGCTCGCGGATCACCTCATCGAGGATGTCCCAGACCTCCGGCTTCTCCTTCTCCACGAGCTTTTTCGCCTGCTTCACCGTGGCGGAGAAGCCCTTGGCGTCGAGACGCGCGTAGATGAACGGCTTGAACAGCTCCAAGGCCATCTTCTTCGGCAGACCGCACTGGTGCAGCTTCAACTCCGGACCCACCACGATGACCGAGCGACCGGAATAATCGACGCGCTTGCCGAGCAGGTTCTGACGGAAGCGGCCCTGCTTGCCCTTCAGCATGTCGGCGAGCGACTTCAGCGGGCGCTTGTTGGCTCCCGTGATGACGCGTCCGCGGCGGCCGTTGTCAAATAGCGCATCCACCGCCTCCTGAAGCATGCGCTTCTCGTTGCGGATGATGATGTCCGGCGCGCGCAGCTCGATCAGCCGCTTCAGGCGGTTGTTACGGTTGATGACGCGGCGATAGAGATCGTTCAGATCGGACGTGGCGAAGCGGCCACCGTCCAGCGGGACGAGCGGGCGCAGGTCCGGTGGGATCACCGGGACCACGGTGAGGATCATCCATTCGGGCTTGTTGCCCGACATCTGGAAGGCCTCGATGATCTTCAGGCGCTTGAGAAGCTTCTTCGGCTTCAGCTCGGAGGTCGTGGTCGCGATCTCCTCGCGCAGCGAATCGGCGATGCCGTCGAGGTCGAGCTCCTGCAGGATCCGGCGGATGGCCTCCGCGCCGATCATGGCGGTGAAGCTGTCCTCGCCGTACTCCTCCTGGGCGCGCAGGTACTCCTCCTCGGACAGGAGCTGACGCTCCTTCAGGGGGGTGAGGCCCGGCTCGATGACGCAGTAGGACTCGAAGTAGAGGATCCGCTCGAGGTCCTTGAGCGCCATGTCGAGCAGCAGGCCGATGCGGCTCGGTAACGACTTCAGGAACCAGATGTGCGCAACGGGGGCGGCGAGCTCGATATGGCCCATGCGGTCGCGCCGGACGCGCGCGAGGGTGACTTCGACGCCGCACTTCTCGCAGATGACGCCCTTGTACTTCATGCGCTTGTACTTGCCGCACAAGCACTCGTAGTCCTTGATCGGTCCGAAGATGCGCGCGCAGAACAGGCCGTCACGCTCGGGCTTGAACGTACGATAGTTGATCGTCTCGGGCTTCTTGATCTCGCCGAAGGACCAGGAGAGGATCTTCTCCGGCGACGAGATCGAAATCTTGATCTGGTCGAAGCTCTGGGGTTGAGCCTGCTGGTTGAAAAGATTCATGACCTCTTGGTTCATGGATCGACTCCTGCTGACGAGGCGCACCCTCCGCCGAGGGGCTGACCGCGTGCTGAAAACGGAAGCGGTGGCGACGACCGGCCGGATCGTCGCTCACCGTTAGGTCCTTCGGGAGGTGCTTCCCCTCCCCGCTCGGACCGCGCCGGCATCGATGAGCCGGCGCGGGAGCGTGGTGCGGTGGTTACTCGGCCGCCTCTGCGGGCGGCTCGATCTGGTCGTTGGCGGACTTCTTCGAGGAGGTGAGCTCCACGTTGAGGCCGAGCGAGCGCATCTCCTTGACGAGCACGTTGAACGACTCGGGGATGCCGGCCTCGAAGGTGTCGTCGCCGCGCACGATGGCCTCGTAGACCTTGGTGCGGCCGGCGACGTCGTCCGACTTGACCGTGAGCATCTCCTGCAGCGTGTACGCGGCGCCGTAGGCTTCGAGCGCCCAGACCTCCATCTCGCCGAAGCGCTGACCGCCGAACTGCGCCTTTCCGCCCAGCGGCTGCTGGGTGACGAGCGAGTACGGTCCGATCGACCGGGCGTGGATCTTGTCGTCCACGAGGTGGTGCAGCTTCAGCATGTAGATGTAGCCCATCGTCACCTTGCGGTCGAAGGGCTCGCCCGAGCGGCCGTCATAGAGCGTCGACTGGGCAGACCGGTCGAGACCGGCCAGCTCCAGCATTTGCTCGATGTCGGCCTCCTTGGCGCCATTGAACACCGGTGTCGCCATCGGCACGCCGCGGCGCACGTTGTTGGCGGCCTCGGCGAGCTCGTCGTCGGACAGCCCTTCGAGCTCTGACGGAGAGTAGATCGCCTTCATCTCGTCCCGCAGGGGCTCGATGTCCTGGTTGCGCAGATAGGCGTCCACCGCTTGGCCGACCTTTCGGCCGAGACCGGCCGCCGCCCAACCGAGGTGGGTTTCCAAGATCTGGCCGACGTTCATGCGCGAGGGCACGCCGAGCGGGTTCAGCACGATGTCGGCATGCGTTCCGTCTTCCAGGAACGGCATGTCCTCGATCGGGACGATCCGCGAGACGACACCCTTGTTGCCGTGACGTCCGGCCATCTTGTCGCCGGGCTGGATCTTGCGCTTCACCGCCACGAAGACCTTGACCATCTTCATGACGCCGGGGGGCAACTCGTCGCCGCGCTGCAGCTTCTCGACCTTGTCGAGGAAGCGCTGCTCGAGGCGCTTCTTCGACTCGTCGTATTGCTTCTGCATCGCTTCCATCTCGGTCATGAGACGGTCGTCGATGACGGCGAACTGCCACCATTGCGAACGCGGGTACTCGCTGAGGAGCTCACGGCTGAGCGTGGTCTCCTTCTTGAA
>NZ_JAQGKL010000032.1 GCF_028290105.1 Methylobacterium sp.
ACGGGCACGAACATGATGCGGGCACCGATGGGCTGGGTGCGGTTCCAAGAGCCGTGCTCGGCGGTGAAGATGCCGCCGCGGTAGGATTCGGGGAACTAGCGCCCGGTGTAGAAGGTCATGCCGAGGTCGGCGGCGTGCGGCGGCAATTCGGCCTGCGGGAAGACCGCCTCCTTCGGCGGCGTCTCGTCCTTGTACTCGACGGTCCGGACATGGCCGCCGCCGAACCACGGGAAGCCGAAGGTCTCGCCGGCCTTGGCGATGCGGTTGAGCTCACCGGGCGGCGTGTCGTCACCCATGCCGTCGACTTGGTTGTCGGTGAACCACAGGGCCTTGTCGGCGGGGTTGAAATCCATGCCCACCGAGTTGCGGATGCCGGTGGCGTAGACCTCGCGGTTCTTGCCGTCGGCGTCCATGCGGATGATCCCGCCGATGCCGGTCTGGGCGTAGAGGTCGCGCTTGGCCGCCGGGGGCACGTTGTAGGGCTGGCCGAGGGAGATGTAGGTCTTTCCGTCGGGGCCGACGCGGCACATCCGGGCGGTGTGGTTGTAGCTCTCCTCCGCCGCCGGGATCAGTGCGCCTTGCTTGACCAGGATGCCGGCGGCGACGTCCGGGCTCTCGTAGAAGAACTCGGCCGCCGGGAACGAGAGCACGCGGTTCTGCTCGACGATGGTCAGGACGCCGTCCTTGGAAAAGCAGACGCCGTTGGGGATCTTGAAGTCGATGCCCGGCGCGAAGGCCCGGACCTCGTCGGCGACGCGGTCCTTGTCGCGGTCGGTGACGGTGTAGACCTTGGACTTGCGGGTGCCGACGAACAGCACCCCGGCATTGGGCCCGACCGCGATGGAGCGGGCATCCGGCACCACCGCGTAGAGATCGATCTTGAAGCCGTCGGGCAGCTTGATCTTGGCCAGCGTCTTGCGCAGCGCGTCGGCGCGCCGGCCGGTCTGGGGAATCTCGGGCGCCTCGGCGGTGCCGGTGCTCTGCATGCCGGTGAGCTTTTCGAGCGCGTCGGCCTTCGCCTTGGTCTCTGCGGGGGCCGCGCCCTGGGCATGGACGCCGACGGAGAGCGCGAGCGCGGCGCAGCCGGCCAGGAGCGTCGCGGTGAGGACCGATCGCATGGATGTCTCCCTGGGATCCGCCCGCATGGTCGGGGCGGTTGAGCCCCGACGATATGAGCCTGGCGGCGCCGCCGGCAAGGGGATCGCCGCGTCAGGGCGTGTAGGGCAGGAGCTTGATGAACAAGCCCCACATCACGAACAGGATGCCCACTATGGCGACGCCCCAGATGATCGAGCGGATCTTGGGGATGCCGAAGCCGTAGACGGGCAGATAGATGAGCCGGGCGAAGAAATAGAGGTAGGCGCCGAGCACCACCGCCGTGTTGTGCCGGCCCGTCGCCACGCAGGCGAGGACGAGGGCGGCGAAGATCGGGAAGGTCTCGAAGAAGTTCTTCGAAGCGCGTTCCAGGCGGCTCGCCGCGCCGGTCACCTCCGGTGTCCGGCCCTCGCGGTTGCCAGACGCCCAGTCGAGGCCGCCCCGCTGCTGCAGGCCGCTGGCGGAGGCCGCGATGACGTGGACCAGCCCGAGCAGGCAGGACCAGGCGAGGAGGCGTATTTCGACGGGCATCGTTGGAAATCCCAGGTGTGGTGGAGAACGGTGTTCTTAAGCGCGGCGGTGAGCAAAAGCGAAACCGGACCGTGACTTGCGCCGGAACGCTCCTTATGAGTGCGCCAGCGCGGCGGAACCCCTTGATCCCAGGCCTCTCTCGGACACAAGGGACTTCATCCCGCGCGGCGCGCGTATGCCTCGGCGGAACCCGGGCGTGCGCGCTCCTGCGGCACCCTACGACAGAGTTGTGATGCGATGAGCGGCGTCAACGAGATCCGGTCGACCTTCCTCGACTACTTCGCCAAGGCGGGCCACGAAGTCGTGCCGTCCTCCTCGCTGGTGCCGCGCAACGACCCGACGCTGATGTTCACCAATGCCGGCATGGTGCAGTTCAAGAACGTCTTCACAGGCGTCGAGAAGCGCCCATACGACCGCGCCACCACGGCGCAGAAATGCGTGCGCGCGGGCGGCAAGCACAACGACCTCGACAATGTCGGCTACACCGCCCGGCACCACACCTTCTTCGAGATGCTCGGCAACTTCTCGTTCGGCGACTATTTCAAGCCGCGCGCCATCGAGCTGGCCTGGAACCTGATCACCAAGGAGTTCGGCCTCTCGAAGGACCGGCTGCTGGTCACGGTCTATGCCGACGACGACGAGGCCGCCGGCCTCTGGCGCAAGATCGCGGGCTTCTCCGACGACCGCATCATCCGCATCGGCACCTCCGACAATTTCTGGCAGATGGGCGATACCGGCCCCTGCGGCCCGTGCTCGGAGATCTTCATCGACCAGGGCCCGTCGCTCCAGGGCGGCCCGCCCGGTTCTCCGGACGAGGACGGCGACCGCTTCCTCGAATTCTGGAACCTCGTGTTCATGCAGTACGAGCAGATCGAGCCGGGCAACCGCCTCGCCCTGCCGCGCCCGTCCATCGACACGGGCCTCGGCCTGGAGCGCATGGCGGCGATCCTCCAGGGCGTGAAGAGCAACTACGAGACGGACCTGTTCCGCGCCCTCATCGACGCGGTCAGCCACGCGGTCGGGCGTCCGCCGGAGCCGGCCAGCCAAGCCTCCTACCGGGTCATCGCCGACCACCTGCGCGCCGCTTCCTTCCTGGTCGCCGACGGCGTGCTGCCGGGCAACGAGGGCCGGGGCTACGTGCTGCGCCGGATCATGCGCCGCGCCATGCGCCACCTCGAATTGCTGGGCTCGCGCGAGCCGGTCATGTACCGCCTCGTGCCGACGCTGCTGCGCGAGATGGGCCAAGCCTATCCGGAGCTCACCCGCGCCGAGGGGCTCATCGCCGAGACCCTGCGCCTGGAAGAGACCCGCTTCCGCCGCACCCTGGAGCGCGG
>NZ_JAQGKL010000037.1 GCF_028290105.1 Methylobacterium sp.
TGGTGGCGGCCAAGCACCAATCGGCCCTGGAGACCCTGGCCCTCGTCACGCGCTTCCCGGACTTTGCCTACATCCTGAAGCGCGAACTGCTCTGGATCCCGCTGATCGGCTGGTACCTCTCACGCTCCGGCATGGTCGCCATCGATCGCAGCAAGGGCACGCGGGCGATGAGCGCCATGAACGAGGCCGCGGCCGATGCGATCCGGGACGGCCGCCAACTGATCATCTTCCCCGAAGGCACCCGCCGTGCGCCCGGCGCGGCCCCCGCCTACAAGCTCGGCATCACCCACCTCTATGCCGCGCTCGGCGTCCCCTGCCTGCCTGTCGCCCTCAACACCGGCCTGCATTGGCCGCGCCGCAGCCTGCTACGGCGGCCGGGAACCTCCGTGATCGAGTTCCTGGCCCCGATCCTGCCGGGCCTCGACCGCACCCATTTCCTCGATGTCGTGCAGGACCGGATCGAGACCGCCTCGAACGCGCTTCTGGCTGCCGGCCGGACTGAGCTCGCGGCCCACGGGCACGCGCCGTCAGAGCCAACTTCGAAGGCGGAACGGGACGCTTCGCGCGTCGTCTGAGGACGTCTGCGACGCAGGCGCGAGGCCGCGTTTCGGCTTGTGGATAACTCGTGTCATCCCTATCTAAATGGAGGCGGGGCGTCGTCCTTGACGCCAACGAAACGTTAAGATTAATGTGGAACAAATGGCGAACAAGAGAGCCCTGTCCTGGTCGGCCGCACTCCGCGACTTGAAGGACGATCGAGCCCGGAGACGTGACGTGCGCGAGGAACGCCTGAGGACGACGGCCGGCTTGCGCGGCACCCCAGCCCTGGTGCTGAGCGCGTGGCGCGGACGTTCCGGCCGCCGCTACGTGGTCGGCATCCACGAACTGGCCGAGCCGGAGCTGGACGACATGGGCGAGGCGGTGGTCCTGGCCGTACGCCGCGACGCCACCGGAATCGGCGAACTGGTCTCCGTCGCCTCCGCGGGCCAAAGCCCGCGCGAGCGCCTGCACAGCAACTGGATCGCCCGCGCCCGGCACAAGGGTGCCACGGAGATGCACGTCCATCGGCTCGCCGAAGACGAGGCCGAGCGCGAGGCGATCGTGGCCGACCTCGGCGCCGATCAGAAAGCCGACGCCGCGCACTGATCGCGGCGTCGCCACCCCCTGATATCGTGAGCGCATGTTCGGGGCCTCGCAGCAGGCCCGCCATGCTTTCGCCGTCGAGACCCTGCCAAGCCTTGTCCCCGGGACGCTCATAATGAGGGCGCGGTCCCCGATGCGAGCGCAGGACACGAAAACCCGATGGCGCAGAGTCCGACCCCGGCCCGTCCCCCTTCGCGCAAGGGACTGTTTCTTCCCTACATCCTGCTCGCCGCCCTGGTGATCGCCTGGTCGATCGGCTGGTTCACCATCCGCCACCGGGCCGCTGCCGAGATGGATGCCTGGCTCGTCCGCGAAGAGGCCGCCGGCCGAAGCTGGACCTGCGCGGAACGCTCCATCACCGGCTATCCGTTCCGGATCGAACTGCGCTGCGCCTCCCTCGCCTTTGCCCGCTCCGACAGCCGCTTCACCCTCGGGCCGGTGACGGCGGTGGTGCAGGTCTACCAGCCGCGCCAGGGCATTCTCGAAGTCGCGGGGCCCTTCCACGTGGAGCAGGGCGACCTCACCGCTGACGCGACCTGGACCTCACTGGAGGGCAGCTTCCACGGCGCCTCCGACGGCTTCGTGCGCGCTTCCCTGGTGGCGGACGGCGCCAAGGGCAGCGTGCGGGATGCCGGCGCGGACCCGATCGATTTCGACACCAAGCACCTCGAGTTCCACGCCCGTCCGACACCGGGTCGCTTTGCGTCCGACGGCGCCGTCGACACCAGCCTGCGCCTGACCCAGATCCGCCTGCCGCTGGCCGACGCGGCCCTGGGCAATGCCGATCCGGCGGATCTCGCCCTGGACGCCACGATCAACCGGGCCACCACCCTGAGTACCGGCACGATCGCGCGCGAGCTCGACGCCTGGCGTCAGGCCGGCGGCAGCCTCGACCTGACCCTCCTGTCCCTCGTCAAGGGCGAGCGCCGGCTCCAGGCCAAGGGCACCCTCGACCTCGACGCGGCACACCGGCCGCAGGGCCAGCTCGACCTGCGCGCGGCGGGCGTGGAGGCCCTGATCGGTCAGGTCATGGGCCAGCGCTTCGGCGCGGAGAAGGGCGCGCTCATCGGCAATCTGGTGGGCCAGCTCCTCGGCGCCCGGCGGAACCAGGCCAGCGCCGAGGCCGGCGTACCCGCTCAGGGCGATGCGTCCCTGAAGGCGCTGCCGCCTCTCCGCCTCGCGGATGGCCGGGTGACGCTCGGACCGTTCCCGATCCCGAGCGTGAAGCTCCCGCCGCTCTACTAAGCGATGTCGGGCTTCGGCTCGCTTGGGCGGGCGCGCCCGAAATCGGCCTCCGCCGTCTCCTGGCCCATGGCCACGATGCCCCGGCGGATGGCGCGGGTGCGGGTGAAGAGTTCGTGCAGCGCGTCGCCGTCACCCCAGCGGATGGCGCGGGCGAGGGCGGCGAGATCCTCGTTGAAGCGCCCGAGCATCTCCAGCACCGCCTCCCTGTTGGTCAGGAACACGTCCCGCCACATGGTCGGGTCAGAGGCCGCGATGCGGGTGAAATCGCGAAATCCGCCGGCGGAGAACTTGATCACCTCCGATTGCGTCACCGCTTCGAGATCGGCGGCGGTGCCGACGATGTTGTAGGCGATGAGGTGCGGCACGTGGCTGGTGATCGCCAGGACGAGGTCGTGATGCTCCGGCGTCATCGTCTCGACGATGGCGCGCAGGCCTTCCCAGAAGCGCTGGACCCGGGCGGTCGCCTCCGCGTCCGTGCCCTCGGTGGGCGTCAGGATGCACCAGCGCCCGGAGAACAGGGTCGAGAACCCGGCATCCGGCCCGGAATACTCGGTGCCGGCCACGGGGTGGGCGGGCACGAAATGCACGCCCTCCCGCAGGTGCGGCGCCACCGCCGCCACCACCGAGGCCTTCACGGAGCCGACATCCGAGACGATGGCGCCCGCCTTCAGGTGCGGTCCCATGATCTCGGCGACCGAGCCGACAGCACCCACCGGCACGCACAGGATGACGAGGTCGGCCTCGGCCACGCCCGCTGCCAGGTCGTCGGTGGTCTCATCCGCGAGGTCGAGCGCGCGCACGCGCTCCAGCACCGTGGCGTCCCGGTCGATGGCGACGATGCGCCGGGCGAGGCCGAATTGCCGGGCGCCGCGCGCGATCGAGGAGCCGATCAGCCCGAGGCCGACGATGGCGAGGGTGTCGAACTCAGGCACCCCGCTCGTCCTGCACGAAGGCGGTCAGCGCGGCGAGGAAGGCGCCGTTGGCCTCCGCACTTCCGATGGTGACGCGAAGCGCATCGGGCAGTCCGTAGGACGAGACCCGGCGGGTGATGACACCGTGTGCCGAGAGGAACGCGTCCGCGTCCGCCGCCGAGCGGCCCGGCGTGTCGGGGAAGTGGACGAGGATGAAGTTGGCGACGCTCGGGGTCACGGTGAGGCCGAGGTCCCGCACCGCTTCGCTCATGCGGCCGAGCCAGGTGTCGTTGTGCGCCATGGCCGCGGCCACGTGTGCATCGTCCGCGATGGCGGCTGCGCCCGCCGCGATGCCGGCGCCCGACAGGTTGAACGGCCCCCGGATGCGGTTGAGCGCATCGACCACCTCGGCCGGGCCGACCATCCAGCCGATGCGGAGCGCGGCGAGACCGTGGATCTTCGAGAAGGTCCGGGTCATCACGACGTTGTTGGCCTCGAGCACCAAGTCGAGGCCGGAGGCATAGTCGTTCGCCCGCACGTACTCGGCATAAGCCCCGTCGAGGACGAGGAGGACGTGGGGCGGCAGGCCCGCATGCAGGCGCCGCACCTCGTCGAAGGGCAGGTAGGTGCCGGTCGGGTTGTTGGGGTTGGCGAGGTACAGGATCTTGGTGCGCGGCGTGACGGCGGCGAGCAGCGCGTCGACGTCGGCGCGCAGGTCGCGCTCCTCGACCACCACGGGCGTGCCCCCGGCGGCCAGGATCGCGATCCGGTAGACCAGGAAGCCGTGTTCGGTGAAGATGCCCTCGTCCCCGGCGCCGAGATACGCGTAGGCGAGGAAGGACAGCAGCTCGTCCGAGCCGGCGCCGCAGACGATGCGCGCCGGATCGAGGCCGTAGCGCGCCGCGATCGCCTCGCGGAGCTGACGGGAGGTGCCGTCCGGATAGAGCTCGAGCTTGGCCGCCTCGGCCCTCATCGCCGCCACCGCCTTCGGGCTGGGCCCCAGCGGCGTCTCGTTGGAGGAGAGCTTGTGCACCTTCGCATGGCCCGGCGCGCCGCTCTTGCCGGGCACGTAGGCCTCGATGGCGAGGACGCCGGGGCGGGGCACCGGGCGTGAAGGGGCGAGGGGGGCAGAGGACATGAGGGCGGCCACTTGATGTGCGAACCGCCCGTCTAACAAAGCTTGCCCGGCTTTGCGAGCATCGCGGGGCCGGGCCGGCGATGCGCGCCTCAGGCCGCCGCGATCTCGGCCAGGAGCGCGTCGGAGATCGTCAGCCCCTCCATGCGCGCCCGCGCCCTCAGGGCGAGGCGCCGGCTGCCCGGCAGGCGGGCGCCCTCCTGTTCTTCGATGGATCCGGCCAGCACGCCGAACCGCTCCACCGCATCGCCCGCGAAGGCGTTCGCGTCGAGGGCGAGGATGAGCTGGCCGGTGCCGGGCGGGTCGCCGGCCGCGTCGAGGAACGAGGCCGCCTCGCCGGCAAAGTGCGCGCCCACCAGCCCCGCGGCCAGGATCTCGACCATGAGCGCGAGGGCGATGCCCTTGGCGTCGCCGAGGGGCAGCATCGTGCCGGCCAGGGCCCGGTCGGGATCGGTGGTGGGCCGGCCCTCGGCATCGAGCGCCCAGTCCTCGGGGATCGCCTCGCCGCGTTGGCGGGCGCCCACGATGGCGCCGCGCGCCACCTTCGAGAGCGAGAGATCGACGACGATGGGCGGCCGGCCGGCCAAGGGGGCGGCGAAGGCGATGGGGTTCGTGCCCAGGACGGCACGCGCGCCGCCCCAGGGCGCCATGGCGGCGGGGGTGTTGGCGAACAGGATGGCCACGAGGCCCTGCTCGGCCAGGGCTTCCACGGGGCGCCCGGCGCCGCCGCAATGGTGCGAGCGGCGGATGCCGGCCGCCGCGATCCCTTGCGCGCGCGCGATCCCGGGGAGATGCGCCACGGCCGCGTCGAGGGCCGGATAGGCGAAGCCGTGCGCGGCATCCACGGCGAGTAGCCCCGGCCGCGGGCGCGTCATCGCGACGAGCGCTTCGCCCACGACCTTGCCCGTCCGGACCTGGGCGGCATAGGCCGGCACCCGCGACAGGCCGTGCCCCTTCAGGCCGTCGGCCTCGGCGCCCACGAGCGCACGGGCGGTGCTGTCGGCCGCCACCGGCGCGGTCCCGCAACGGACCAGCGCCGCCGCCACGAGGTCGTGGGCCTGCTCCAGGGTCAGGGTCGGCATGGCCGCGCCTCCGTCACGTCGGTCCGATCCGAATCCCGGTCGCCCTAGACCCGGAAGCGGGCGGCGTGGCTGCCGATTTCGTCGAGGGCTTCGGGGGCGGCGCCGGCGCGGGTCAGGGCCTCGTGCAATTGCCGGGTGCCGACGCCGCCGGGCACGGCGAGGAGCAGGCAGTGGCCTTTGCCTTGGCCCTCCCCTTGGCCCTCCCCTTCGCCTGGGCCTCGCGGGGCGCGGGCCACGACCTCGCCGTAGAGGTCCTGCAGGGCGCGGGCCGCCTCCGGCGCCCAGGCGCCGACGCGGGTGGCGTGCAGGACCCAGTCGCGCTGGGCGGCGGCCGGATCGTCGAGGGGGTTGGAGACCACGAAGACGGGCGTGCCGGCCGGATGGGTGGGCCGCTCGATGAAGGGCAGGCGCGCGATGACCTTGGGGCGGCCCTCCCCGACGAGGCCCTCCCACCATGGCGCCGCGTCGGAGGAGGCGCCCGAGCCGTCGGGATCGAGGCGGAAGATGCCGAGATCCCCGCGCGAAGCGGCCACCGCCTCGATCACCGCGAGGCAGGTCGGATGGGCTCGGTAGGGCACCGTGAAGCCGAAATGGAAGCGGGCGGAATCGCGCATCGGCGCGTCGCCGCCCGAGATGTCGGCATGCACCGAGAACGGCGCCTGCACGTAGGTGAAGGTGGCGATGATGACCCGCCAGATGCCCTCCACGGTGTCCAGCGGCAGGAGCCCGCGATGGCGCTCGGCGACACGGCGCATCATCGAGGCCTCGCGCCCGGGCCGGAAGGCCGAGCCGGTGGCCGAGGTGCGCTTGACCGCGATCAGCTGGTCGATGATCGAGCCGCGCTGGATCAGCAGGGCATGCATCTCGGCATCGATCCGGTCGATCTCGGCGCGCAGGTCGCCGAGGTTGTCGAGGGGCGGCGCGGGTCTCGTGGTGAAGCGCATGCGGGGCTCGCGAGGGTCCGGGGAACGAGGTCGGTCGATCGCGACGGGGTCTCGCCTCCCCGTCATCGCCGCCCGGTCTACGATCGCACGCGGCCAAGGGCCAGAGCCGTTTCCGTTTGGATGAAAACGGTTCTCCTGTGCCGGGCGGATGCGGTCTCCTCGGATGAGCCGGATCGACGTCGCGCAAAGGCGCGTCCGAGCAGCGCGTGACACCGCTCCCCTTTCGTTGACGCGTGAGGGTCCGCACACTACCTCAACGGCTGATGTCGCACGGCCCTCTCGCGCATGGCATACCAAGCCATCCGCCTGTTACCCTTGGGGGCCAATGCGTTGCCTCCTCCAACCCGCCCCATGACCATGTCGCTGGATACCGCCATCAAGCCCGGCACACCCGAGGACGACGCGGCCCGCGCCGACGCGCCGGGCCTGGAGGTGTCGCAAGCCCGCGAGCCGAAGGGGCTCGTGGCGCAGTTCGGCCTCGACGAACCCCTGGCGATGGATGCGGGCGTGCAACTGGCGCCGTTCCAGATCGCCTACCAGACGGCGGGCACCCTCAACGCGGCACGCTCCAATGCCGTCCTGATCTGCCACGCGCTCACCGGCGATCAGCACTTCGCCCATACCCACCCGGTGACGGGCAAGCGTGGCTGGTGGGAGACCCTGGTGGGGCCGGGCAAGCCCGTCGACACCGACCGCTACTTCGTAATCTGCTCGAACGTCGTCGGCTCCTGCATGGGCTCCACCGGCCCCGCCTCGATCGATCCGGCGACGAACCGCGCTTACGGCCTCGACTTCCCGCTGGTGACCATTCGTGACATGGTCCGCGCCCAGGCGATGCTGCTGGATCGGCTCGGCATCCGGGACCTGTTCCTGTGCATCGGCGGCTCCATGGGCGGCATGCAGGTGCTGCAATGGGCGGCGAGCTACCCCGAGCGGGTCTTCGCCGCCATGCCGATCGCCACGGGCCCGCGCCACTCGGCCCAGAACATCGCCTTCCACGAGGTCGGCCGGCAGGCGATCATGGCCGACCCGGCCTGGGCGGAGGGGCGCTACCTCGAAGCGGGCACCCGGCCGGCCAAGGGCCTCGGCGTCGCCCGCATGGGCGCGCACATCACCTACCTGTCGGAGCCGGCCCTGCACCGCAAGTTCGGCCGCCGCTTCCAGGGTGGCTCGGCCCCGACCTTCTCGTTCAACGCCGACTTCCAGATCGAGAGCTACCTGCGCCACCAGGGCCTCAGCTTCGTCGAGCGCTTCGACGCCAACGCCTACCTCTACCTCACCCGCGCGATGGATTACTTCGATCTGGCCGCCGACAAGGGCGGCGTGCTGGCCAATGCCTTCAAGGGCACGAAGACCCGCTTCTGCGTGATGTCCTTCACCTCCGACTGGCTGTTCCCGACCTCGGAATCCCGCGCCATCGTCCACGCCCTGAACGCGGCCTCCGCCCCCGTCGCCTTCGTCGAGGTGGAGAGCGACAAGGGGCACGACGCGTTCCTGCTCGACGAGCCGGTGATGTTCGCCGCCGCGCGGGGCTTCATCGACGCGGCCGCCCGGGCGCGCGGCCTGTGACGGACCCGCAGGCCAGCTTGGCCCGGCCCTGGGAAGCGGCCGAGACCCTGCCGCGCGGGGAGGCCGGCAGCACCCGCGTCGACCACCTCGTGGTGCTCGACCTCGTGCTGCCGAACGCCCGCGTCCTCGACATCGGCTGCGGCGACGGGGGCTTGCTGGCGCTGCTGCGCGACCGGCGGGGCGTCGACGGGCGCGGCATCGAACTCTCGCGCGAGGGCGTGAACGCCTGCCTCGCCCGGGGCCTGCCGGTGATCCAGGGCGACGCCGACACCGATCTGGCGAATTACCCCGACGACGCCTTCGACGTGGTGGTTTTGTCCCAGACCATCCAGGCCACCCGCAACCCGCGCATCGTGCTCGAACACCTCCTGCGCATCGGACGCCAAGTCATCATCTCGTTCCCAAATTTCGGGCATTGGCGCGTGCGCTCGGAGCTCGCCCTGCGGGGGCGCATGCCGGTCACCGCCCTGATGCCGGAGGAATGGTACGAGACGCAGAACATCCATCACTGCACCATCCGCGACTTCGTCGGCCTGTGCCGGACGGTGAATGCCGAAATCGAGAAGGCGACGGCCCTCGACGCGCGGGGCCGCCCGATGCGGTTCTCGATGCCCTGGTGGGTCTGGAACCTGATGGGCGCGCAGGGCGTGTTCCTGCTGCGGCGCGGTGGGACGGGCGACCCGAGCCCTTGAGCCGGGCTCCTGTTGCACGTGAAAACTCTTAACCCTGCCCGGTGCGCCGCATGAGCAGGGTCGCGACCTCGTAGGTCACTTCCGACCCATCGCCCTCGAATTGCCGCAGGACGCGACGCAGGGCGCCCGGTGACAGGGGTTGCCCGCCGCCCGGCGTGTGGGCGCCGATGGCTCGCAGTGCGCCGAGGAACGCGCGGCCATCGACGTGGCGCTCGACCATGGGCGCGACCGCGACGGTGAGCGTGCAGCCTGGAATCGTCAGAGCCGCGAGATCCGCGAGGGAGGGATACAGGGGCGTCGCCGCCTCGAACCCCAGGGCGGCATGCGCGGCCCGCCATTCGGCGAAGGTGCCCGAGGCCAGGGTCGCCACCGCCAGCAGGCCACCGGGGGCCAGGAGCGCGCCGAGCCGCGCCAGGGTGCCCGGCAGATCCTCGAACCATTGCGCCGCGAGGCTGGAGGCGATGAGGTCGAAGCCGGGCGCGAGGCAGGGCCGCTCGCCATCCATGGCGACGAAGCGCAGGTCCGGCGCGTCCGCGAGCCGGCTCCGGCAGCGCAGGATCATGCCGGGGGCGATGTCGGAGGCGACCAGCGTACCCCCCGTCCCGAGCCGGAGCAGGGCGGCCGTCAGCAGACCGGTGCCGCAGCCGACTTCGAGGATGCGCGGGTTCGCGGCCAGGGCTTCCACGCCGATGCGCTGGGCGAGCCGCCCGGCGACCGCGGCCTGGATCGCGGCCGCGCCGTCATAACCTTCGGCCCCGTCGAAGGCCCGGGCCACAGCCTGTTTCCAGGAACGCATCGGGGCTGCCGTCGGACCTACATGCAGGGGATCGCGCCGCGCGATAGCGCCTGCGCAGGATCGGCTCAAGCTTGTCGGGGTCGGGCTATGCGGCCAGCGCCCGCTCGATCATCCCGGCCACGGCCAGCGCTCGGCCGTCATCGCCGAAGCGCGCGATGACCTGCACGCCGAGCGGCAGCCCGTCGCCGGGGACCGGGACGGTGACGCAGGGCACGCCCATCAGGGTCCAGAGGCGGTTGAAGCGTGCGTCGCCCGTGGTGCCGAGGCCGGAGGGCGCGCGGCCGGGGGCGGAGAGCGTCAGGATGACGTCGACCTCGCCGAACACGTCCTTGAGGACGCGTCGGGCGCGGTGCGCGCTGCGCCGGGCATCGTCGTACTGGGCGGCGACGAGGGATTGCGCCGCATCGAGCTGCGCGCCGAGTTCCGGGCTGAGTCGGGCCCGGTGATGCGCGTATTCCCAAGCGAGCGCCTGGCGCCCCTCGAAATCCTGGATGATTGGATGGCGGGCCCAGGCCTCGGGCAGGGGCGACGGAAGGGCGAGGTCGCTGATCCGGGCGCCAGCGGCTTCCGCCGCGCGGGCGGCCCGCTGGAGAGCGGCCAGCGCGTCCGAGTCGGCCGGGGCGGCAAAGTCCTGGAGGCAGAGGCCGATGCACGGGGCGAATGCGGATTCGTCGAGGTCGAGGGCGGGCCGGTCCGTGATCAGGCTCAGGCCATGCGCGATGTCGCGGATGCCGGCCCCGAACAGACCGAGCGTATCGAGGGCCCAGGAGAAGGTCTTGACGCCCACCGTCGGCAGGAGGCGGAAGGAGGGCTTGATCGCCGCCACCCCGCAGAACGCCGCCGGGCGGATCACCGATCCGCCGGTCTGGGTGCCGAGCGCCAGGGGCACCATGCCGGCGGCGACCGCTGCGGCCGAACCCGCCGAGGAGCCGCCGGGGGTGTGGCCGTGGTCGCGCGGGTTCACGGTCGCGGTGGGGTCGTGGCTGGCGAAGGGCGAGGTGGTGGTCTTGACCAGCGGCACGGCGCCGAGCGCCCGCAGCCGCGAGACGATGGCCGCATCCGCTTTCGGCTGCCAGCCCGCATAGATGGGGGAGCCCATCTGCGTCGGCAGGTCGGCGGTGTCGATGATGTCCTTGATGCCCACCGCGATGCCGGCGAGCGGACCGTCACCGGAAATCGCCGGGGCCGGGGTCCCGCAGACGATCGCGCCGATCTCGGGGTCGCGCGCCGCGATGGCGTCCTGCGCGAGGCGGATGGCCCCGGCGGGATCGAGGCGGCCGGCGGCGATGCGGGTGCGAAGGTCGACGAGTGACTGCATGGGAGTTGATGGCATGGGGGCTGATGGCATGGCGGCTTGGTCCGGCCAACGCCGGCCGCTGTCAACACCCGTCCACAGGGTCGTCCGTCCGCCCCGTATCGTTGACCCATCGTTTACGGAACCCTGCGCATCGTCCGCATCATGTGGCGTAGCGTATTTGCGTTCTCGGGACTGGCGCTGTTCGGCGCGGGCCTCACCGGCTGTGCACTCAACAAGTTTGAGCAGCGCGAGCCCTGGCGTGACCAGACCGAGCAGGCCTGCAACGCCAAGCGCCTCGTCGAGGCGACGGAGTTCGTCACGCCCTCCAAGGAGATCAGCGGACCCGGCGTCTGCGGCATGCTCCAACCCTACCGTGTGACCCGGCTCGGCAAGGGCACCGTCGCGTTGAAGCAGCGCGTCACCCTGGCTTGCCCGGCGCTGGCCGAGGCCGAGGCCTGGCTCGCCGACACCATCCAGCCGGCGGCGAACTTGTATTTCGGGCAACCCGTGGCCGAGATCAACGCGGGCACCTACGCCTGCCGGGGCCGCAACAACCAGGCCGGCGCCAAGCTCTCCGAGCATTCCTTCGGCAATGCCGTCGACGTCATGTCATTCAAGCTCGCCGACGGCTACGTCATCACGGTGAAGGGCGGCTGGCGCGGCACCGAGGCCGAGCAGGGATTCCTGCGCGAAGTCTTCCTCGGTGCGTGTGCCCGCTTCTCCACCGTGCTGGCACCGGGCTCCAACGTCTTCCACTACGACCACATCCACGTGGACCTCGCCCGGCACGACCCGCGCGGCCTGCGCCGTATCTGCCAGCCGCTGATCAAGTTCGCGCCGCAACTCGGCACCGACGGGGCCACCCGCGCCACCGCCCGGCCGCGCCCGCCCGAGCGCCTGCCCGCCCCGCCCCAGGCGCCCGTCGACGTGGAGGAGGACGACCCCTACGGCGTGAGCCCGATGTCGTCGCGCCAGCCCGCTCGGCCTGCGGCCTCGCAACTCGCCCATGCACCGGCACGGTCGCCCGCGCCACCGGTCGCCTATGCGGCCGCGCCGCGCGCACCCCTTCCGCGCCTGCCCGCGCCCCGGGTCGCCGCCGCCCTCCCGCCGGAGGACTTCGCCGCCGAACCGCTCTCGCTCGCCGCCCCGGGCCCCGACGATCCGATCTACTGACGTCGCGCCCGGACTGTGCCCGGCGAACCCCAGGGCGCCGGGAAAGCGACCCGGTTCGACGGCCCACGCTTGACAGGGCGGGCCGAGCCGCCAGTGTTCCGCGAAGCTTTACGGACTCCAGCGGAAGTCGCCGGCATGCGCCCGAACCCCCTCTCCACCGCCTTCGCCCTTGGCCTCGTGCTGGCCGGCACCCTTCAGCCGGCGCTCGCCCGCTCGGGCCGCGAGGAAATCACCCCCGCCGAGGAGCGCGAGTTCAATTTCGAGGCCAACATCCCTGGCTGCCAGGCGCCCGAGGTTCTTGAACGGCTCTCGACGCATTTCGCCGAGAAGGAAGCGAAGTTCTGGAACTCGTCGCTGACCATCCTGCGCTACGAGCACATCGAGCGCACGGCCTGGCGGCCCTGGGGCCTCGACTACTACCCGCGCCGCTTCTGCAGCGCGACGGCCACCACCTCCGACGGCATCCGCCGCAAGGTGGATTATTCCGTGCGCGACGGGCTCGGGATCATCGGCGCCGATTGGGGCATCGAGTTCTGCGTCCACGGCCTCGATCGCAACCTCGCCTACGCCTATTCCTCGGCCTGCCGCGAAGCCCGTCCGTGAACGGCTCGTCCCGGCTCCGGTCGGCCGCGCGCCTCGCGATCGCCGGCCTAGCTCTCGCGCTGGCGGCCCCCGAGGCCGTGGCCCAGGGCTTCGAGCGCGGCGGCGGCACCCAGGGCACGTTCGACTTCTACGTCCTAGCCCTGTCCTGGTCGCCGACCTATTGCGACGGGCCCGGCGCCCGCCGCGAGGCGGACGGGCAGTGCCGGTCGGGGCGCGGCCTCGGCTTCGTCGTCCACGGCCTCTGGCCACAATACACCCGGGGCTACCCATCGAACTGTTCCGCCGTCGAGCGTTCGCCGACGCGGCAGGCCATCGAGGTGGCGGGGCAGGTCTATCCGAGCGAGGGCCTGGCGCGGCACGAGTGGCGCACCCACGGCACCTGCTCGGGCCTCGACCCGATCTCGTACTTCCAGGCGGCCCGTGACGCCCGCGCGGCTGTGACCATTCCCGACGCGTTCAAGACGCCGGAGCGCGACACCCGGATGGCGCCGATCGAGGTCGCCCGGCAATTCGTGACGGCGAACCGGGGCCTGCGCCCCGACATGATGTCGGTCACCTGCCGGGGCGGGCAGTTGCAGGAGGTCCGGATCTGCTTTGCCAAGGACCTGCGCGGCTTCACCCCCTGCCCCGAGGTGGCGCGCCAGAATTGCCGCTCCGGCGAGGTCGCGATCGACGCCGCGCGCTAGCGTTTTCGTGATCCCGACCCGAAGCGGAATGGCCGGGACAGCGGTTGAGACGGGTTCCGAGGTCATGAACTATCGCCACGCCTTCCACGCCGGCAATTTCGCCGATGTCCTGAAGCACCTCGTGCTCTGCCGCGTGCTGGCCCATCTCTGCCTGAAACCCGGCGGCTTCCGGGCGATCGACACCCATGCGGGACTAGGCTTCTACGACCTGACCGGCGACGAGGCCGGCCGCACCGGCGAATGGACCGAGGGCTGGGGTCGGCTCGCGACGCCGTTTCCCGAAGCCGTCGAGTCACTGCTCGCCCCCTACCGGGAGGCGGTGGCCGCCACGCAGGAGCGGCACGGGGCCGAGACCTATCCGGGCTCACCCGCTCTGATCCGCGAGTTCCTGCGCCCCTCCGACCAGGGCGTGTTCGTGGAACTGCACCCGGACGATGCCGAGACCCTGCGGGTGCGCTTCAACCAGGATTCTCTTTCGAAGGTCATGCATCTCGACGGCTGGACCGCGCTCAACGCGCTGATCCCACCTCCGGAACGGCGCGGCCTGGTGCTGATCGATCCGCCCTACGAGGAACTCGGCGAAATCGACCGCCTCGGCGCGGCCCTCGCCAAGGCGGTCGCGAAGTGGCCCACCGGGACCTATCTCGGCTGGTACCCGATCAAGGACGTGGCCAAGGTCGACCGCATGATCGCCGATCTCGACCGCGGCCTCGCGCGGCCGGCCCTGCGCCTCGACCTGATGGTCTCAGCCCCCGACCCCACCCGCCTCAACGGCAACGGCCTCGTGGTGATCAACCCGCCCTGGCGGTTGGCCGAGGAGGCGATGCTGTTCCTGCCGGCGCTGGCCGAGCGCCTGGCCCGCACCGATTACGGCGCCTTCCGCTGCGAGGCCTTCGGCGCACCCGCGTGAGAGCGCAACCCTTTCGAAAAGCGTCGCGCAATCCGGGCTCTCAGACGCCGCCGGTAAAGTCTTGTTGGTATTCCAACGCTAAGACTCGCATCGGTCTTGGTCGGGATGGAACCACATGTCGCTGCACCTCGTCGACGGCGCGCCGAGCGCGCCCGGCGGCATCAAGCTCTCGGAGCTGCTCGGGGCCCTCAGCCACGCCCTCGATCTCACCGAGGGCCAGCCCATCGGGCATTGCGTGCGCGCGACCTGGATCGGCATGCATGTCGGCCGGCAGATGGGCCTGCCGGAGGCTCAACTCTGGGAACTCTACTACACGGTGATGCTCAAGGACCTCGGCTGCTCCAGCAACGCCGCCCGGATCTGCGAGCTCTATCTCTCCGACGATCTCAACTTCAAGCGCGACTTCAAGACCGTCAGCGACAGCCTGCCGAAGGTGCTCGGCTTCGTCTTCGCCCATACGGGGCTGAAGTCCGGGCTGGCCGAACGCTTCAAGGCGGTGCTCAACATCCTGCAGAACGGCGGCGAGATCGCCGACGACCTGATCCAGACCCGCTGCCAGCGGGGCGCCGAGATCGCCGCGCAGCTGCGCTTCCCGCCCGCCGTCTGCGGCGCGATCCACGCCCTCGACGAGCACTGGAACGGCAAGGGCCGTCCGGACCGCCGCGCGGGGGCGGCGATCCCGATCTATGCGCGCATCGCGCTCCTCGCCCAGGTGGCCGACGTCTTCCATGCCGGGGCCGGGCGCGAGGCGGCGCTGGCCGAGGTCCGGAGCCGCAGCGGCACCTGGTTCGATCCCCACGCCGTGGCCTGCTTCGAGCGGGCGGCCGCGATGCCGGGCTTCTGGGAGATGCTGGGTTCGGACGCGATCGCCGAGGCGGTCGCGGCCCTGGAGCCGGTTCAGCGCGTCGTGGTGGTGGACGAGGATTACCTCGACGACATCGCCCGCGCTTTTGCCAAGGTCATCGATGCCAAGAGCCCCTTCACCTCGGGCCATTCGGAGCGCGTGGCGGTCTATGCGGACCTGATCGCGGCGGAACTCGGCTTCACGCCGGAGCGGCGGCGCTGGCTGCGCCGGGCCGCGTTGCTGCACGATGTCGGCAAGCTCGGCGTCTCGAACTCGATCCTCGACAAGAACGGCAAGCTCGACGAGGCCGAGTGGCGGGACATGCGCCACCACGCCGTGCTCTCCGAAGGCATCCTCACCCGCGTCGCGGCCTTTCGCGAGATGGCCCGGATCGGCGGTGCCCATCACGAGCGCCTCGACGGCAAGGGCTATCCGCGCGGGCTCGACGCCGAGGCGATCGAGCCGGAGACCCGGATCGTCTCGGTGGCGGACGTGTTCGACGCGCTCACCGCCGACAGGCCCTACCGCAAGGCGATGCCGGTCCCGAAGGCCCTCGACATCATGCGCGGCGACCTCGGCACGGCCTTCGACCCGACCTGCTTTGCGGCGTTGGAGCAGGCCATCGCGGCCCTCGACGGCAATCTCGCGCAAGTTCCGTCTGACCAAGTTCCGTCCGACCGAGCCTCGCCCGGTCTCGCCGCCTAAGGCGCTTCAGAGGCCGACGCGGCCCTCCAGCGGGAAGACCTTCGCGGGGTTCATCAGCCAGCCGGGATCGAACACGTTCTTCACCCGCATCTGCTGCTCGAGATCGGCCTGGGCGTACTGGAAGCGCATGAGTTCGCGCTTCTCGATGCCGACGCCGTGCTCGCCCGTGAGGCAGCCGCCGACCTCGACGCAGAGCTTGAGGATCTCGTCGCCGGCCGATTCCGCCTTCTCGATCTCGCCCGGCTTGTTGATGTCGAACAGGATCAGCGGGTGGAGGTTGCCGTCTCCGGCATGGAACACGTTGGCGACGCGCAGGCCCCGCTCCGCGCAGATCGCGCCGATGCGCTCCAGCACCTTCGGCAGCTGACCCGTGGGAATGGTGCCGTCCATGCAGATGTAATCGGAGATGCGGCCCGTGGCGCCGAAGGCGGACTTGCGGCCCTTCCAGATCGCGGCGCTCTCGGCCTCGGATTTCGACACCCGCAGGCTGGTGGGGTTGAAGTCGCGGGCGATGGCCTCGATGCGGGCGAGCATGGCCTCGCACTCGGCATCCGACCCCTCGACCTCGATGATGAGCATGGCCTCGGCGTCGCGCGGGTAGCCGGCCTGGGCGAAGTCCTCGGTGATCAGGATCGCCTCGCGGTCCATGTACTCGATGGCCACCGGGATGATGCCGGCGCCGATGATCGCCGCCGTGCAGGCGCCCGCATCCTCCACCGAGCCGAAGCCGACCAGCGCCGGCCGCGCGCCTTCCGCCGCGCGCAGGATGCGCACGGTGGCCTCCGTGACGATGCCGAGCTGCCCCTCCGAACCGCAGATGAGTCCGAGCAGGTCGTAGCCGGCGGCGTCGAGGTGCTCGCCGCCGATCTCCACGACGGTGCCGTCGTTCATCACCAGGGTGACGCCGAGCAGGTTGTTGGTGGTGACGCCGTATTTCAGGCAATGCGCCCCGCCGGAATTCATCGCGATGTTGCCCGCGATGGTGCAGGCGAGCTGGCTCGACGGGTCGGGGGCGTAGAAGAAGCCCTCGTGGCTGACCGCGCCGGAGATCGCGAGGTTGGTGATGCCCGACTCGACCCGGGCGGTGCGGTTCTCGTAGTCGAGGGCCAGGATCCGGTTCATCTTGGCGACCCCCAGGATGATCGCGTCCTCCTGCGCGATGGCGCCGCCGGCCAGCGAGGTGCCGGCCCCGCGCGGCACCACCCGCACGCCGTTGGCGTGGCAGAAGGCCATCACGGCGGAGACTTCGGCGGTGGTGGAAGGCAGCACCACGGCGAGCGGCATCCGCCGATAGGCGGTGAGTCCGTCGGTCTCGAAGGCGCGGCGCTCGTCCTCCGTCGTCACCAGGGCTTCGGGTGCCACCAGGGGGGCGAGGCCCGCGATGATGGCGTCGCGGCGGGCGACGATCCCGGCGTCGGGGACGGGGAAGGCGATCGACATGGGACGTTCCTCGCGAAAGGGTCGCCTTCAGCCTGCGCTCAGGTCGCCGGGTCTAAAGCCGAGACCGGAGAGAACAGGGGGCGATTTCCCGTAAGCTTAGGCCAAATCCGAACAGACTGCATCCGCCAGATCGCCAATCCTGGCGGGTGAGGGAAACCTTCGGCGTGAAGCTTCGTTTCGTCGCAGACGCCTGAGTCAGCGTGTAGCCGTTCTCAGTTTCAATCTGTTCTAAAAGATCAAGCTCTGCCATAAGCATGGCGGCTTCTGCCGCCCAACGGAGGAAAACAACAATGCGTCACCTCATCCTCGGCGCCGCGCTCGCGCTGCTGCTGCCCCTCTCCGCCCAGGCCCAGGAGGCCGGCGATGCGGCGGCTGGCGAGAAGGCTTTCGCGCCGTGCAAGGCCTGCCACGCCTTCGGGAAGAACGGTGTCGGGCCCAACCTGACGGGCGTCGTGGGCCGCAAGGCCGGCACCCTCGAGGGCTACACCTACTCCGCCGCCCTGAAGGGCTCGGGCATCACCTGGGACGAGGCCAACCTCAAGGAGTGGCTGAAGGACCCGAAGGCCAAGGTGCCGGGCAACAAGATGGTCTATCCGGGCCTCAAGGACGACAAGAAGCTCGCCGACGTGATCGCCTACCTCGGCACGCAGAAGTAACACCGGATTCCGGCCCCGCACGGGGCCGCCGATCCACCGGACGCCGGACTGAGAGCCGTTCCCGCACCCGCGGGGGCGGCTCTTTCATGATGTTCTCAGCCCTCCGCCCCGACCCGATCATCCGCGCGCCCGGTCGCGGGGCTCCCCTCGTTCACGAGGTTCTCGTGCAGCGAGGCGCGGAGCTGGACGAGCGTGTCGAGGAGACCGCGTCGCCCGTCGGCATCGAGGCCCGTGAGGCCGCCGGCAAGGCCCGGCACGCATTCCATCCGCGCGCGCAAGGCGCGCCCTTTGGGGGTGAGGAGGATGCTCACCTGCCGCTCGTCGGCGCGGTCGCGGGCGCGGCGCACGTGCCCGGCCGCCTCCAGGCGCTTGAGCAGGGGCGTCAGGGTGCCGGAATCGAGGAACAGGCGCTGGCCGATCTCCTTGACGGTCAGGCCTTCGTCTTCCCACAGCACCAGCAGCACGAGGTATTGCGGGTAGGTCAGATCGTGCGCGGCGAGCAGCGTGCGGTAGGCGCGGCCGAAGGCATGCGCCGTGGCGTAGACGGCAAAGCAGAGCTGGCTGTCGAGACTCAGCGCGTCTGTGCCCCGCGGCTCCGCGGTCGGTTCGGTGGGCGGGCGGGTCAGCCGTCCCGACATGGCGCGGTGTCCTTCTCGATGCACGACCGGTTAGAACCGGCGACGTGTCAGCAGCTTATGCAAAACTCATATTGCGCACAATCGAGTTCTGTGCGACAAGAAATCTAGATTGTGCGCAATCGATATGGGCCGGGCGTAGGCTGGTCCATCGCGCAGGATCGCATCGTTCGACGACGAGGAGAGACCGACCATGAAGGCACTCTACACCGCCCACGCCCATGCCACCGGTGGCCGCGAGGGCTCCGCCGCGACCGACGATTCGAAGGTCGACGTCAAGCTCTCGACCCCGAAGGAACTCGGTGGCGGCGGCGGCGCCGGCACCAACCCGGAGCAGCTCTTCGCGGCCGGCTACGCCGCCTGCTTCCTCGGCGCGATCAAGTTCGTGGCCGGCAAGGACAAGATCACGGTGTCTGAGGATTCCAAGATCGAATCGAGCGTCGGCATCGGCCCGCGCGACGACGGCACCGGCTTCGGCCTCGTCGTCGCCCTCAAGGCCACCCTGCCGGGCCTCAACCGCGCCGTCGCCGAGGACCTCGTGAAGCGCGCCGACGTGGTGTGCCCGTACTCGCATGCCACGCGCGGCAACATCCAGGTCGACATCTCGGTCGCGTAACCCCCCGCCCGGCCGTGGCGGCGCTGTCCGCCACGGCCGAATCGGGACGATCAGAAATGGCGTCCCAGGACCTCCCGCACCCGCTCCACCATCTCGGCCACTGGAACCGAGAACTGGGCGGGCCGAGCAGCCTTCCACTCGGCATTGCTGGTGATGGCCGCCGCCGCCTTGGCGCCCTCGATCAGGTCCTTGATCTGGACCTCGCCGGCCTCGCGCTCGTTCGAGCCCTGGATGATGGCGCAAGGCGAACCGCGCCGGTCGGCATATTTCATCTGCGCCTTCATGCCCGAGCCGCCGAGATAGAGCTCGGCCCGGATGCCGGACTCGCGCAGGGCCGTGACCAGGCGCTGGTAATCCGCGATGTTTTCGCGATCCAGCACGAGCACCACCACGGGACCGGGCTTGGCGATGCCCTCCAGCAGCGGGCTTTTCACGAGTTGCAGCGCCGAGAACAGGCGCGAGACGCCGATGGAGAATCCGGTGGCCGGCACCGGCTCGGCCCGGAAGCGCCCGACGAGGCCGTCGTAGCGCCCGCCCCCAGAGACCGAGCCGAAGCGCACGACCTGGCCGTCCTCGTTGGTGACCGGGAAGGTCAGTTCCGCCTCGTAGACGGGCCCGGTGTAGTACTCCAAGCCACGCACCACCGAGGGGTCGATGCGGATGCGCCCGTCGTAGCCGGCGGCTTCGAACAGGGCGGCCATCTCGGCGAGTTCGCGCACGCCCTCCATGCCGATGACGCTGTCCGACAGGGACGCTTCGAAATTCGCCAGCGTCACGGCGCTGTCCGTGCCGCTGGCCTCGGGGCCGGTCCAGCCCGTGAAGCTCAAGACGCGCCGAATCGCGTCCTCCGCCAGCCCCGCGCCCTTCGTGAAATCGCCGCTCTCGTCCTTGCGGCCCGTGCCCAGCAACTCGCGCACGCCCGCGTCGCCGAGCCGGTCGAGCTTATCGATGGCGCGCAGTACGGTCAGGCGCTGGCCGGCCTTGTCGGGGCCGCTAAGCCCGATCGACTCCATCAGACCGTCGAGCACCTTCCGGTTGTTGACCTTGACCACGTAACGGCCGGCGAGCCCGAGCTTCTCGAGCGTGTCGGCCATCAGCATGCAGATCTCGGCATCCGCCGCCACCGAGCCGGCTCCGACGATGTCGGCGTCGAACTGCATGAACTGGCGGAAGCGCCCCGGGCCCGGCTTCTCGTTGCGGAAGACGTAGCCGGCGCGAAAGCTGCGGTAGGGCTTGGGGATCGCGTCGAAATGCTCGGCCACGTGCCGGGCGAGCGGCGCCGTGAGGTCGTAGCGGAGCGAGAGCCAGGATTCGTCGTCGTCCTGGAACGAGAACACGCCCTCGTTCGGCCGGTCGAGATCGGGCAGGAACTTGCCCAGCGCCTCGGTGTACTCGACGAACGGGGTCTCCAACGCCTCGAAGCCGTAGAGTTCGAAGCTCTGGCGGATCGTCTCCAGCATGCGGTGCTGGGCGGCGATCTCGTCGGCGCGCCGGTCGACGAAGCCGCGCGGCAGCCGCGGCTTCAGGGTGTCGGCCTTGTTGGATTCGGCCTTGGCCATGGAATTCGGTGTCCGTCGGGGTGTCTCGGGGGTCCGGGGGCTCTATCGCGGGCGGGAGGGGGCGGCAAGCGCGGGCGTCAGAGCTTCAGGGCGAGGAGGGCGCCGAGCCCCAGGATGGCCAGCGGGATCTGCACCGGGCGCAGGCGCGCGAAGAACAGGGGCGCCTCACCGCGCCGGGCCGCGATCGGATCGAGGATGGTCAGCGCGCCGAAGCCGAGGATGAGGAGGACCAGTGCGGCCACGACCTCATCCAGGGTCGTGAGCACCAGCGCCGCGAAGCCGAGACCGAACAGGCCGATCATGGTGGCGATCTGGGCCAGCGTCGCCCCGCCCTCGGTGCGAAAGCTCAGGCCCCGGCGAACGCCGGAGAGGAACAGCAGGATGGCGCTGCCCCACAGGAGGGTCAGGAGCAGGGCCGCGTCGCCGAGGGCCTCGCCCCGCCAGCCCCAGGCGACGGCGGCGCCCGCCAGGAAGGGCACCATCGGCCCGTAGCCGAACACGATGCTGAGCCAGGGCACCGCGCGGGGCTCGGTGACGCGGAGCGTGCGGCTGTCGGGCTGATCGTCCATCGCGGTGCGGATCCTGCGGCACGGGTCCAGCGCCAACAACGGCATGGCCTTCCTGTTCCGGGGCCAGCCCTCGCCCGCGTCGTCAGGTCCGCCGAGAATTTCGCGACGCCGGGGATTTCGGGATGCCGAGCCCTGTCGGATCAGGCCGGACCCGGTTCGGGCGCGACCCCGCCACGATCGGCGCGCTTCGCCTCGGCGCCGGTTCCACCGGCCTTGCCGCCCCGGCGCTCCGTAGTGGTGTCGAGCCAGAGGACGAGCCCGAGGGCGAGGAGCGCGGGCGCGCCGAGCGCCAGGAAGGCGCCGCCCCAGCCGAGCACCGATTGGGCGAGGCCGCCGTACCAGGCCGAGAGCGCACCGCCGATGCCCTGGATGGCGTTGAGGGAGCCGAGCGCCGTCTGCGTGCGCCCGGAACCCCAGGTCAGGTCGGCGACCACCACGGGCACGGCGACGCCGATGATGCCGGAGGCGATCCCGTCGAGGATCTCGGCGGAGACCAGCCAGAGGGGATCGTCGATGACGGCGCAGAGCGCTGCGCGCACGGGCAGCACCGCGCAGGCGGCGATCAGGAGCTGGCGCCGGCCGCGACGGTCGGCGAGCGACCCGGCAAACAGCGCCACGGGGATCATCACCAGTTGCGCCACCATGACGTAGCGCGCGGTCCAGCTCGTGGCATCGGCGGCGGTGGCCACCAGCTTCTGGCCCAGGAGCGAGAGCATGCCGCCGTTGCCGAGGTTGAACAGGGCGAGCGCCACGGCGAGCACGAGGAGTTTGCGATTGGCCACGATGCTGCGCAGGCCCGCCCGCTCCGGTGCGTCCTCGGCATCTTCCTGCCAGCCGACCGTGCGGCGCTCGTTATAGCAGTTGCCCGGGGTCGTCGCTGCGGCGAGGATCGCCAGCACCGCCATGGCACTCAGTACCCAGAAGGCGATGGCGGGCCCGAACCACGGGGTGCCGAGGCTGATGGCGCCGGCAGCGATCAGGATGCCCAGGTGATTGAAGGCCTGGTTGCGGCCCTGCTGCTTCGGGAACCGGTTCTTGCCGACGATGCCGAGGGTGAGCGCGGTGACCGCCGGCAGGAGCAGCGTGCCGCCCGCGGCCGCCATCATCTGCGCGGCGAACACGCTCACGACGCCGCGCGCCGGCAGCAGCAGCAGGGTGCCGCACAGGATGGCCGCGCAGGCGAGGGCGATCAGGAGACGGGGCCGACCCAGGCGATCCACCAGGGCGCCGAAGGGCCCGCTGAGCGCCAGTGCGCCGACGCCCACCAGGGTGGTGACGAAGCCGATGCGGGCCGGGCTCCAGGATGCGCTTTGCGCAAGCCAGGTGCCGAGGAACGGCCCGAGCCCACCCTGGATGTCGCCCTTGAAGACGTTGATCAGGGCGAGGTGATGGGCGGCGAGCATGGGATCCCGGGGCTGGCATGTCCTGCCGGCCAGGGAGGATTCATGGGACGTCCGGGCCGGGTGCCCATAACGGCCAAGCCTCGGATTCCGATCCCGGGACGCAAGCGAGGCGCCTGGACGCCGTTTGCCCGCATTCCGTGACGCATCCGAAGCGGGCGCGTCACGGGTGGCGATCTCGAGGAGACCGCGACGTCATCGCCTCAGGAGGCGAGCGGGCCGGCCTCGCCCTGTGCCTGCGATTCCATCGCCTTCTGGCGGTAGAGGCCGACGAAGTCGATCGGGTCGATGTAGAGGGGCGGGAAGCCGCCGTTGCGCACGGACTCGGCGACGATCTGGCGCGCGAAGGGGAAGAGCAGGCGCGGGCACTCGATCATCACGGCCGGGTGCAGCTGGTCCTGCGGGATGTTGCGCATGCGGAAGATGCCCGCATAGGTCAGCTCGAAGGCGAACAGCACCTCGCCGGCGATCTTGGCGTCGCCCTCCAGGGTCAGCTCGACCTCGAAGTCGATGTCGGCGATCTGCTTGGCGTTGACGTTTACCTGAATGTTGATCTGCGGACCGTTCTCCTGCGGCTGCAGGGAGCGCGGCGCGTTCGGATTCTCGAAGGAGAGATCCTTGGTGTACTGCGCGAGCGCGTTGATCGTGGGGGTTCCGTCGTCGGGCTGCGCCGTGGCGCCACCGTTGCCGTTCGGTGTCGGAGTGTCGGCCATGGCGTTTGTGTCCTCTTTCCTCGATCCTCGGGCCCGCGGGTGGGCGATGTCGTCGCCGATCGACGCTGCGGCTGACGCCGGAGCATCGCGGCGAATCGCGCTGTCGGCGACGACGCGGCCACCCGGCCGGCGCGGAAGCGCGCTATCACGCCCGTCCGGACGGAACAAGGCGAGGCGTCCGGCCGAAAGGCCGGCGCTCGGCAGCGCGCTGCAAGGACCGCCTGGAACCGATGCGCGGGATGCCCCATATGCTCTTGCGACCCCCGAGGGTTCGCGCCTTCGCGCCACGGCTCCGGCGACGGCCTGGCTCGATCCTCGCGCGTCTCTCGGCTAAAGCGCGACGGAGTCAGGCGCTCGGGCCGGTGTCGCGGCCGGGACGCCCGGCCGGGTTTCGGCGCTTCTGGGTTTCGGCGCCCTTTGGAACAGCGTATTCGTGCGACGGCCACGATCGGATCGGTGATGCAGGACTCCTTCGACTTGACGACCCTGATCTTTCTCGCGCTGGCGGTCTTCGTCATCTGGCGGCTGCGCTCCGTCCTGGGGCAGAAGACCGGCACGGAGCGCTCGCCCTTCAAGCCCCTCGACCGCAGCCGCACCGAGCCCCCGGCCGCGCGCGGCGACGGGGACAACGTCGTTCGCTTGCCCGGCGCCGACCGCGCCCAGCCCCCGGCTGATCGCGGCCAGACGGCGGTGAAGGCGGATGTGCGCGACTGGCGCGGCATCGCCGAGCCCGGCTCGGCCATCGCCCAAGGGCTCGAGGCCGTGGTGCAAGTGGAGCCTGCCTTCGATCCGCGCGCCTTCGTCGAGGGGGCCAAGAGCGCCTACGAGGCCATCGTGATCGCCTTCGCGAAGGGCGACCGCAAGACCCTGCGCAGCCTGCTCTCCCGCGAGGTCTGCGAGGGCTTCGAGCGCGAGATCGACGCCCGCGAGGCCCGGCGCGAGACCGTGGAGACCACCTTCGTCTCCCTCGACAAGGCCGAGATCGTCGCGGTGGACGTGAAGAACCGCGTCGCCCAGGTCACCGTGCGCTTCCTCTCCCACCTCATCACCGCCACCCGCAACGGCCAGGGCCAGGTGACGGATGGCAACGCCGAGACGGTGGTGGAGGTGCCCGACGTCTGGACCTTCGCCCGCACGCTCGGCACGCGCGATCCGAACTGGCAGCTCGTGGCGACGGAAGCCGGCGCCTGAGCCGCCAGCCCGCCATCGTGTGAGCCCGCCTCCCATGCGTGCGGCCAGCCTGGCCGCCCTCCTCGCCCTGAGCCTCCCCCTCCCCGGCTCGGCCGCCCCCGCGGCCGAGCCGTTTCGCGTGGGCGATGCCGTGCTGGAGCCGGTGGACACCGCGACCCTCCCGGGCTTTCCGGGGCCCGACGCCTCCGAGGCGCTCGCGGCCTTCCGCCGGACCTGCTCGGCCGCGCCGGCCGCGCCTCAGCCTTCGAGCGTCGCCGGATCGGCCGAGGGGCTTCGGGCGGCCTGCGCCCGAGCGGCGGCGACAGCCGACGAGGCGGCGGTCCGCTTCTTCACCGAGGCGTTCGACGCCTATCGCATCGTCCGGCCCGCGTCCGGCGCGGCCCCGGAGCGGCGCACCGGCTTCCTCACAGGCTATTTCGAGCCGGAGCTCGTCGGATCCGCGACCCCAGGGCCCGATTTCACCGCCGCCGTGCTCGCCCGGCCCGACGACCTCGTCGGCCTGGAACCCGGCGAGACGCGGCCCGGCCTCGACCCGGCCTTGCGCGCCGCGCGCCGGGTCGGCGATGCGTTCGAGCCCTATCCGGACCGGGCGGCGATCGAGGACGGGGCGCTTGGCGCGAGGGCGCGCCCCCTGCTCTACCTGCGCGACGCCGTCGACCTGTTCGTGCTGCAGGTGCAGGGCTCCGGCCGGGTCCGCCTCTCGGATGGGCGCTCGGTGCGCGTGCTCTATGACGGCCGCAACGGCCGGCCCTACACCTCCATCGGCAAGCTCATCGTCGCGGAGGGCCACCTTCCCCTCGACGGCCTGACTCTGGCGCGCTGGACAGGCTGGCTGCGGGCGCACCCGGACCAGGCTCGGCGCCTGATGCGCGCCAACGCCTCCTACATCTTCTTCCGGTTGGCGGAGATCGACGATCCGGCCCTCGGCCCGCCCGGGGGCGCAGGCGTGCCCCTGAGTCCCAGCCGGAACATGGCCATCGATGCCACCCTGTGGCGCTACGGACTGCCCTTCTGGCTCGAGGGCCGGATCGCCGGCGACCCCGCGCCGGGCCGCCTCGTGGTGGCGGCCGATACCGGATCGGCCATCGTCGGGCCCGCCCGGGGCGATCTCTACCTCGGCACCGGCGCGGAGGCCGGGGTGCGGGCGGGCAACCTGCGCGATGCGGTGGGCTTCATCGTGCTGCTGCCAAAGTCCGAAGGGCCGCGCACGCCATGAGGCCCCCTCGACGCCCCCGCAGCCTCTCGGGCGAGGACGCCTACCTGTGGGGCGAGATCGCCCGGCTGATCACGCCCCTGCGCGGGCGGGCGGTCGCGCGCCCCAAGGCGCCCTCCCCCGCCGCCGAGGCGCCTTCCCCGAAGGCCGCGCCGGTCGCCGCGCCGAAGGCGCCTCCGAAGCCCGCGCCCCCGAAGCCGATGCCGAAGACGCTCGCCAAGCGTGCCGCTTCGCGGCCGAGCCCACTTTCGAAAACACTTCCGGCGCCACCGGTGGCGCCCCCGTCACCGCCACCTCAGGCACCCGGTCTGGAGCGTCGCGTGCGCCTCGCCCTGCGCCGGGGCGCGCTTCAGGTCGATGCCCGGATCGACCTCCACGGGATGTATCAGGCGGAGGCGCACGGCGCGCTGATCGGATTCCTGATGCGGGCCCGGGCCGCCGGCCACACCCATGTCCTCGTGGTGACCGGCAAGGGCGGCCCGACCTACGACGATGCCTTCTCGGAGCGGGGCGTGCTCCGGCGCAGCGTGCCGCACTGGCTTCGCTCTCCGGAGCTGCGCAACGTGGTCCTCGGCTTCGAGGAGGCGGCGCGCCACCATGGCGGCGGCGGCGCGCTGTATGTGCGCCTGCGCCGGCGGTGAATCCGGGGCTGCGCGACGGCGCTTGCGAAAACCGTTGGAACGCGCTAGCGGTGGGCTCTCTCCTCGTTACGCCGTTCTGCATCCGTGAGCCTGAGGCTCCGCAAAGACGATGCGCGGAGCCGTTGTCCTCGATAACGGTCCGACTGACAGGCGCCGCAAAGGCGCCCGGCGATCAAACTCCCCGACGACCTGTTTGAAATTCCTGCTTCTTCCGACCGCCAAAACTCCGACTCTCCGCCTCGCCCTTCCCGCCGGTTCCGAATCTCCCATGACGTCACCGTACGATACCCTTCCCGTGGACGATTCGGCCGAAGGCGGAATCGTTGCCGCCGATCTCGATGCCGTGCGCGAGGTCAAGCTCCAGGACCTCAAGTCCAAGACGCCGACCGACCTGATCGCTTTCGCCGAGGAGGTCGAGGTCGAGAACGCCTCGACCATGCGCAAGCAGGAACTGATGTTCTCGATCCTCAAGCAACTGGCTACCAAGGAGGTCGAGATCATCGGCGCCGGCACCGTCGAGGTGCTGCAGGACGGGTTCGGCTTCCTGCGTTCGTCCGAGTCGAACTATCTGCCGGGTCCCGACGACATCTACATCTCGCCGACCCAGATCCGCCGCTTCGGCCTGCGCACGGGCGACACGGTGGAAGGGCCGATCCGGGGACCGAAGGACGGCGAGCGCTACTTCGCGCTGCTGAAGGTCAACACGATCAACTTCGAGAACCCGGAGAAGATCAAGCACAAGGTCCACTTCGACAACCTGACGCCGCTGTTTCCAACTCAGCGCTTCAAGCTGGAGCTCGACAATCCGCCGAAGAAGGATTTCAGCCCGCGGATCATCGACATCGTCGCCCCCATCGGCAAGGGCCAGCGCGCCCTGATCGTGGCGCCACCGCGCACCGGCAAGACCGTGCTGATGCAGAACATCGCGCAGTCGATCACCATCAATCACCCGGAATGCTACCTGATCGTTCTGCTCATCGACGAGCGCCCCGAGGAGGTCACGGACATGATCCGCTCGGTGAAGGGCGAGGTCATCGCCTCTACCTTCGACGAGCCGGCGACTCGCCACGTGCAGGTCGCCGAGATGGTGATCGAGAAGGCCAAGCGTCTGGTCGAGCATGGCCGCGATGTGGTCATCCTGCTCGACTCGATCACGCGCCTCGGCCGCGCCTACAACACCGTCGTCCCCTCCTCCGGCAAGGTGCTGACGGGTGGTGTCGACGCCAACGCCCTGCAGCGCCCCAAGCGCTTTTTCGGCGCGGCGCGCAACATCGAGGAGGGCGGTTCGCTCTCGATCATCGCCACCGCGCTCATCGACACCGGTTCGCGCATGGACGAGGTGATCTTCGAGGAGTTCAAGGGCACTGGCAACTCCGAGATCATCCTGGACCGCAAGGTCTCCGACAAGCGCATCTTTCCGGCGATCGACATCACGCGCTCGGGCACCCGCAAGGAAGAGCTCCTGGTGCCGCCGGATGCGCTCAAGAAGACCTACGTGCTGCGCCGCATCCTCAACCCGATGGGCGTCACCGACGCGATCGAGTTCCTCATGGACAAGCTGCGCCAGACCAAGAGCAACAACGACTTCTTCGACTCGATGAACACCTGATCCGCATCAGGTTCATGCCGGAATCATGGGAGGCGCCGGCGTTTGCCGGCGCCTCCCATTTCGTTTTCGCAGGTCCTTCGCTTCGATCGGAATCTTGGTTCGCAACGAGCGCATGAGGTGACATCCGACGACCAGAACACCTATTACTTGCCATTGGAAATAAACTGTTTCGTCGGCTTAAAATCGAGCTGAGCAGCGCGGTTGGCTCATCCCACGGAGCAGATCGAGTGACCAACACGACCACGATCTATGCCCCTGCCACCGGCTTTGGCCGCGCCGCCGTGAGCGTGATCCGGATCACCGGTCCGGCCTCGCGCGACGTCATCCAGCGCCTGGCTGGTAACCTCCCCCCGGTTCGCCGCCTCTCTCTGCGAACGCTCAAGGACCCGGAGGGCGACGTCCTCGATCAGGCGTTGGTGGCCTGGATGCCGGGCCCCGGCACCTTCACCGGAGAGGACATGGCGGAGCTTCACCTCCATGGAGGTCTGGCGGTCCGCGAAGCCGTGTTGCGCGCTCTCGCAGCCATTCCCGATTGCCAGCCGGCCGAGGCCGGCGCCTTCAGCCGTCGCGCCTTCCTCAGCGGTCGCCTGGACCTCACCGAGGCCGAGGGGATCGCGGACCTCATCGACGCCGAGACCGAGGCCCAGCGACGCCAGGCCTTGCGCCAACTCGACGGTGTCCTGGGGCGTCAGGTCTCGGACTGGCGCACCCGTCTCATCGACCTCCTAGCCGGAGTCGAGGCGGCGCTGGATTTCTCCGACGAGGGCGATGTCGACGACACTGCGCTCGATGCTGCCTTGTACCGAGATGCGCGGACCTTGCGCGACGAGATCGCTCGTTCGCTCGCCGATGGCCGTCGCGGCGAGCGTGTGCGGGAGGGCTACGTCGTCGTCCTGGCAGGGCCGCCCAACGCGGGAAAGTCCACTCTTCTGAACGCGCTGAGCCGGCGCGAGGCCGCCATTGTCTCGGCCTCGCCCGGCACGACCCGGGATGTCATCGAGGTTCGTTGCGATCTCGGCGGCCTGCCGGTGATCCTGATCGATACGGCGGGCCTTCGTGACACGGACGACCCGATCGAGGCCGAGGGCATCCGCCGCACCCGTGCTCGGATGGCGCAGGCGGACCTCGTCCTGATGCTGCAGGCGGCTGATGTGGAACGAGACGGGTCGGTCGATGGAAGACCGACCGACGAAGTTCCGCAGACTCCAGTCACCATCGCGGTTCGGACCAAGCAGGATATGGCGGCTCCCGGTGATCCCCGGCTGGATCACGACGGCCTCCGCGTGTCTGCACTCACGGGGGTGGGCCTCGAAGACTTGATGGGGTTCGTCGAAGCCCGGGCCGCCGAGTCTCTCGCGGGCGGCGACGCTCTGGTCACCCGCGAGCGGCACCGGCTTGGCTTGACCCGATGCCGTGAACACCTCGACCGCCTGCTTCAGGGCTCGGCCTTGCCCGAACTGGCTGCCGAGGATCTGCGCCTTGCGGTCCGTGCCCTTGGTGAGGTCGCCGGACATGTCGGCGTGGAGGAGATGCTGGATCGCTTGTTCTCGGGCTTCTGCATCGGCAAGTGAACCAGGGTCCAGTGAGCAGGGGGCCGGTGAGCAAGGGTCGGTGAGCCCATCGCATCACCTGTGTTCGGCGAAGCGCACAAGTCCCTTGTTTCACGTGGAAACCCTGATCTTTGACGCGTACGCGTTGACCGGTCCCATCACGCCCGCGTAATCACAACCATGGTTCACACATCCGATTCCTTCGACGTAATCGTCGTCGGTGGAGGTCATGCGGGCGTCGAGGCCGCGGCCGCATCGGCGCGCATTGGCGCCCGAACGGCGCTCGTCACGCATCGCGCGGCGACCATCGGTGCCATGTCCTGCAACCCGGCGATCGGCGGCCTCGGCAAGGGCCATCTCGTCCGGGAGGTCGATGCCCTCGACGGTCTCATGGGCCGCGCCGCCGATGCGGCGGGAATCCAGTTCCGCTTGCTGAATCGCCGCAAGGGGCCGGCCGTCCGAGGACCTCGGACGCAGGCGGACCGCAAGCTCTACGCCCGAGCCATCCAGGGAGCGATCGCCGAGACTGCGAACCTGCGGGTCATCGAGGGGGAGGTGGCCGACCTCGGCGTCGCGGGCGGCCGGGTCACCGGCGTCGTCCTGGGCGGCGGGACGACCCTCCCCTGCGTCGCATTGGTCCTCACCACGGGCACCTTCCTCCGCGGCCTGATCCATATCGGCGAGACACGCATCCCGGCCGGACGCGTCGGCGAAGGACCCTCCGTGGGCCTTGCCGAAACGCTCGACCGTCACGGCTTCGCCCTCGGGCGCCTGAAGACCGGCACGCCCGCCCGCCTCGATGGGCGGACCATCGACTGGTCCGCCCTCGAGATGCAATCCGCGGACGAGGATCCGGTCCCGTTCTCCACGCTGACCGAGCGCATCACCACTCCGCAGATCCAGTGTGGGATCACGCGCACGACGCAGGCCGTCCACGATCTGATTCGCGCCAACCTCCACCGCTCGCCGATGTATTCCGGCGGGATCGCCAGTCGCGGCCCGCGCTACTGCCCCTCCATCGAGGACAAGGTCGTGCGCTTCGGGGACCGGGAAGGGCACCAGATCTTCCTGGAACCGGAAGGTCTGGATGATCCGACCGTCTATCCGAACGGCATCTCGACGGCCCTGCCCGAGGACATCCAGCACCAATTGATCGCGCTGATCCCGGGGCTGGAGCGCGCCCAGATCCTGCGTTCGGGCTATGCCATCGAGTACGATTACGTCGATCCGCGCGAACTGGACACGACCCTCCAGGCCAAGCGTCTGCCCGGTCTGTTCCTGGCCGGCCAGATCAACGGCACGACCGGGTACGAGGAGGCGGCGGGGCAGGGCCTGGTGGCAGGGATCAACGCGGCGCGCCTGGCCGGCGGCTCGGACCTGACCGTGTTCGACAGGGCCGAATCCTATCTCGGTGTCATGATCGACGACTTGGTCACGCATGGCGTGAGCGAGCCCTATCGGATGTTCACGTCACGCTCCGAATACCGGCTCTCGCTGCGGGTCGACAATGCCGACGAGCGCCTGACCCCGCGCGGTGCCGCGCTCGGTTGCGTCGGCAGTCATCGCGCCGCGCATTTCGCGGCCTCGCAGGAGGCCCTGGACGCCGCGCGCTTGCGCCTCGACACCTTGAGCCTGACCCCGAACGAGGCCCACTCCGTCGGGATCGACTTGAACCAAGACGGCATTCGCCGGAATGCGTTCCAGCTCCTCTCCTACCCAGATATCGGCTGGGACCGCCTCGTCGCGGTCTGGCCCGAACTCGGCTCGGTCTCCCCACGCATCGCCGAGCGCTTGTGCACCGACGCCACCTATGCGGTTTATCTCGACCGGCAGCGCGCAGACATCGCTGCCTTCCGGCGCGACGAAGCCGTCGCGCTTCCGATTCGTCTCGATTATGCGGCGATCCCCGGCCTCTCGAACGAGATGCGGGGGAAGCTCGAGACCGTTCGCCCAGGCACGCTCGGGCAGGCAGCCCGTATCGAGGGCGTGACGCCGGCCGCCCTCACCCTGCTGGCGGCTCATGCGCGGCGGGGCGAACGTGAGGGCGCCAAGCATGGCCGCTGAACCGGACCGGGAACGCGTCCTCGCCGAGGCCGATGTTTCACGTGAAACAGCGCGGCGCCTCGACATCTACGTCGCGCAGCTCCGGCGCTGGCAGAACGTGAAGAACCTCGTCGGACCGGCCACGCTGTCCGAGGTCTGGACCCGCCACATCGCGGATGCCCTGCAGCTTCGGGCGATCGCACCCGATGCCGAGACCTGGCTCGACCTCGGCGCGGGCGCCGGATTGCCGGGGTTGGTCCTGGCCATCGCGGGTCACGAACGCCCCGGATTTCAGGTCGATCTCATCGAGAGCAACGCGCGCAAATGCGCGTTCCTGACCGAGACCGCCCGCCTCACCGAGGCGCCGGCCAAGGTCCACAATGCCCGGGTCGAACAGGCAATCGAGGCACATCGCGGAATGGCGGTCGTGTGTGCCCGGGCGCTTGCACCTCTCGGCCAGCTTCTCACCTGGGCAGAGCCCCTGTTGACAACAGGCACCATCGGCCTGTTTCCAAAGGGGCGTGATGTCCAGGCGGAATTGACCGACGCAGCCCGGCAATGGAAATTCGTTTACGATCTCGTGCCGAGTCGAACCGACTCGGAGGCGCGGATCGTTCGTGTCACGGCCCTATCTCGCGTGGATTCATGACAAGCGATCCGACCTCCGCCCCCATCGCCGGAGGCAATCCGGAGCGGCCGTTGCGCATCCTCGCGCTCGCCAACCAGAAGGGCGGCGTCGGCAAGACCACGACGGCGATCAACCTCGGCACGGCCCTGGCGGCCATCGGCGAGACCGTCCTGGTCATCGACCTCGATCCCCAAGGCAACGCCTCCACGGGGCTCGGCATCGATCGGCGCCAGCGCAAGGTCTCGACCTATCATGTCCTCGCGGGTGAAGCGTCCCTCGCGCAGGCCTGCGTGCAGACCGCCGTACCGCGCCTGATGGTGGCCCCCTCGACCATGGACCTGCTCGGGCTCGAGATGGAAATGGCGAGCGCTCCCGATCGGGCGCACCGCCTGCGCAGCGTGCTCAAGGACGTCGGGCAGGCGGGTGCCACGGAAGGCGTCACCTATATCCTGATCGATTGCCCGCCTTCGCTGAACCTCCTTACCATCAACGCGCTGGCGGCGTCCGACGCGGTGCTGGTGCCGCTGCAATGCGAGTTCTTCGCTCTCGAAGGCCTGAGCCAGTTGCTGCGCACGGTGGAACAGGTGCGCGGCGCTCTCAACCCACGCCTGACCATCCAGGGTATCGTGCTGACGATGTTCGATCCGCGCAACAACCTTTCCGCGCAGGTGGTGGCGGATGTTCGTAGCTTCATGGGCGAGAAGGTCTACGAGACTATGATCCCGCGCAACGTACGCGTGTCCGAGGCTCCCTCGCACGGCAAGCCTGTGCTGCTCTACGATCTCAAATGCGCGGGCTCGCAGGCCTACCTGCGCCTTGCCTCCGAGATCATCCAGCGGGAGGGGCGGCTGCCCGTCGCCGCCTGACGGCACCCTGCCCTCGTACGAACGATGTGAAATTGAAGTCCGGAGTTGAAGCAGGTGGCGATGGCGGATGATGTGGTACGGCCACGGCTCGGGCGCGGTCTGGCGGCCCTGATCGGTGATTTCGGCGACGACGCCGCCGATGCGAGCAAGTCACAGGCGCAGCGCAAGGTGGCTGTCGAATTCCTGCGACCGAACCCGCGCAACCCGCGTCGGCGCTTCAACGAGGCCGACCTCGAGGAGCTGTCGGCCTCGATCAAGGTGCGGGGCATCATCCAGCCCATCGTCGTGCGGGCGCTCGCAGGCGTGCCGGACACCTACGAGATCGTGGCGGGAGAGCGTCGTTGGCGCGCGGCCCAGCGTGCCGGCCTGACCGATGTCCCGGTGGTCACCGTCGAGATCGACGACCGCACCTCGCTGGAATTCGCCATCCTCGAGAACGTCCAGAGGACGGATCTCAACGCCATCGAGGAGGCGGCCGGCTACGAGCGGCTGATGAGCGAGTTCCAGTACAGCCAGAGTGAGCTGGCCGAGATCCTCGGCAAGAGCCGCAGCCACCTCGCCAACACCCTGCGCCTGCTCCAGCTTTCGCCCGCGATCCAGGATCGGGTCGTCGCCGGGGAGATCACGGCGGGCCATGCCCGCGCGCTGCTGGCGGTGCGCGATGCCGGAGGCGTGGCGCGGCGGATCGTGGAGGAGGGGCTCTCCGTTCGCGAGGTCGAGGCCCTCGCCTCCGCGGAAGTGCCGGAGGGTGACGGCCCCCGCCCCGGCCGTCCGCGTCGGACGGCCGAGAAGGACGCCGGCATCCGCTCCCTGGAACAGGCGATGGCGCGCGCCCTCGGGGTCAACGTCGCCCTGAAGTCGAAGGTGGCCGGCGCCGGCGAGATCCGCATCCGCTACGAGACGGCGGCGGAATTGGAGGCACTCTGCCAGCGCTTCAAGGTCACGCGGTCGGAAGGCTGATCGTCAACGCCGCCGCGCGGCTTCGGTGGCGATGCGCAGCAGCGTGCTCGACGCGTGCGCATGGGCCAATCCGGGCTCGGAGCGGCGGCAGGCCAGGACCGAATCCTGCAGCAGTTGAATCGCGTGGCGCAGGGCCGGCGGCGACCAGCGGCTGAGCTGTGTCTCCACGGTGGCTTTGCGCCGAAAGTGCAGGCCACGCCAGTTGGTCACCATCACGCTGGCACTCTGGCCCTCCCCGGCAACCCGCGTCGCCAGCAGAGTCAGGGCATGGCGCAGGGCCGAGCCCAGCATCACGGAGGGGTCCATGCCCTCGTGGCGGAAGCGCCGGTAGTCGCGCTCGACCTCGCCGGCGCGTCCGGCGAAGGCCGCGTCGATCAGGGTGTTGAGGACGCTGCCCGCGACGTCGCTGACGATCGCCTCCACGTCGTCGAGGCTGACGGCCCCCTGCCCGCGCGCATAGAGCGAGAGCTTCTCGATCTCCGACAGGCTGGCTCCGCGGTCGCCACCGAGGCTCGTCGCGAGGACATCGCGGGCGTCGCGGGCGATGCGCAGGCCCTGCTCCTGAAGGGTACGGTCGATGAGGTCGGCCAGTGCCCGCTCGTCATCGGGATAGCAGGGCAGGGCGAGGGCCTTCGGCGACTTCTCGCAGAGTGTGCGAAGTGGCGCCGACTTGCCGAGGTCGCCGCCCTCCACGACGATACGCGCATTGGTGATCTCGGCCTTCAGGGCGGCATCGATGGCGGGTGCGTAGTTGCGGCTGCCGGTGCGGACCCAGATCGTGCGGTTGCCGCCGAACAGGCCGACCGTGCCGGCCTCGTCCACGAGCCGGCCCGGGTCCTGCGCCAGCACATCGCCGTCGATCTTGACCAGGGCGAAGGGGTCGCTCGGATCCTGGACGAAAGCCTCGGCCAGCGCCTTGGCGCGCTGGAAGACGAGTCCCGTATCCGGGCCATAGACGAGCAGGACCGCGATGCGCGGGTCGGGCCCACGCCGGATCAGGGCATCGACGTCGCCGGCCTTGACGGCGGTCATGCGGCAATCCCGACGCGTCTCAGGGCTTGGTCACCAGCACGGAGGCGATCCGCGTCTTGATCTGCTCGGCCAGAACCTTGGCGAGGCGGATCTCGGCGTCGCGGGCGGCCCGCAGGCTGGCGAAGCGCTGGATCGAACGGTCGTAGGTCGCTGTTGAGGTAGCGACGCCCTCGCTGATGATCTTGGTGCCGCTGAGGTCTTCGAGCGCGTACTTGATCGTACCGACGATGGTACCCGCCTCGGCGCGCCCGGTCTGCGAGGAAACGATCGGGGTCTGCACCGACTCGCTGCCCTGCATCTTGAGGCGATAGCGCTTGGGCGAGGTCTGTCCCGACCCGTCGAGATCGAAAATCAGCTCGCTGCGCAGGTAATGCCCGAGGCGCTCCTGGCCCTGGGCCATGAGGACGTCGTCGACCTGAACGGCCGCCAGCAGCGCGGCCATTGGCTCGCCGGAGGCTGTCGGGCCATAGAGCGGGCGAAAGCAGGCGGACAGGTTGAGCGCCAACGCCGAGACGGCGGCAATGCGCAGCGCCCGACGAAAGGTCCCGGTCTTTGCCATCCTACCTGCCAAACGCATCATGCCCGCCGCCGTCCCGCTTGTCCGTTCCGTCCGTTCTGTACGGCGAACCGAAGTCCGACGACAGCCTATTCGCCTCAAGCTTTACGTTTCCTATCCGGCAGGATCATGGTGGTGGACGGGCTTGCTCAGACGACGAGGTTCACGATCCGGCCCGGGACCACGATGACCTTCTTGGGGCTGCGTCCTTCCAGCGCCCGCTGCACCGCCTCGTCCGCGAGGACGAGCGCCTGGACGGCGGCCACGTCGGCGCTGCGCGGCACGGTGACGTCCGCGCGCTTCTTGCCGTTGAGCTGAACGGGGAGGGTGACTTCGTCCTCCACCAGCAGGGCGCGGTCGACCTCGGGCCAATCCGCCTGCGCGGCCAGGCCTTCGCGACCCAGCACCTGCCAGCACTCCTCGGCGAGGTGGGGCATCATCGGGGCGATGAGCTGGGTCAGGATGCCGGCGGCCTCGAACGCGGCGGCACGAGAAACGCCACCCCGCAACGCTTCGTCGAGGGCGTTGGCGAGAGTGTAGATGTGCGCAACGCAGCGGTTGAAGCGCAGGCGCTCCACATCCTCCTCCACGGACGCCAGCGCCTTGTGCGCGGCCTTGCGCAGCGCCGCGTCGGCGGCTCCGGCACGCGCCTCTACGGTGGCCGCAAGGGACACCAGCCGCCAGACCCGCTGCACGAAGCGGGCGGCGCCCTGCACGCCGTCTTCCGTCCAGATCACGTCGCGCTCCGGCGGCGAGTCGGACAGCATGAACCAGCGCGCGGTATCGGCGCCATAGCTCGCGATGATGTCGTCGGGGTCGACCACGTTCTTCTTCGACTTCGACATCTTCTCGATGGCGCCGATCGTGATCGGCTCCGCCGTTTTCACGTGAAACGCCTGGCGTGCGCCGGCCTCGCCCGTGATGCGGATGTCGGCAGGCGGCACCCAGCCGCCCGCCGCGTCCTTGTAGGTCTCGTGCACCACCATGCCTTGCGTGAAGAGGCCGGCGAAGGGTTCGGAGACGCCGGACCAATCGGTCGCCTTCATCGCCCGCATGAAGAAGCGGGCGTAGAGCAGGTGCAGGATCGCGTGCTCGATGCCCCCGATATACTGGTCGACCGCCAGCCAGTGATCGACTGCCTTGCGGTCGGTCGGCGCATCCTGCAGCCAGGGCGCCGTGAAGCGAGCGTAGTACCAGGACGAATCCACGAACGTGTCCATGGTGTCGGTCTCGCGCCGTGCGGGCTTGCCGCAGGTCGGGCAGGGGACGTTGCGCCAGGAATGATCGCGCTCCAGCGGATTTCCGGGCACGTCGAAGGAAACTTCGTCGGGCAGCTTCACCGGCAGGTCGGCCACGGGCACGGCGACGGGACCGCAGGCCTCGCAATGGATGACCGGGATCGGGCAGCCCCAGTAGCGCTGGCGCGAGACGCCCCAGTCGCGCAGGCGGAACTGTACCTTGCGAGCAGCAACGGCGACGCCGCCGAGGATCTCCGCCTCCAACCGGTTGGCCACGGCATGGAAGGCCTCGTCCGTCGTCATGTCGTCGAGGAAACGCGAGTTGATCATCCGGCCGTCGCCGTCATAGGCGGTGTCGGTGATGACGAAGGCGGCCGCGTCCTGCTCCTCGGGGCAGACCACCGGCGTGTTGCCCAAGCCGTACTTGTTGGCGAAGTCGAGGTCGCGCTGGTCGTGGGCCGGGCAGCCGAAGACCGCGCCGGTGCCGTATTCCATCAGCACGAAGTTCGCGACATAGACCGGCAGCAGCCAGGACGGGTCGAGGGGATGATGCACCTTGAGCCCGGTGTCGAAGCCGAGCTTCTCCGCCGTGTCGATGGCCGCCTGCGCGGTGCCGGTGCGGCGGCACTCCTCGATGAAGGCCTCCAACCCGGGGCGGGAGGAAGCCAGCGCCCCCGCGATCGGATGATCGGCGGCGATCGCCAGGAACTTCGCGCCGAACAGGGTGTCGGGGCGCGTGGTGTAGACCTTCACCTCCGGCGCCACGCCGTGGGGCGGCGCATCGATGGCGAATCGAACTTCCAGCCCCTCCGAGCGCCCGATCCAGTTCTTCTGCATCAGGCGGACTTTTTCCGGCCAGCGGTCCAGGCCGTCGAGGGCGTCGTAGAGGTCCTGGGCGAAATCGGTGATCTTGAAGAACCACTGGGTCAGTTCGCGCTGCTCGACCAGCGCGCCGGAGCGCCAGCCACGCCCGTCGATGACCTGCTCGTTGGCGAGCACGGTGTGGTCGACCGGATCCCAATTCACTTTTGCCGTGCGGCGCGTCACCAGTCCCTTGTCGAGGAAGTCGAGGAACATGCGTTGCTGATGCTTGTAATAGTCGGGGTCGCAGGTCGCGATCTCTCGGCTCCAGTCGAGCGACAGGCCCATGGACTGGAGCTGGCCGCGCATCGTCGCGATGTTGGCGTAGGTCCAGTCGCGCGGGTTGACCTTGCGCTCCATGGCGGCGTTCTCGGCGGGCAGGCCGAAGGCGTCCCAGCCCATCGGGTGCAGCACGTTGAAGCCGCGCGCCCGCTTGTAGCGCGCCACCACGTCGCCCATCGCGTAGTTGCGCACGTGGCCCATGTGGATGCGCCCGGACGGATAGGGGAACATCTCCAGCACGTAGTATTTCGGGCGCGGGTCGTCGTTGCGCGTGGCGTAGATGCCCGCTTCGTTCCAGGCCTGCTGCCAGCGTGGCTCGGTCTCCTTGGCGTTGTAGCGCTCGGGAGCAAACGGCTGGGCAGGAGGCGGGGAAGGGGACGTCGTCATGGGCCGGGCGCCGGGGTTCGCGAGATGAGAGGCTTGAGCCGCGCGTCGTCTCGCGGCCACCGAAGGGGTTGGCGGTCGGACTACCACGGCAAGGGGAGGGGTCAACACGGGCCCGGGCTGCCACGCCGCATGGGAGCTTCGTCTTGCGACCCGCGTTCGAGATGATAATCCCCCGGCGAACCGGTTCACCGAAAGACTTCCCGAGGCACCATGGCCGACGTAGCTCCCGACGACGCCCCCGCTTCCCCGAACGCCGCCGATGTCGTGGCGGGGCTGGAGGCGGTGCGCCACCAGATCGGCCAGGCGGCCCAGGATGCAGAGCGCGACCCGGCCTCGGTCGCCCTGATCGCCGTGTCGAAGACAATTGCGGCGGAAGGCATCCTGCCGGCCCTCGAGGCGGGCCAGCGCCTGTTCGGCGAGAACTACGTGCAGGAATCGAAGGCCAAGTGGCCGGCCCTGCGCGAGCGCTACCCGGATGTCGAACTCCACCTCGTCGGCCCGCTGCAATCCAACAAGGCGCGGGAAGCGGTGGAACTGTTCGACGTGATCCACGGCCTCGACCGGCTCTCGCTGGCGGCGGCGCTCGCCAAGGAGATCGAGCGGGCGGGGCGCGCCCCGAAACTCCTGATCCAGGTGAACACCGGCGACGAGCCGCAGAAGGGCGGCGTATCCCCGTCCGACGTCGACACGCTGCTCTCGGAGTGCCGCGAGACGCACGGGCTCGCGATCCAGGGACTGATGTGCATTCCCCCCGCCGAGGCGCCGCCCTCCGCGCATTTCGCGCTGCTCGCCCGCATCGCGAAGGCCCACAACCTGCCGATCCTCTCGATGGGCATGAGCGCCGATTATCCCGCCGCGATCCAGATGGGCGCCACGCATGTCCGCGTCGGCACCGCGATCTTCGGAGCGCGCCAGCGTAAGGCGTGAGGCCCGGGGCTCACACCGCCCGGGCGATCCGCGCCAGCGCCTCGCGAAGGGCCGCCGCGTCGGCTGCGCCGTAGCCCGCCTCGAACCCGTCTTGCGCCGCCCGCCAGAGCGGCTCGGCCGCGTCGAGCCGGATGCTGCCCGCCTCGGTCAGGTGCAGCGCCCGGGTCCGTCCGTCGCGGCCCTGGCCGACCGCGACGAGGCCGTCCCGCTCCAGGGGTTTCAGCGCCCGGCCCATGGTGGTGCGGTCCATCCCCATCGCGTCGGCAAGCCCGTTGATCGAAATCGGCCCGAGGTGCCGCAGCCCCATCAGCATCGCGTATTGCGAGGTGCGCAGCCCCGTCGGCGCGAGGTGCCGGTCGTAGAACTGCGTGACCTGCCGGGCGCCCTGGCGGATCGCGTTGCAGTGACAGAGCAGGGGCCGGGGCTGAGCGTCGTCCAAGGGCTTCCTCCAAGCGGACGGATCATGCTTGTATAAAGCGTGCATATGCGCCTATTCAAGGCGGGCGTCGGCGGAAGCGGCGTTTCGGAGCGATACGGCATGGCCTCGGACCCCTCTCTTCGCCTCTCCGATGCGGTGGCCGGCGGTCTCGCCCGGCGCGGCATCCACTATGGCTGGGCGGTCGCCGCCGTCACCTTCCTGACCATGCTGGTCACCGCCGGCGCCGTCGGCGCCCCAGGTGTCCTGATCCTGCCCCTGCAGCGCGAGTTCGGCTGGGACACGGCGACGATCGGTTCGGCGCTGGCGGTGCGCCTCGTGCTGTTCGGCCTGATGGGCCCCTTCGCCGCCGCCTTGATGAACCGCTACGGGCCGCGCCGGATCGTGCTCCTGGCGCTCGCGCTGATCGCCGGTGGTCTCCTGGCTTCGCTGGGGATGACACAGGTCTGGCAACTGGTCCTGCTCTGGGGCGTGGTCGTCGGCATCGGCACGGGTCTCACCGCCCTGGTGCTCGGCGCCACGGTGGCCACGCGCTGGTTCTCGCATCGGCGCGGCCTCGTCGTCGGGCTGCTCACGGCGAGTTCGGCCACGGGCCAACTGGTGGTGCTGCCAGTGCTGGCGGCCCTCACCGAGGCGATGGGCTGGCGCGCCGCGCTTCTCGTCATCTGCGGGCTTCTGTTGACGGCGGGACTCGGCGTGCTCGCGCTGATGCGGGACCGACCGGAGGATCTGGGGCTGGCGCCCTATGGCGAGACCGCGCCGGCCGTCGCCCGGGCCGCACCGGGTCCGAGCGCGGGCGGCGCGATCGCGGCCCTGCGCGAGGCTGCCCGCACCCGGGTGTTCTGGGTCCTGTTCGCCACCTTCTTCATCTGCGGGGCGAGCACCAACGGTCTGATCCAGACCCACTTCATCCCGCTCTGCGCCGATTACGGCATCGGCCCGGTCCAGGGTGCCAGCGTGCTCGCCGCGATGGGCGTGTTCGATTTCGTCGGCACGGTGGCGTCGGGCTGGCTCTCCGACCGCTACGACAACCGCTGGCTCCTGTTCTGGTACTACGGCCTGCGCGGCCTCTCGCTGATGTTCCTGCCGTTCTCGGACTTCTCCTTCGTCGGCCTGTCGCTGTTTGCCGTGTTCTACGGCCTCGACTGGATCGCCACGGTGCCCCCCACCGTTCGCCTGACGGCGGCCCGGTTCGGGCGCGAGCGGGCCAACCTCGTCTTCGGCTGGGTCTTTGCCGGGCATCAGCTCGGTGCGGCCACGATCGCCTACGGCGCGGGGCTCTCGCGCACGGAGCTCGCGAGCTACCTGCCGGCCTTCTTCGCCGCCGGGGCGCTCTGCCTCACCGCGGCCCTGCTGATCCTCAGCCTCGGCCGCCCGTCCACGCGTGAGGTCCCCGCCGGAGCGACGGGGCGCGCCTGACGCGTTACGACGTCCTCCGGATCGGAACGCCCAAGCTCTGGTCCGGATGATGCTAGGGGCGGGCACCGATGCTCCGCCCGCGCGCACTCCCGAATCGATGCAGGACTCAAGAAGGACCCAAGGCGCGCCCGCTTCCGGCGGAGCGCGCCCTTGTGCGCGCCATACCCGGATCTGCCCGGAAAAGCGGCAAACCTTGGGAAATGTCAGTGCGCGATGGTAGCGCGGCCTTTGAAGCCCTGGACCTTCCGGCCAAGGTCTCGGCACTGTCCGACACAGCACCGCCACATTCCACGGGCGCCCGCCCGCACGCCCGACCACGGGGAACGAGGACGCGATGAACTACAACTGGAACTGGGGCATCTTCCTCGAACCCTCGCCGGAAGGCGCCGGCACCTATGCGGGCATGCTGCTCTCGGGTCTGGTCTGGACGGTGGTGACGGCGCTCTGCGCCTGGGTGATCGCCTTCCTCCTCGGCTCGGTCATCGGCGTCATGCGCACGCTGCCGTCCAAGACCGCGAACGCCGTCGGCACGGCCTATGTCGAGCTGTTCCGCAACATCCCGCTCCTGGTGCAGATGTTCCTCTGGTACTTCGTGCTGCCGGAGGTGCTGCCCGAATCCTGGGGCGGCTGGATCAAGCAGATGCCCAACGCGCCGTTCTACACGGCGGTGGTGTGTCTGGGTTTCTTCACCGCCTCCCGCGTCGCCGAGCAGGTGCGCGCCGGCATCCAGGCCCTGCCCCGCGGGCAGAAGATGGCCGGCACCGCCATGGGCCTCACGGTCAACCAGACCTACCGCTACGTGCTCCTGCCCAACGCCTACCGGATGATCCTGCCCCCCCTGACCTCGGAATTCCTGAACAATCTCAAGAACACCTCCGTGGCGCTGACCATCGGCCTGCTCGAACTCACGGCGCGGGCCCGCGCCATGCAGGAATTCTCCTTTCAGGTGTTCGAGGCTTTCACCGCCGCCACCATCCTCTACGTCCTCATCAACGTCGTGGTGATCTTCACTTCCGGCTGGATCGAGCGTCGCGTCGCCATACCGGGCCATCGCTGAGGGGCTGTCCTTCGCGTCTCCGTCTTCAAGGATAGCTCCCGATGCTCTCGAATTTCGACTTTTCCGTCATCACCTCCGCGCTGCCGTACCTGTTCCTCGACGGCATGCGCTTCACCCTGACCCTGACCGCGCTCGCCGCCATCGGCGGCATCGTCCTCGGCACCCTCATCGCCATGATGCGGCTTTCGAGCATCCCGGTGGTTCCCCTGGTGGCCAAGGGCTACGTCAACCTGATGCGGTCGCTGCCGCTCGTTCTGGTGATCTTCTGGTTCTACTTCCTCGTGCCCTATCTCGGGCAATGGATGACCGGAGCCGACCGGCCGATGACGGTGGGGGCCTTCACCTCCTCGCTCGTGACCTTCACGCTGTTCGAGGCGGCCTACTTCTCCGAGATCATGCGCGCGGGCATCCAGTCGATCCCCAAGGGACAGGCGGCCGCCGCCTCGGCCCTCGGCCTGACCTACTTCGCCTCGATGCGCAGCGTGATCCTGCCCCAGGTCTTCCGCAACATGACGCCGATCCTGCTCACCCAGACCATCGTGCTGTTCCAGGATACCTCGCTGGTCTACGTGCTCTCCGTCACCGACTTCCTGGGGGCCGCCTCGAAGATCGCCCAGCGCGATGGCCGCCTCGTCGAAATGTACCTGTTCGCGGCCGTCGTCTACTTCGCGGTCTGCTTCATCGCCTCGATGGCCGTGCGCCAGCTGCAGAAGAAGATCGCCATCATTCGCTGACGCATCCCGAACCCGAGGATCTCCCCCATGACCACGCCGCTGAACACCGCGCAGGCCCCCGTGACCACGGGCCCCATGATCACGATGAAGTCCGTCAGCAAATCGTACGGCGACTTCCAGGTTCTCACCGACTGCACCACCGCCGTGAACAAGGGCGAGGTGGTGGTGGTCTGCGGTCCCTCCGGATCGGGCAAGTCCACCCTGATCAAGTGCGTGAACGCGCTGGAGCCGTTCCAGAAGGGCGAGATCGTGGTCGACGGCACGCCGGTCCATGACAGGAAGACCAACCTGCCCAAGCTCCGCGCCCGGGTCGGCATGGTGTTCCAGCATTTCGAGCTGTTCCCGCACCTCTCGATTACAGACAACCTGACCCTGGCCCAGACCAAGGTGCTCAAGCGCGACCCCGACACGGCCCTCAAGACCGGGCTGTCGCTCCTCGACCGGGTCGGCCTCTCGGCGCATGCCAAGAAGTTCCCGGGCCAGCTCTCCGGCGGACAGCAGCAGCGCGTCGCCATCGCCCGGGCGCTCGCCATGAACCCGGTGGTGATGTTGTTCGACGAGCCGACCTCGGCCCTCGACCCCGAGATGGTCGGCGAGGTCCTCGACGTCATGGTGCAGCTCGCCCGCGAGGGCATGACCATGATGTGCGTGACCCACGAGATGGGCTTTGCCCGCAAGGTCGCCAACCGCGTCGTCTTCATGGACAAGGGCGAGATCGTCGAGGACGCGACGAAGGACGACTTCTTCGGCAACGCCCGCTCCGAGCGCGCCCAGAACTTCCTGTCGAAGATCCTGGTGCACTGAAGATCCTGGTGCACTGAAGCCATCCGCGACGAGGGCGTTCTCGCTCCCTGGTGAGAGCCGGTTCCGTGGAGACGGAATCGGCTCTTTGTCGTTCGCGCGCCGCGTTTGCCGCCTCGGAGCAGGTCCACGCGACGCGAAAACGCTCTATGCCCGTCAGGCCGGTACAATCGGCGGGCGGCCTCCCGGATCGGGTTTCGACGCAGGCGCGAGTCGCCCAGGCGCCGAAGCCCGTGGTGCGGCCCGCACCTCCTGGGAGGATTTTGCGATGCGAACGCTGACGACCCTGTCGATCGCCGCGCTCACGGTGGCGTACCTGCTCCCGGCGGCGGCCCACGCCGAGGCGGCCCCGGACCTGAAGGGGCTCTGGAAGCTCGTCTCCTACGAGGTCGAGGTCCGCGCGGACGGCAGGAAGCAGCCGGTGATGGGCGAACACCCCACCGGCTACGCCTACTTCACCCCGGAGAACCGGGTCTTCTTCCTGCTCACGGGCGAGGGGCGCAAACCCGCCGAGACCGATGCCGAGCGCGCGGCCCTGATGAAGACCCTGGTGTCCTACACCGGAACGGTCACCCTCACGGGGGACCAATGGACCGCCAAGCTCGACGCGGCCTGGGACCCGAAATGGGTCGGTACCGAGCAGACCCGCTCCTTCACGATCGAGGGCAGCCGCCTGCGCGTCCTGACCCCCTGGCGCGTGATGCCGAACTGGGCCGACCAAGGCGAGACGCGCAGCATCGTCACCTTCGAGCGCGCGAAGGACTAGCGGACGTCCGACCTTCGGCCCTCGTTCGGTCGAGGGCTCCTACGGCCATGTGACAGGCGCCGACCCTGGCCAATTCCACGAGCCATCATTGCGCGGGGTGCACGATGGTTCGCGGCCCTGGCCCCAAAACCAATCCTGACAAGTCCGAAAACCCAGACAAAAAAACCGAAACCCGTAACAAATTTCGCAGACCAAATACTTGCGCGCCCACCGAAGCCATTGCCAGAAAAGGCGAAAATTGCTTGGTTGAGTTTGGCACGAAGGCTGCTCAGCGGGCTTCAGCCAAATAAGCGGGTTTCGCGATCCGCATAAAATCCCAAGGAGGATGCCCCATGGAGCGTAGCCGCGACCTCGACCCGGTCGAGACTCAGGAATGGCTTGATTCGCTGGACGGCGTTCTCGACGTCGACGGGCCGGAGCGGGCGCATTACCTCATCGAGCAGGTCATCGACGGGGCCCGCAAGAAGGGCGCGCCCGTCCCCTACTCGGCCAACACCGCCTACCTGAACACCATCCTGCCCGAGAAGCAGGACCCGCATCCGGGCGACCGGGCGATCGAGCACCGCATCCGCTCGGCCATCCGCTGGAACGCCATCGCGATCATCCTGCGGGCGAACAAGGATTCCTCCGAGCTAGGCGGCCACATCGCGAGCTTCCAGTCGGCGGCCACTCTCTACGACACCGGCTTCATGCATTTCTGGCGCGGGGACAACGCCGAGCACGGCGGCGACCTCATCTACGTGCAGGGCCATTCCTCGCCCGGCGTCTACGCCCGCGCCTTCCTCGAAGGGCGCCTCACGGAGGAGCAGCTCCTCGGCTACCGCCAGGAGGTCGACGGCAAGGGCCTGTCCTCCTATCCGCATCCCTGGCTGATGCCGGACTTCTGGCAGTTCCCCACGGTCTCCATGGGGCTCGGCCCCCTGATGGCAATCTATCAGGCGCGCTTCCTGCGCTACCTGCACCACCGCAACCTCGCGCAGACGGACGGCCGCAAGGTCTGGGCCTTCATGGGCGACGGCGAGATGGACGAGCCCGAGAGCCTCGGCGCCATCGCGTTGGCCGCGCGTGAAAAACTCGACAACCTCGTCTTCGTCATCAACTGCAACCTGCAGCGCCTCGACGGCCCGGTGCGCGGCAACGGCAAGATCGTCCAGGAACTCGAGGCCGATTTCCGGGGGGCCGGCTGGAACGTCATCAAGGTGCTGTGGGGCTCGGGCTGGGACCCGCTGATCCAGCGCGACACCACCGGCATGCTGGCGCGTCTGATGGAGGAATGCGTCGACGGCGAGTACCAGGATTTCAAGTCGAAGAACGGCGCCTACATCCGCGAGCATTTCTTCGGCCGCTATCCCGAGACGGCGGCGCTTGTCGCCGACATGAGCGACGACGAGATCTGGCGCCTGACCCGCGGCGGTCACGATCCGCGCAAGGTCTTTGCCGCCTACAGCGCCGCCTCCAAGCACAAGGGCCAGCCGACCCTCATCCTCGCCAAGACCGTCAAGGGCTACGGCATGGGCGAGTCGGGCGAGGCCCAGAACATCACCCACCAGCAGAAGAAGATGGGCGAGGCGGTCCTCAGGCAGTTCCGGGACCGCTTCCAGATCGACCTCACGGACGACCAGCTGAAGGAGATTCCCTTCATCCGCTTCCCCGAGGGCAGTCCCGAGCACCGCTACCTGATGGCGCGGCGCGAAGCGCTCGGCGGTCCGCTCCCGGCTCGGCGGCGCAAGTCGCAATCCCTGGAGATCCCGCCGCTCTCGGCCTTCTCGGCCCAGCTCAAGGAGACCGCGGGGCGCGAGATTTCCACGACCATGGCGTTCGTGCGCATCCTCAACACGCTGCTGCGCGACAAGAACATCGGCAACCGCATCGTCCCGATCGTGCCCGACGAGAGCCGCACCTTCGGCATGGAGGGCATGTTCCGCCAGTTCGGCATCTTCTCCCAGGTCGGCCAGCTCTACCGGCCGGAGGATGCCAACCAACTCATGTACTACAAGGAGGACAAGAACGGTCAGATGCTCCAGGAGGGCATCAACGAGCCGGGCGCGATGTCGTCCTGGATCGCGGCCGCGACCTCCTACTCGCACTCCGACGCGCCGACGATCCCGTTCTACGTCTACTATTCGATGTTCGGCTTCCAGCGGGTCGGGGATCTGGCCTGGGCGGCGGGCGACATGCGGGCCCGCGGCTTCCTGATCGGCGGCACGGCCGGGCGCACGACGCTCAACGGCGAGGGCCTGCAGCACGAGGACGGCCACAGCCACCTGATCTCGTCCACCATCCCCAACTGCGTCTCCTACGACCCGACCTTCTCGTACGAAGTGGCCGTGATCGTGCAGGACGGCCTGCGCCGGATGTATGCCGAGCAGGAGGACGTGTTCTACTACATCACCGTGATGAACGAGAACTACGAGCACCCGGGTATGCCCGAGGGCGCGGAGGCCGGCATCATCAAGGGCATGTACCTCTTCCGGGAAGGGGCCAAGGAGACCGCGAAGGGCAAGCGCGTGCAGTTGCTGGGCTCCGGTACCATCCTGCGCGAGGTCATCGCCGCCGCGGACCTGCTGGAGCAGGATTTCGGGATCGCGTCCGACATCTGGAGCTGCCCCAGCTTCACGGAGCTGCGCCGCGACGCCATGGCGGCCGAGCGCTGGAACCTGCTGCATCCGCTGGAGGGCAAGCGCCTCTCCCACGTCGAGACCTGTCTCGCCGGCCGCACCGGCCCTGTGGTGGCGGCCACCGACTACATGCGGTTGTTCGCCGACCAGATCCGCACCTGGGTTCCGGGCCGCTATCGCGTCCTGGGGACAGACGGCTTCGGCCGCTCGGATTACCGGGCCCGCCTGCGCGACTTCTTCGAGGTCAACCGGCACTGGGTCGTGGTGGCGGCCCTGCACAGCCTCGCCGAGGACGGGGTGATCCCCGCCCAGACGGTGGCCGACGCCATCGCCAAGTACGGCATCGACACGGACCGGCCGGCACCCTGGACCGTCTGATCCGTTCCGCGCCGGCTGCCCGATCCCGGGGGCCGGCGCCCGCGAATTCCCGACCCTTCCATCGAACAGACCGCACGAGGGGGCCCGCGAGAGGCTCCGCTTCACCCAGGGAGAATGCGCAGTGGGCATCGAGATCCAGATTCCGGATATCGGCGACTTCAAAGACATCCCGATCATCGAGATCCACGTGAAGGAGGGCGACACGATCGGGCCCGACGACCCGCTGGTGTCGCTCGAATCCGACAAGGCGACCATGGACGTGCCCTCGCCGAGCGCCGGCGTGGTCGAGACGATCCTGGTCAAGATCGGCGACAAGGTCAGCGAGGGCTCGCCGCTCCTGGTGTTCAAGGGCGAGGGGGCCAAGGGCGACACGGCCGCGGCCGAGAAGGCCGCCGACGCCCCCGCCGGCGCCGACAGCGCCGCGCTGCTGGCCAAGCAGGAGCCGGCGCCGAGCGCCGCGCCCGCTACTCCCGCTGCCCCGGCCGGCAACCTGCCCGATTTCTCGCAAGTCCATGCCAGCCCCGGCGTGCGGCGCCTGGCCCGCGAACTCGGCCTCGACCTCACCGCCGTGAAGGGCACCGGCGAGAAGGGCCGCGTGACCAAGGAGGACGTGAAGGGCCACCTCACCCGCTCGGCCACGCCCGCGCCCGCCGCCTCCGGCACCGCCGCGTTCTCCGGCGGCGGCATGGGCATCCCCGAGATCCCGGCCGTCGACTTCTCGAAGTTCGGCCCGATCGAGACGCAGCCCCTGTCGCGGATCAAGAAGATCTCCGGCGCGCACCTGCACCGGTCCTGGCTCAACGTGCCGCTCGTCACCCACCAGGACGAGTCCGACATCACCGAGACGGAGGCCTACCGCAAGGAACTCGACAACGCGGGCAAGGAGCTCAAGGACAAGGGCTACCGCGTCACCCTGCTGGCCTTCCTCATCAAGGCCGCCGTCTCTGGCTTACGCAAGCATCCCGAGTTCAACGCCTCGCTCTCCCCCGAGAAGGACGCGCTGATCCTCAAGCGCTACTACAATATCGGCGTGGCGGTGGACACGCCGGACGGCCTCGTAGTCCCGGTGGTGAAGGATGCCGACCGCAAGGGCATCATCGAGATCAGCCGCGATCTCGGCGCGATCTCGGCGAAAGCCCGCGAGGGCAAGCTTAGCGCCGCCGACATGCAGGGCGCGACCTTCTCGATCTCCAGCCTCGGCGGCATCGGTGGCACCGCCTTCACGCCGCTGGTCAACGCCCCCGAGGTGGCGATCCTCGGCGTCGCCCGCTCGAAGATGGCGCCGGTCTGGAACGGCACCGAGTTCAAGCCGCGCCTGATCGTGCCGCTCTCGCTCTCCTACGATCACCGCGTCATCGATGGGGCGCTCGCCGCGCGCTTCGCCCGCCACCTCGCCCACGTCCTCGAGGACGTCCGGCGCCTCGTCGTCTGAGGACGATGAAGGCCCCGCAGCGCGCGAACAGAGTGAGGTGAAGCGATGAGCAGCAACGACGTCCACCTGCCGGATATCGGCGACTTCAAGAACGTGCCCGTCATCGAGGTCAGCGTCAGCCCCGGCGACGTGATCTCGGTCGACGACGTGATCATCGTGCTGGAATCCGACAAGGCGACCATGGACATCCCGTCCCCAGTGGCCGGCACGGTGGCCGAGGTGAAGATCAAGGCCGGCGACGCGGTCAACCAGGGCGACCTGATCCTGGTGATGGCGGAGGCCGTGGCGACCGGTGCGCCGAAGCCCAGCGTGACGGATACGACCAGCACGGGCGGCGCGGCGGCGCCCGCCGCCCACGCGCCCGGCGAGGGCCAGGCCGGCTACGGCTCGTCGGCCAAGGACACGGGTGGCGCCGCGTCTGCCCCGGCCCCGAAGGGTGCGGCCCCGGTCTCCGGCGAGGAGACGCGGGCCCAGGTGATCGTCATCGGCGCCGGTCCCGGCGGCTACACCGCCGCGTTCCGAGCCGCCGATCTCGGCCAGTCGGTGGTGCTCGTGGAGCGCTGGCCGAACCTCGGCGGCGTCTGCCTCAACGTCGGCTGCATCCCCTCGAAAGCCCTGCTGCACGCGGCCAAGGTCATCGACGAGAGCCACGCCATGGCGGCGCACGGCATCTCCTTCACCGCGCCCGAGATCGACATCGACAAGCTGCGCGAGTGGAAGGACGGCGTGGTCAAGCGCCTCACCGGCGGGCTCACGGGGCTCGCCAAGCAGCGCAAGGTCACGGTGGTGACGGGTGAGGCCCGCTTCGTCTCACCCCATCAGGTCGCGGTGGAGCACGAAGGCCAGACCCGCGTGATCGGCTTCGACCACGCCATCATCGCCGCCGGCTCCGAGCCCGTGCAGATGCCCTTCATCCCGCACGAGGACCCGCGGGTGATCGATTCGACCGGCGCCCTCGAACTCGACGGCGTGCCCGCCCGCCTCCTGGTGATCGGCGGCGGCATCATCGGGCTCGAGATGGCCACCGTCTATCACGCGCTCGGCTCCAAGGTGACCATCGTCGAGCTGATGGACCAGATCATCCCGGGCGCGGACAAGGACATGGTCACGCCGCTGATGAAGCGCATCCAGAAACAGTACGAGGCGATCCACCTCAAAGCCAAGGTCACGGCCGTGGAGGCGACGCCGGAGGGGCTGAAGGTCTCCTTCGAGGGCGGCTCCGCGCCCGCCACCGACACTTTCGACAAGGTGCTGGTCTCGGTGGGGCGGCGCCCCAACGGCAAGCGCATCGGCGCGGAGGCCGCCGGGGTGGCGGTGGACGAGCGCGGCTTCATCGCGGTCGACCGCCAGATGCGCACCAACGTGCCCCACATCTTCGCCATCGGCGACGTGGTCGGCCAGCCGATGCTGGCCCACAAGGCGACGCACGAGGGCAAGGTCGCGGCCGAGGTCGCCGCCGGCAAGGCCAGCGCCTTCGACGCCAAGGTCATCCCGTCCGTGGCCTATACCGACCCGGAGGTGGCCTGGGTCGGCATCACGGAGAACGAGGCGAAGGCCAAGGGCCTCAAGCTCGGCAAGGGCGTGTTCCCTTGGGCGGCCTCCGGCCGCTCCCTGGCGCTCGGGCGCGAGGAGGGCCTGACCAAGGTGCTGTTCGACCCCGAGACCGACCGCATCCTCGGCTGCGGCATCGTCGGGCCTTCGGCGGGAGACCTCATCGCGGAGGCCGCACTCGCCATCGAGATGGGGGCGGATGCCGAGGATATCGGCCTGACCATCCATCCTCACCCGACCCTGTCGGAGACGATCGGGCTGGCGGCCGAAGCCTTCGAGGGCACCATCACCGACCTCTACATGCCCAAGAAGGACGGTTTGAAGAAGGCTGAGCATTAGCACCCCTGCAGGGGACGCGCCCTTGCCTGTGATGCGCCCTTCCATGTGACGCGCCCTTGCCTGTGACGCGCCCTCGGCACGAGCGGTGCCGCATCGGGAAGACGGGGTCGCGCCGGATCGGTGCGGCCCTCCCGGAGCCTGTCGGGGCTCCGGCTTCGGGAGACGCGTGAGATGGCATCCAACGAGACCGACCCGCCGCGCGATTCGGCACTGCAACGCGCCGAGGCCGCCGGTGATGCGGTCGCCGAGGCCCTGGAACGCTACCTCGACCGCCTCGTGACGGCGAGCGGCACGGCTCGCACCGAACTCGACGCGGACCTGCGGGCGGCGGGCCGGCTGATGGCCCGCCACACCCACCGGCAGCTCGCCGCCAATCTCGGCCTGATGCAGGGACTGATGGCGTCGCGCGGCATCCCGGCGATGCTGCAGCTCCAGCAGGACTTCCTGCGCCGCCAGGCGGAATGGGCGATCCGCGATTGGGAGCGGGCAGGGGCTCAAGCCCTCGACCTCCTGGACGAGGCTCGGCGCACGGCGAGAGGAAGCGGACCGCCGGACGTTCCCGGGCGGGGTGCGACCCAGTCCGACGTTCCTGGGCCCGCCCTGCCGTCGCCGGAGGCGGATCCCGAAGCCGGCCGAGTCGATTGACCGACGTCGCGGCTGCCCGGTATCCGGCGCCCCGCGAGCGCTTCAGCCGATCCGCAGGCGCGTACGCGGCCCGACCCGGCGCAGCAGGCGCACCAGATCGGATCGCTTCAGGGCGACGCAGCCTTCCGTCGGCAGGTAGCCGGGCCGAGCCACGTGCAGGAAGATCGCCGAGCCGTGGCCGCGCCGGATGGGTCCCCGATTGTAGTCGAGGTCGACCACGAGGTCGTAGAGCCCGTCCTCCCGCCACATTCGCTCGTGCCCGACGCCTGGCGCCGGCAGGCGGATCGGCCGGTTGTAGCGCCGGTCCCGGGTATCGTCGCACCAGCCGTCCCCGGGCGCGCTCGGGCGCAAGGGGAGGGGGCTCCGGGGGCGTCCCCCGAAATGGTCCGGCCGGTAGACCCCGCCGCGCAGGCGGAACGCGCCGCGCGGCGAGGCGCCGTCGCCCTCGCGCTTGGTCTGTGCGATCCCGGAGCGCCCGAGGGCGCATGGGATCACCGCAGCGCCCGCCAGGACCTGTCCCCGGGTCCGGTCGGCGACGAGGGCGCGCACGCGCAGGTAGGAGACGGTGGTTCGCTTCATGAAACGCCTTATTGCCTGCGGGCGAAACCAGCGCCACCTTCGCGACAGGCGCGTTGAAACTTCCGGGCACCCGCCGACGTTGTGATGTTGTTTGGCTGCGCACAACCGTATTGTGCGCAGCCGAAATAGCTGCATATGTGTCCGCGGGTTGAAATCTCGGAGGTCGAACAGCGTGGCCATGTCATCGACGTGCCCTGGATCCGCGCTCGAAGCGTCCGTGTTTTCTTTCACCCACCGCCTGCGGAATCCGAACCGCCGGCGTGCCCTCGAAACTGCCTGAAAGTTCTTCGGTCGATGCCGAATACCCATCGCTTGCTGATCTGTGACGACGATGCCTCCTTGCGTGAGACGTTGATCGAACAACTCGATCTCCACGAGGAATTCACGCTGCTCAGTGCCGTCGACGGGCAGAGCGCGGTCGATCGCGTCACGGAGGACCGCATCGATCTGGCGGTGATGGATGTGGGCTTGCCCGATATGGACGGGCGCGAGGCGGTGCGCGCCATGCGCCGCAACGGGTATCGCGGCCCCGTCATCATGCTGACGGCGCAGGATTCCGAGGACGACACCGTCGAGGGCCTGGAGGCGGGCGCCAACGACTACGTCACCAAGCCCTTCAAGTTCGCGGTACTGCTGGCACGCATCCGCGCCCACCTGCGCAGCCACGAGGCGAGCGAGGACGCGGTCTTCCAGATCGGTCCCTATACCTTCCGCCCCGGCGCCAAGCTGCTGGTGGGGGAGCGCGGCTCCAAGCTGAAGCTCACCGAGAAGGAAACCGCGATCCTGCGCTTCCTCTACCGGGCCGGGCGCGAGGTGGTGGGCCGCGACACGCTGCTGGCCGAGGTCTGGGGCTACAACGCGCAGGTCACCACCCATACCCTCGAGACCCACATCTACCGCCTGCGCCAGAAGATCGAGCCGAACCCTGCGCTTGCGGCGATCCTTGTGACCGAGGGCGGCGGCTACAAGCTGCTGCCGTAGCGCGTATCGCGGACCTCGGGTCTCGGCTAAGCTCTCCCCCACGATCACGAGGGGACGGGGCGGCACGTGGGGCTCGACGACGACATCGCGATCCTGAGCGCCGCCCCCCTGTTCGGGTTCATGGGCCGGGACGCCCTGCGCCTGCTTTCCTTTGCGGCCGAGCGTCGAACCCTGACGGCGGGCGAGCGCCTGTTCGCGCAGGGAGAGCGCGCCGATGGCGGTTTCATCGTGATGTCGGGGGCTCTCACGCTCACCCCGCGCGGGAGCCATGCCGTCCCCGTCACGGTCGGGCGGTCGAGCCTGATCGGCCGCCTCGCCCTGTTCCAGCGTGGAGAGCGGCCCTGCGACGCCGACGCGGCGAGCCCATCCGAGGTGGTTCGCATCACCCCGACGCTGATGCGCCGGGTGCTGGAGGAGTTTCCCGACGCCGCGCGGGCGATCCACGACGAACTCACCGACGATCTGGCCGCCTTCGCGGGGGACCTCGTCGGCCTGAGCGCCCGCTTCGACGCGGTTGCCCCGTGACACCTGCCCCCTGAAACTTGCCCCCGATCTTCGCCATCGGAGTGGGCGCGGGCGCGAAAACGCGACCCCGTTTTCCCGCCGGACCCGAAGGTGACAGGCCGGACGGGCTTTTGTAAGCACGGGGCCCGTCACCGCCCGTTCCGGAAAGCGCCGCATCCATGTCCCACGCCGACCTCGCCACCACCATCGAGTCCGCCTGGGAGGAGCGCGCCGGCATCGACACCGGCACCAAGGGCGCCGTGCGCGAGGCCGTCGAGGAAGCCCTCGACCTGCTCGATTCCGGCAAGGCCCGCGTCGCCGAGAAGGTCGGCGAGGAGTGGCAGGTCAACCAGTGGCTCAAGAAGGCGGTGCTCCTGTCCTTCCGCCTCAACGACATGGAGATCATCCATGGCGGCCCCGACGGCGCGACCTGGTGGGACAAGGTGCCCTCGAAGTTCGAAGGCTGGAAGAAGAAGCATTTTCGCGAGGCCGGCTTCCGGGCCGTTCCCGGCTGCTTCGTGCGCCGCGGCTCCTACATCGCGCCCGGCGCGGTGCTGATGCCGTCCTTCATCAATCTCGGCGCCCGCGTGGGCGAGGGCACCATGGTGGACACCTGGGTCACCATCGGCTCCTGCGCGCAGGTGGGGAAGAACTGCCACATCTCCGGCGGAGCCGGCATCGCGGGCGTGCTCGAGCCGCTCCAGGCCAACCCGGTCATCATCGAGGACAATTGCTTCATCGGCGCCCGCGCCGAGGTGGCCGAGGGCGTGATCGTCGGCGAGGGCAGCGTGCTCTCCATGGGCGTCTACATCGGCGCCTCGACCAAGATCATCGACCGCGCCACCGGCGAGGTCATGTATGGCCGCGTGCCGCCCTACTCGGTGGTGGTCTCCGGCACGACGCCGGGCAAGGACCTGCCGGACGGCAGCCCCGGCCCCGGCCTGTACTGTGCCGTGATCGTCAAGCGCGTCGATGCCGGCACCCGCTCGAAGACCGCCATCAACGAGCTCCTGCGCACCTGATCCCGACATCGGACGGGGCGTCCGTCGGTCGCGTGCCCGCACGCGGCGGGCCGCCCCATCTGATGGCGATGGGATCGTCCAGGATGCGAGGAAGAGGCGAACGATGACCGAGCCGGCCCATTCCGCCCGAAGTGTCGCGCTGACCTTCGCCGGGCGCCGCGTTCCCACCCCCTACGACGTGATCGGCAACGGCCCCGACGCGCTGCTGCTGCCGGCCCTGTCGTCGATCTCGGCGCGGATGGAGATGCGCGGCCTCGCCAAGGATCTCGGGCACGGCTACCGCTGCCTCATTCCGGACTGGCCGGGCTTCGGCGACCATGTCCGTGCCCGCGTGCCCATGAACCCCGAGACGATGCACGCCTTCCTCGACGCGCTGCTGGAGGCCGTCCCCGGACCCTATGCGCTCGGCGTCGGGGCGGGCCATGCGGCGGGCTATCTCGTCGCCGCCGCGCGTCGCCACCCGGGCGTGTTCGAGCGCCTCGTCCTCGTCGCCCCGACCTGGCGGGGCCCGTTGCCCACCGCCATGGGGCCGGAGCGCAAGGGCCTGTTCGCGGGCCTGCGCCGCGCCGTCGAACTTCCGCTGCTGGGAGACGCCCTCTACCGCATCAACATCAGCCGGCCCGTCATCCGGCGGATGATGCGCGCCCATGTCTACGCCGATCCGGACCACGTCACGCCGGGAGTGGTCGCGGACAAGCACGCGATCACGCGCCAGAACGGCGGGCGCTTCGGCACCGCCGCCTTCGTCACCGGCGGCCTCGACCCCTACGAGACCCGCAAGGACTTCCTCGACCTGTTCGAGGCGCCCGGCCTGCCGCCGATCCTGGTCCTGAGGCCGGAGCGGGCCCCGCGCCGCTCGGGCGCCGAGATCGACGCGCTCATCGCCACGGGCCGGGTCGCCCGGGCCGCGGTGCCGGGGGCGCTCAGCCCCCACGAGGAATATCCGGGCGAGGTCGCGGACGCGATCCGCGCCGTCTGAACGCGCACCGGCCCGGTGCCGGCGCGCGCTTCCGGCACTACATCTGCTGGGTCTGGGCGCCGCTGTCGGGCCGGGCCGGCCCGAGATTCGGCTCCTCGCCCATCGGCTCGTTCTGGACGACGGTGAAGGTGCCCTTGCCGTCGAGGGAGGGGCCGCTGGTCCAGCGCCCGGCCGGCGGGGCGGAGCCGTCGCGGGTGGTGGCGAAGAAGTTGTAGTTGAACTTCTCGTGCTCCGCGCTCTGCGGGAAGCTGTTGGGGATCGGCAGGTTGCCCTCGTTGCCGCCGAGTTCCTCCACAACCGCCAGCCATTGCTGCTGGTGCATGGTGTCGCGCGCGATGAGGAAGTGCAGCATGTCCTTCATGCCGGCGTCGTGCGCGGCGTTGAACAGGCGCACCGCCAGCACCCGGCCCGTCGCCTCGGCCGCGACGTTGCAGTACATGTCCGCCGCGAGATTCCCGCTGGCATAGACGTGGCTCATGTCGAAGGGCACCCCGTCGCAATTGACGGGCAGGGCGGCCATGCCGGTGGAGAGCACGTGCCGGTGCAGCATGCCCTCGATGGCGTGGCGCGGGTTTCCGCCGCCCATGACGGCCCCGACGACGCCGTCGGCGGCCCCTTCCTCCTGCAGCTTCGTCGGGGCGTTCTCGAGGTTCAGCGCCACGGCGGTGGCCAGCATCTCGATATGACCGACCTCTTCGGTGGCGGTGTTCAGCAGCATGTCGCGGTACTTCGTCGTCGGCCCGCGCGCGCCCCAGCCCTGGAAGAAGTACTGCATGCAGACGCGGATCTCGCCCTCGATGCCGCCGATCGCCTGCTGCAGCATGCGCGCGAAGATCGGGTCCGGGCTGTCGACCTTGACCGGATATTGGAGGCGCTTATCATAGTATAACATGCGTTAATCTCGCTATGCTCGAACGAAAAGAGCCCACACGTCATGGAGACGTTGGTGCGAATGGCCTTGGATCGGACGGTGTTGCCTCCGAATATCAGGGGAACGGAGAAATTCACCTGTTGTTCATTTTCTCGAAGGTGGCAATTTATCGCCGAGGCCCGACCTCTAGCCTCGCAGAACTCAACCGCACGATCCGGGTTGACCGACACCGCCGGAGCCCCGGCGGACGCGTTCGGGGAGGCGAGGTGTGGGTGAGTGGCGTGCGTATCCCGGGGCGCTGGGTGAAACCTGCCTGCACCTGTGTGTCGACATGCAGCGCCTGTTCCGGGAGGAGACGGACTGGCACACGCCCTGGCTGGCGCGGGTGCTGCCGCGGGTGGAGCGCCTCGTGGCGGCGCACCCCGCCCGGACGATCCTCACCCGCTTCATCCCGGCGCAGCATCCCGGCGAGGGGCGGGGCACGTGGAGCGGCTATTCCCGGCGCTGGGCCTCGATGACGCTCGACCGGCTGGAACCGGGTCTGCTCGATCCCGTGCCCGAACTCGCGCGCTTCGTGCCGCCGGCCGAGACCTTCGACAAGGCGGTCTATTCGCCGTGGCTCGGCACCGACCTCGATGAACGTCTGCGGGCGCGCGGGATCGACACCCTGGTGGTGACGGGGGGGCGAGACCGAGGTCTGCGTGCTGGCGACCGTGCTCGGCGCCGTCGATCTCGGCTACCGGGTCTTTCTCGTCACCGACGCCCTGTGCAGTTCCTGCGACGCGGCCCACGACGCGCTGCTGACCATGTATCGCCGCCGCTACGGCCAGGAGGGCCACACGGTGACCGCCGAGGAGGTGCTCCTCGCCTGGACCTGATCAGGCGGACCGCGCCAGCAGGCGGCCGCCGGCGAGGCCGTTGGCCACGATGACGAGACCCACCACGACGAGGTGCAGGAGGAGATCGCTCGCCGTGGCGTCATGCGGGTGGAACGGCACCAGAAGCGCGGCGGCGGCGGCCGCCGCCGAGAGGCCCGCGAGCGCCGCCGTGAGGTTGGGGCGCAACGGACAGGCCCGTCGCAGCATCAGCACGAGCCCAAGGGAGAGGGGCATCGAGACCGCGAGCAGGAACACGAGGCATCCGCCGGCTTCGGCCCGTTCGGTGCCCGGCGCCACCCAGTCGCGCAGGCAGCCCATGCCGCTCGCCCCGATCCAGAGGGCGGCCGGCCCCAGGGGCAGCAGCGCCCAGCTCGGCGAGCGCCCGGGTACGCTGGTCTGGAAGGCGGCGAGCGCCGCCGTGAGGGCGGTGAGCACGGCGCCGAGGGCGGCGTAGCGCAGGTCGGGGATCGCCATGCGGATGCGCAGGGCGTCGAGGTCGGCGAACGGCAGCAGCGCGAGACCGAGGCCCATGGCCGCCGCGCACCAAGCGAGCGCCCGGAGGGAAGGCGCGCGCAGGCGTCGAACCGGCCGCAGGCCGCCCGAAAGGCTCTCGACCAGCCGGTCGTGCGGGGAGGTGTGGGCACCGTCAGACATCGCGTGTTCCTCCGTCGCGCCGACCGGGCCCGGCCTCCGAACCGCCCCCTGCTTCGGGTTCCGATCCGAGCGTCCGGCGCAGGGCCTTCAACGCCCGGTGCAGGTTCACCTTGAGGGCGCCCTTGCTGCGCCCCGTGAGGTGCGCGGTCTCGTCGAGGCTCCGCTCGCGCAGGGCCAGATGCTCCACCGCCTGGCGCTGCCCCTCGGGCAGGGCCGCCACGGCCCGCGCGAGGATGCGTGCCCGGTCGCGGGCCTCGAGGCCCTGGCCGGGCGCCGGCCCGTCGTCGGCCCGGGCCTCGTAGGCGATGGGGTCGTGAACCTCGCGGGGACGCCGGCCGGCCCGGCGCATCCCGTCGATGGCCCGACGCTGGGTGATGGCGCGCAGCCAGGGCAGGAAGGGCCGCGCCGGATCGTAGGTCGCCCGCGCCCGGTGGATCGTCAGCAGCACGTCCTGCACCACGTCGTCCACCGCCTCGGGCCGCACGCCCTGTGCCCGCGCCATCCCGGCCACCACCGGCAGGCAGGCGCGCAGCAGGCGGCGATAGGCTTGCGCGTCGCCCGCCTGCGCCGCCGCCATGGCGTCCGAGAGCGACCGGTCGAGGGTCATCCGACCCTCCGTCGAGGGGCGGATCGCGCCGCGCCACCCGGGCTCGCTCCCCGAGCGCGGCGCGATGGGGCCGTGTCCGGCCGAGAGCACAAAGGCCACCGTGCGGGCTCCCTGGTGCGAGGGGGCGGACCCCTCGTTCCAGGAGCATTCGTCCGGTCGGCCGCCAGGGTTACGGTGCGTGCGTGCGGGCCCTTCGGAAAGCCCCGTCTCATCCGGCGAGGCTGAAGCGGTCGACGTCGCGCAGGAGTTCGAGGAATGCGCGGGCGCCGTGATCGAGGGCGATGGCGCCGGCCTCCGCCGTGCCGAGGCGGGCATCGCCGATGGCCCCCGCTGGGTTGAGGTCTTCCGCCTTCCAGGCGAAGGCGGCGGGCCGGCCGGCCCGCAGATGCGTGAAGGTCCGGGTCATCGCCGCCGTGCGGGGGGTGAAATCCGCGATTTGCCCGAGCCGGACGAGGTCGGGACGCAGGGCCAGCATCAGGGCGGTCTCGATACCGCCGCCATGGATGCCGTGCCGGATCTCGTCCTCCGGAAACAGGCCATCGGGATAGCCGAAGCGGCTCCAGGCGGTGGTCACCGCCACCATGGCGTGGCGCCCGCGCAAATCGCCCGCGACGAGGTCGATGAGACCGCTGTTGCCGCCATGCGACGTGACGAGGACGAGCTTCCCGCAGCCCGCCCGATGGACGGCGTCGCCGAGGCCGGTCCAGGCCGCCAGAGCGGTCGCGGTGGAGAGCGTCAGGGTGCCGGGGAAACCGTCGTGCTCGTCGGACTTGCCGACCGCTTGGACGGGCAGGAGCAGGACGTCGAGGTCGTCGGCGGGGAGTGCGGCGAGGCGGGCGAGGTAGCCCTCGGCGATGAGGGTGTCGGTGGCGAGCGGCAGGTGCGGCCCGTGCTGCTCGATGGCCGCGACGGGCAGCACCGCGATGGCGCGCCGCATGTCGCGGGTCCGGAACGCATCCGTCGTCAACTCGGCCCAGTGGTGGATCGGCATCCCGGCGCTCCTGCGGCGGTCGCCCCGCCAGCGTCACCCTGGGTGCCACGGAAACCGTCCCCGATCCACATGGCCCCAGAGAAACCGGCCGGCGGGAGGGGGCCTCGAAACGCGAATGGCTGGAGCGCATCGACGCCCCGGCCATCCGTTGGAAACGAGGGAACGTCGCTCAGCCCGCGCGGCGCAGCAGCCAGCCGGCGCCGAAGGCAGCCACGGCCACCAGCAACAGGGTGGTTCCCTTGTTCTCGTCGGCCCGGTTGGCGACGGCGCGCCCCCGCCGCACGGCCTCGTCCTGGTAGGCCCGGCCCCGCTCCTGCAGGTCTCCCGCGAAGGCACGGCCCCGGTGGCGCGCCTCGTCCACGAGGTGCTCGCCGTCGCGCTGCAGGTCGTCGGCGGCATCGCGCGCCCGGCCGTAGGCATATTGCACGGCGCCGGCGGCCTGCTCGAAGGCACCCTCCGCCTGCGGTCGCACCCGTCCGGTCACGGCACCGAGGGCGGATTGCCCACGGCCCTTGATGTTGCGAAGCCCGCCCTCGATCTGGTCCCTGTTCATTGTCGTCATTCCTTGGGTTGCGCGCCCGCGTCGTGGAATCCGGTTCCATTGCCCTGGATCCGCGCCGTCTCGGGACGCTCGGTTCTGGCGGCGGGTCGGACCCGCCGTCGCGTCATGATCCGCGCCGCGCGATCCGTGAGATCGCGGGCGCATCGGTCGAACGGTCAGATCTTCTTGCGATCAGATCTTCTTGCGATCAGATCTTCTTGACGGCGTCGGCCGCGCTCTGGGCCGCGCCCTTGATGCCGTCCTTGGCGTCGCCGACGGTCTTCTGGGCTTCGCCCTTCAGCTCCTGGGCCTTGCCCTCGGCCTGCAGCTTCTCGTTGCCGGTGGCCGAACCGATGCCCTGCTTGATGTTGCCGACAGCCTCGTTGGCCAGACCCTTGATCTTGTCCGTCGTGCTGCTCATCAAACTCTCCGTGAAGCTGGTATCCCGCCCAAGGTCCGGTCGCGGAATGCAACCGGGCGTCGTCGGCCAAGCTGAACGGTGCAGCCGGCCGATTGTTCCATTTCCGACATTGCGGCCACCGGACCGAAGCGCATGTCCCATCCGAGGCGGCGTATTGCAGGCCGAGCTTTGCTGCGCTGCAAGAAGAGCGTCAGCGACGTCAGGTCGAAGACCAGCATTTCAAATTTTTTAGACCGACAACCCAAAAATTTTGCAGCTATCGCCAAGGCTTAGGCGAGTCCCTGCGGCTTGAATTCAAAATAATTGCCGATAGAACCGGAGGCCATAAACAAGACTTGAGCCGAGGAAGACGCCCATGACTGCGCGCATCGCTGCGCCTGCCGCCCCCGGGACGACGGCGCTCGCGTCCGCCGGGGTGGATTCGCCCCCGCTCGGTCGCTGGGGACAGCTCTTTCTCGGCGTCCTCTGCATGTCGATGATCGCCAACCTGCAATATGGCTGGACGCTGTTCGTCGATCCAATCCAGCAGAAGTTCGGCTGGGAGCGCACCGCGATCCAGTGGGCGTTCACGATCTTCGTGGTGATGGAAACCTGGCTCGTGCCGATCGAGGGCTGGTTCGTGGACCGGTACGGCCCGCGCCTGGTCACGATCTTCGGCGGCGCCCTCTGCGCGCTGGGCTGGGTCCTGAACTCCTACGCCGACAGCCTGACGGCGCTCTACGTGGCCGCCGCGATCAGCGGCATCGGCGCGGGCGCGGTCTACGGCACCTGCGTCGGCAACGCCCTGAAGTGGTTCCCCGACCGGCGCGGCTTCGCGGCCGGCCTCACCGCCGCCGGCTTCGGCGCCGGCTCGGCCCTGACCGTGATCCCGATCGCCAACATGATCCGGGATTCCGGCTACCAGCACACCTTCCTCGTCTTCGGCCTCGGCCAGGGCCTGATCGTCATGCTGGCCGCCCTGCTCCTCGTCTCGCCGAGCGCCGCCTTCAAGGACCGCATGCTGGCGGGTCGCACGGCCCTCGTGAACATCGTCACGCGCCGCCAGTATTCCACCGCCGAGATGGTGCGCACGCCCGTCTTCTGGCTGCTCTACCTCATGTTCGTGATGATGGCGGCCGGCGGCCTGATGGCGGCGGCCTCCCTCGCCCCCATCGCCAAGGACTTCAAGGTCGCGGGCGTGGACGTTTCGCTCATGGGCATCACCCTGCCGGCGCTGACCTTCGCGCTGACCATCGACCGGGTGCTCAACGGCGTGACGCGGCCCTTCTTCGGCTGGGTCTCGGACAAGATCGGCCGCGAGAACACCATGGTCATCGCCTTCATGATCGAGGGGGCCGGCATCCTGGCGCTCGGCATGTTCGCCCACATCCCGATGGCCTTCGTGCTGCTCACGGGCCTCGTGTTCTTCGCCTGGGGCGAGATCTACTCGCTGTTCCCCGCCACCTGCAGCGACACCTACGGTGACAAGAACGCGGCCGCCAACGCGGGCCTCCTCTACACCGCCAAGGGCACGGCCGCCCTGCTGCTGCCGATCCTCCTCACCATCCAGGCCAAGACCGGCACCTGGCAGACGGTGTTCTACGCCGCCTCCGGGATGGCCTTCCTGGCGGGCTTCCTCGCGCTCTTCGTTCTGAAGCCGATGCGCGCCCGGTTCATCGCCCGGAGCTGACCGACATGGCCCGCTGGCTTCGCTACATCCACGACGGCCGGGACGGCTTCGGCCGCCTCGACGGAGAGACCATCGCCGTCCACGCGGGCGACCTCTTCGCCGATCCGGTGCCCACGGGCGAGACGTTGCCCCTCTCAGAGGTCACCCTCGACCTGCCGTGCCGGCCCTCGAAGTACATCGCCCTGTGGAACAACTTCCATGCGGCGGCGGAGAAGCAGGGCCTGACCCGGCCCGAGACGCCCCTGTACTTCGTGAAGCCCGCGAGCTGCTATCTGCCGAGCGGGCAGACCGTCACGGCGCCCGAGGGCGTCGGTCGGCTCCTGTTCGAGGGGGAACTCGGGATCGTGATCGGAAAGCGCGGCCGCGACCTCACCCCCGAGGCGGCGGGCGCGCACATCTTCGGCTACACCTGCGTCAACGACGTCACGGCTCTCGAGGCGCTCAAGGCCGATCCGAGCTTCGTCCACTGGACCCGGTCCAAGGGCTTCGACGGTTTCGGGCCCTTCGGTCCGGTGATCGCCACCGACATCGATCCCGAGGCACTGGACGTGGCCGTGCGCGTCAACGGGCGCGAGCGCCAGCGCTATCCGCTCGCCGACATGATGCTGAAGCCCGCCGAACTCGTGGCCCTGCTCTCCCGGGGCATGACGTTGGAGCCCGGCGACCTCATCGCCTGCGGAACCTCCGTGGGGGCGGGCCCGATCCCCAAGGGGGCGACGGTCGAGGTGGAAATCGCCGGCATCGGCGTCTTGTCGAACGGATTTTCGTGAGCCCTCCGCCCGTCAACGAACCGGACGCGACCCGAACCGCTTCAGGGACACCAGCAAGGACACCAGTATGAGCATCGCGATCGTCGGCGCCGGCGCCATCGGAGGATTTCTCGGCGTGCGCCTCGCCCATGCGGGCGAGGACGTCACCTTCATCGCCCGCGGCGCCAACCTCGACGCCATCCAGCGGAACGGCATGCGCCTGATCGAGGAGAACGGCTCCGAGATCCACGTGACCAACCTCAAGGCCACCAAGTCGATGGCCGAGGCGGGGCCGCACGACATCGTGCTCCTCACCGTGAAGGCGCACCAGGTCGGGCCGATCGCGGCCGACCTCCACCACCTCGTCGGCCCCGAGACCATCGTGGTGACGATGCAGAACGGCATTCCGTGGTGGTACTTTTCCGGTGGCCACGGCGGTGATCTCACCGGCACGCATCTCGAGACCGCCGATCCGGGCGGGCTCATCGCCAAGCACCTCGACCCGAAGCACGTCATCGGCTCGGTGGTCTACCCGGCCGCCGTCCTCACCGAGCCCGGAATCGTCCAGGTGGTGGAAGGCCATCGCTTCGGTCTCGGCGAACTCGACGGTTCGATGTCCCCGCGCGTCCAGGCCCTGGCCCAGACCCTGATCAAGGCGGGCTTCCGCGCGCCGGTGACCAGCGACATCCGGGCGGAGATCTGGCTCAAGCTCTGGGGCAACCTCAGCTTCAACCCGATCTCGGCGCTCAGCCACGCGACACTGGTGGACATCTGCCAGTTCCCCGAGACCCGGACGCTCGCCGCCGACATGATGCGGGAGGCGCAAGACATCGCGAACCGCCTCGGCGTCACCTTCAAGCTCGGCATCGAGCGGCGCATCGCGGGCGCCGAGAAGGTCGGCGCGCACAAGACCTCGATGCTGCAGGACGTGGAGGCCGGGCGGCCCATCGAACTCGAGGCCCTGGTCGGCTCGATCATCGAGCTCGGGCGCCTCACCGACACCCCGACCCCGCATATCGGCACCGTCTACGCCCTGATGCGCCTCCTCTCCCAGAGCCTGGAGCGGGCGCAGGGGCGCCTCTCCATCACGCCGGCCTGAGCCCCAACATTCGAGGACGATGACCATGGCCGAGACTTCACCGCCCATTCCCGCCGCCACCACCCTCCACGCCCTGATCCAGGCCGGCGCCGACGACGCCACCGCCCTGTCGAGCCCCGGCGGCGTGCCGCTGACCTTCGGCCAGCTCCGCGCGCTCACCGAACGGACCATCGCGGACCTGAACGCGCAGGGCATCGGCCGGGGCGACCGGGTCGCCATCGTCCTCGACAACGGGCCGGAAATGGCGGCGGCCTTCATCGCTATCGCGGCGGGCACCACCTCGGCGCCGCTGAACCCGAGCTACAAGGCCGACGAGTTCACGTTCTACCTCACCGACCTCAACGCCAAGCTGCTCGTGGTCGCGGAAGGCTCGGAGAGCCCGGCGGTCGCGGTCGCCGAACGCCTCGGCGTGCCGGTGGTGCGCCTGGTGCCGACCCCGGAGGCGGGGGCCGGCAGCTTCACCCTGTCCTTCAACGGGGCCGGTGCGGCGCCCGCCCGGAACGGCGGCCCGGCGCACGCCGACGACATCGGCCTCGTGCTGCACACCTCGGGCACCACCTCGCGCCCCAAGATCGTGCCCCTGAAGCAGTCGAATGTCTGCGCCTCGGCGCGCAACATCCGCAACACCCTGGCCTTCACGGCGCAGGATCGCGGCCTCAACATCATGCCGCTGTTTCACATCCACGGGCTCATCGCCGGCATCCTGGCCCCGCTCTCTGGGGGCGGTCAGGTCTCCTGCACGCCGGGCTTCAACGCCCTGAAGTTCTTCGGCTGGATGAGCGAAGTCCGCCCGACCTGGTACACGGCGGTGCCGACCATGCATCAGGCGATCCTGGGGCGGGCCACCCGCAACCGGGAGATCATCGAGGCCAACCCCTTGCGCTTCATCCGCTCCTCGTCCTCCTCCATGCCCCCGCAGGTAATGAAGGAGATCGAGGCGGCGTTCGGAGCGCCCTTGATCGAGGCCTACGGCATGACGGAGGCCTCCCACCAGATGGCCTCCAACCCGCTGCCGCCGCGCCCGCACTACGCTGGCTCGGTCGGTCTGGCGGCGGGCCCCGAGATCGCCATCGTGGACGAGGACGGCGAACCCCTGCCCGCCGGCGAGACTGGCGAGATCGTCATCCGCGGCGACAACGTGATGTCGGGCTACGAGAACAACGACAAGGCCAATGCCGAGGCCTTCACCCGGCAGGGCTGGTTCCGCACCGGCGACCAGGGCACGCTCTCGCCCGAGGGCTACCTCGCGATCACCGGGCGCCTCAAGGAGATCATCAACCGGGGGGGCGAGAAGATCTCGCCGCGCGAGGTCGACGAGATCCTCATGGACCACCCGGCGGTGTCGCAATGCGTCACCTTCGCGATGCCGCACGACAAGCTCGGCGAGGACGTCTGCGCGGCCATCGTCCTGCGCGAGGGTCAGCACCTGGCCGAGAAAGAGCTGCGCAGCTTCGCCTCGGAGCGGCTCGCCGCCTTCAAGGTGCCGGCCAAGATCATGATCCTCGACGAGATCCCCAAGGGCGCCACCGGCAAGCTCCAGCGGATCGGCCTGGCGCAGAAGCTCGGGCTGGTGTGATCGGGTAAACTGCCGCGACAGGCCCCCTTTCCATCCACGAAAGAGGGCCTGTCGCGCGCGATCATGCCGGCGCGATCCGCGAAGCCCTCACGCCTGCGGCGGGATCACCAGCGAGAAATGCGCGCCCTGGACGTCCGGGGCGACGCGCAGGCTCCCGCCGAGCTGGCGGGCGAGGCTGTTGATGATGCGCATGCCGAGGCTGGCGCTGCGGGCGGCGGTGGGATCGAACCCCTCCGGCAGTCCGGCGCCGTCATCCGCGACACCGACGACGAGGCCGCCCGCGTCGTCGGGCCGGGCCTCGACGCGGATCTCGCCCTCACCCTCGCCGTAGGCGTACTTGATGGCGTTGGTGACGAGTTCGTTGACGAAGAGCCCGAGCGGGATCGCGAGGTCGGCGGGGATGTCCATCCGGGTTGCCCGACAGACGAGGCGATGGCGCGGGGCGCTCTCCCGCAGCTTGGCGCAGAGCGCCTCGAGAAAGCCCGCGACGTCGATCGCCTCCAGGCTCGGCTGGCGCCAGAGCTGGTCGTGGACCTGGGCCACCGCTTCGACCCGCGTGCGGGCATCCGCAAGGGCATTCTTCACGTCGGCGTTGTCCGAGCCCCGGGCCTGGAGCCCGAGGAAGCCCGCCACCACCGCCAGGCTGTTCTTCACCCGGTGGCTCATCTCGCGCGACAGCAATTCCTGTCGCTCCAAGGCCGCCTTCAGCCGCGCCTCGGCCCGCTGACGCTCGATGGCGCCGCCGACGAGGTTGGCAAAGCCCTGCATGAAAGCGATGTCGGCCTCCTCGAACTGGCCCTCGCGGGTGTCGTCCACCTCCAGCACGCCGTAATTGCCGTCGCGGTTGGCGATCAGCACGTTGATCGCCCGGCGGATGCCGTGGTCGGCCATGAGCTTCGGGGTGCGAAAGCGCGTCTCGTTCTCGAGGTGGTTCGAGATCACGGGGCGGCCGGTCTTGAGGGCGTAGCCAGCGGGTGAGGCGAGGTCGGCGCCGATGATCGTGGTGCCCACCGTATCCGCCGCCCAGCCGATTCCCGCGCAGACGAGGAGGCAATCCTGGTGCGGCTTGTATTCGAGCGCCTTGCAGAACTCGGCCTCCATGCCCTCGGCACAGAGTTCGGTGGCGCGCTGGAGCAGGGGCAGCAACTCGGTGGCGCGCAGGGCCTCCACCCCGAAATCGGAGAGGATCGCCTGCTGCCGGAGGCGGATCGCCAGGGCCTTCGGCGCGAGGTCGGTCATCGCAACGCTACGCTTCTCGGGTTCGGCGGCGGCCCGTTCGCCCGCCGCACTCGCCCCTTTTGCGACAGCCCACGCGCCGGTCGCAAGTCCCTGCGGCCAGGGTTGAGCGAGGTTTGATGCGCCCGCCCCGCGCTCAGATCTCGATCTCGGTGCCGACTTCCACGAGCTGGCGCGTCGGCACGCAGAAATGGGCGCCCGTGCGCTCGGCGTTGCGCAGCAGGAAGGCGTAGATCTCCTCCCGCCAGGTGGCCATGCCGCGATGGTCGCTCTTCGGAATGATGGTCTCGTGGCCGATGAAGATCGTGAGATCGTCCAGGCATTCCGGCGGCAGGCGCTGGGACTCCACCGCGCAGCGCAGGCCGTCCGGCACAGAGGCGTCCTCCATGAAGCCGTAGCGCAGGATCACCCGGGTGATGTCCGGCGTGATCGTGATGACCTCGGCGCGCCGCTCGCGCGGCACCGTGGGTTCCTCCTCGTAGCGTGCGGTGACGATGAGGATGCGCTTGTGCAGCGCGTGGCTGCGGGCGACGAAGCGCGACAGGTGCAGCGGAACGGCACTGGTGGCCGAGGACAGGAAGGCGGCGTTGCCCGGCAGGACGATCGGCGGATCGCGCCGGAGCTGGGCCAGGAATTCATCCTCCGGCTGGCGCAGGGAGACCCGCGCCGCTTCCACGAGTTCGTTGCCCTTGCGCCAGGTCAGCATCAGGAACGCGACGAGACCGGCGAGCAGCAGCGGAAACCAGCCGCCCTCCAGCAGCTTCACGCTGTTGGCGCCGAGGAACACCAGGTCGATGGCCAGGAAGAAGCCGTTGACCGCCAGGACCGCCACCGGGTTGTAGCCCCATTTCAGCGCCACCAGGGCGGCGAGGAGGGTGGTGATCGCCATCAGTGAGGCCACCGCGATGCCGTAGGCGCCGGCCAGGGCATCCGACGAGCCGAAGATCACCACCGCGCTCAAGGTGGCGGCGGCGAGCAGCCAGTTCACCATCGGCACGTAGATCTGCCCGCGCTCGTGCCGGGCGGTGTGGACCACCCGCATCGGCGGCAGGAAGCCGAGCTGGATCGATTGCTGGGTCAGCGAGAAGGCGCCCGAGATGATCGATTGCGAGGCGATGACGGTGGCGAGCGTCGCCAACCCGATCAGCGGGTAATGCGCCCAGTCGGGGCTTAGGCGGTAGAACGGGTTCTCGATGGCGTCGGGCTCGACCAGCAGCAGCGCGCCCTGTCCGAAGTAATGGATCACCAGGGCGGGCAGCACGAGGCCGAACCATGAGGCGCGGATCGGCCCAGCCCCGAAATGCCCCAGATCGGCATACATCGCTTCGCCGCCGGTGACCGCGAGGAAGGCGGCACCCAGCATGGCGAAGCTGACGTGCCAGCCCGCATGGGTCAGGAATTCGACGGCCCTCAGCGGGTTGAGCGCGGCCAGGATCTGCGGCGCGTGCCAGATGCCACCGAGACCCAGCAGCGCCAGCACGACGAACCAGACGAGCATCACCGGCCCGAAGATGCGTCCGATGAAGGCGACGCCTCGGCTCTGGACGAGGAACAGCCCGACCAGGATCGCGATGGTGATCGGCACCACGAAGCGCGACAGGGCGGGCGCCTCGACCTTCAGGCCCTCCACGGCGCTGAGCACCGAGATAGCCGGCGTGATGGCGCCGTCGCCGTAGAGGAGTGCCGCGCCGATCAGGCCGACCACGAGGAGTACGCCGGTCCAGGAGCCGGGCTTGGCATGGCGGGCGCCGAGCAGCGCCAGCATCGCCACGATGCCGCCCTCGCCGCGATTGTCGGCGCGCAGGATCAGGACCGCGTACTTGATCGACACGATGAGGATCAGCGACCACAGGATCAGCGACACAGCCCCCGTGACCGCGATGGAGGTCGGGGGCGCACCCGCGCTGGCGGCGCGCACGGCTTCCTTGAAAGCGTAGAGCGGGGAGGTGCCGATATCGCCGTAGACGATGCCGAGCGCCCCCAGCATCACCGCGGGGCGCAAGGCCCCATGCTGGGTTTGGGATTCCTCGTCGGCCACGTGCGCGCTCTCCGGCAACGGCGATGATTCGCTTCTCTCGCAGGCGAGGTAGGCCGCGCGACCTTGACCGTCCAGGGGTGGGCCGCGCATCCCGTCCGAAGGACGAGCCGATCCGTCAAAGAAGGTCCGCGAGGGTCTCCGGGCACGCGCCGTCCCGTGCGATCACGTGGGCCGGTGTCCCCCCGTGCCGGACGATCGCGGCGGCGACGGTCTCGGGCGGCGTCGGGGCCTTCGGGCTCTCGCAGACGACGATGCCGAGGAGCGGAACGCCATGCGCCCGCAGGGTCTCGATCGCGGTGAGCGCGTGACTGATCGCGCCGAGATAGGAGCCCGAGACGAGGAGAGCCGGCAGGCCGAGCGCCTCGAGCCAGTCGAGGCCGGTGGCCTCCGGGGTGACCGGGCTCATCAGGCCGCCGACGCCCTCGATCAGCAGCGTGGCGCCGGGGGGCGTCGCGGCGATCTCCGCGCGGCACCAGCCGACGAGATCGCACAGGGCCAGGGATCGCCCCTCGCGCGCCGCGGCGAGATCGGGACTCAAGGGAGCGGCGAAGCGCCAGGGCGAGCAGGCCGCGACCGTGGCGGACGTCACCGGCAGGCCCTGTGCGGCGAGGAGCCGGGCGGTGTCGCTCTCGGCGAATCCGGGGTCGCCGAGGGCGGGCACGCCGCTCGCCAGGGGCTTCAGGGTGCGCACGGCCCGACCCGCGTCCCGCAGGCGCCGCGTCAGGGCGGCGGTGACGTAGGTCTTGCCGATCTCGGTGCCCGCCCCGGCGACGAAGATGGCGCTGGAGCGGCTCACGTCGCGACGCGGCTCACTTCTCCACAAACGCCTTCTCGATGACGTAGTGGCCGGCCTCGCCGTGATTGCCCTCCTCGTAGCCGCCCTCGGTGAGGAGCTGGCGCGTGTCGCGGATCATGTCCGGCGAGCCGCAGAGCATGAAGCGGTCGTTCTCGATGGACATCGGCGGCAGACCGATATCCTCGAACAGCTTGCCCGAGGTCATGAGGTCGGTGATGCGGCCGCGGTTGCGGAAGGGCTCGCGGGTGACGGTGGGGTAATAGATCAGGCCGGCGCTGATGACCTCGCCGAGGAACTCGTGGTTGGGCAGGTCCTGCGTGATGGTCTCGCCATAGGCGAGTTCCTGTACCTGCCGGCAGCCATGGACGAGCACGACCTTCTCGAAGCGATCGTAGGTCTCCGGATCCTTGATGATCGACATGAACGGCGCGAGCCCCGTGCCGGTACCGAGCAGGTAGAGGTGCTTGCCCGCCATCAGGTTGTCGAGCACCAGGGTGCCGGTGGGCTTCTTGCCGATGATGATCGGGTCACCGACCTTGAGGTGCTGCAGCTTCGAGGTGAGGGGCCCGTTCGGCACCTTGATCGAGAAGAACTCCAGTTCCTCCTCGTAATTGGCGGAGACGACGCTGTAGGCGCGCAGCAGCGGACGGCCCTCGACCTCGAGGCCCATCATCACGAACTCGCCGTTGCGGAAGCGGAAGGCGGGGTCACGGGTGGTGCGAAAGGAGAACAGCGTGTCCGTCCAGTGATGGACGCTGAGCACACGCTCCTCGTTGAACTTACTCATCGACGCAGGCTTCCCCGAATCCGGATCATTTTGCCGCCTTTTCGCAGGTGCAGCACCCCGGTTCAAGCCACGCTGATGTCCCAGCGGCCGTGTCGTCCGCGCAGGGCAAAGAAGCCTGCGCGCCCTGCGCTGTCCCAGCGAGATCACCCGAAATCAGACCTAGGTTCGAGAAACCGCCATTTTTCAACCTGAGGATGATTTTTGGCTGGAAAAACCAATATATCTAAGCTTACGGTAGCGTCCGGTGGCGCCGCAGACGTGGATCCTGCGGAACTGCAAATCATCATTCATCGAACGACCTGGAGGGGATCATGGCGATCAACCTGTCGATTCCGCTTGCGTGGACGAAGGCCGGTGCGGACGAACTGAACATGCTTCAGTGCCTCCAGGGCAACATCCTCAAAGGGCATGGCCGGCGTTTCACCGCGAACCTGTTCTTCCGGTTGGACCCCGCCAAAACCCTGCGCTCCCGCCGGATGCTGCGCGATCTCGCCAACTTCCACATCTCCAGCGCCTATCGCCAACTCCTCGACGCGCAACGCTTCAAGGAAACCGGGCAAGGGGCCGGTCCGTTCGTGCATCTGGCCCTCGCGGCCAAGGGCTATCAGGCGCTCGGGCTCGCCTCCTCCGCCCCGACCGACCCGGATTTCCGGGCCGGCATGAAGGCACCGGCCAGCCTCGCCGCGCTCCACGACCCCGCCGTCTCGGATTGGGAGCCCCCGTTCCAGCAGGAGATCCACGGCGTCGTCCTCGCCGCCGAGGAGACCGCGAGCCTTCTCGGCGCCCTTGCCCTGTCGTTGCGGGAACTGGTCGAGGATGGCGGCGGCACGGTGGCCTTCGTTCAGCACGGCGCGAGCCTGTTCAACGCCGCAGGCGAGGGCATCGAGCATTTCGGCTATGTCGACGGGCGCAGCCAGCCGTTGCTCCTGCAGGAGGATATCGACACGGAGACGGCCGAGGCCGGTTCCTCGCGCTGGAACCCCGCCTTCCCCCCTGGCGACCGCCCTGGTGAAGGATCCGGGCACGACCGATGCGGTGAGCTTTGGAAGCTACTTCGTGTTCCGAAAGCTCGAACAGGCGGTCAGGGCCTTCAAGACCCGCGAGCAGGCGATCGCGGATCGCCTCGGGCTGGCCGGGCCGGAGCGTGAACGCGCGGGCGCGATGATCGTCGGGCGCTTCGAGGACGGAACGCCCGTGACCCTGTCGCGCACGGCGCGCAGCGCCGCCCCGCCGAACAACTTCAACTACACGAACGATCCGGGTACGCGCTGTCCCCTGCACGGGCACATCCGCAAGACCAACCCGCGCGGCAGCGGCGGCGCCGAGCCGGAAATGGCCGAGCGCGCCCACCTGATGGTGCGTCGGGGCATTCCCTTCGAGGACGTCAAGCGCGCCGTCCTGCCCTCCGAACTGCCGGATGCCGACACCATGGCGGCGTTCCTGGAGAAGGTCGCGCCCCTCCTGCCGGAGCGCGGCGTCGGCCTGCTGTTCATGGCGTACAACCACTCGATCGGAGAACAATTCCGGTTCACCCAGCAGATCTGGGCCAACAACACGAACTTCCCGACCAAACCCGTCGGCGCGCACGGCCTCGATCCGGTCATCGGACAGGGCGCGAACAGGCCGGGCGAGCAGAAGCTCCCCAAGGCCTGGGACGATGCCACGGCGGGGACGCTCGACACCGAGCCGTTCGGCGGGTTCGTGGCGATGAAGGGCGGCGAGTACTTCTTCTCGCCGAGCCTGACCTTCCTGCTGAACCTGTAGCGGCCCCGACCGATCCGGCCGGGGGCCGCTCAGAGCGGCTTCAAGCCGGCCTCGATCTCGGCGCGACGGCCCTCCAGGAACGGCGGCAGGGCGAGGCGCTCGCCCAGCGTCTCCATCGGCTCGTCCGTGGCGAAGCCGGGCCCGTCGGTGGCGATCTCGAACAGGATGCCGTTGGGCTCGCGGAAGTAGAGGCTCTGGAAGTAGTAGCGGTCCACCGGCCCGCTCGTGGGCATGCGGCGCTGCTTCAGGCGATCGGCCCAGGCCTCGTAATCCGCATCCGGGATGCGGAAGGCGACATGGTGCACGCCGCCCGCGCCCTGGCGCGCGGGGGCGGCGTTCGGGTCGGCCAGGAGGTGGAGTTCGGCGGCGGGACCACCCGCGCCCATGCGGTAGACGCGGATTTCGCCTTCGGGCAGCGCGTAATTCCGGTCGTGGCTCATGCCGAGCACCTGCGTGAGCACGGCCTCCGTGCGGCCGATCTCGGCGACGCTGAGCCGGATCGGGCCGAGGCCGCGGATCTGGTGCTCGACCGGGACCGGGCTCTGCGCCCATGGGTGGGCCTCGCCGATTCCGCCGTCGTCGACCAGCATCAGGCGCTGGCCCTCGCCATCTTCGAAATCGAGGGTCAGGCGCCCGTCGCACTCCGCCGGCACGGCGTGGGTCACGCCCTGGCGTGCGAAGTGTTCGCGCCACCACGCGATGGCCGCGAGGCCGGACACCCGCAGGCCCGTGCGGCTGATGCTGTTGGTGCCGCGCCGCTCGCGCGGCGCCGGCCAGTCGAAGAAGGTCATGTCCGTGCCGGGGGAGGCGAGGCCGTCGGCATAGAACAAGTGGTAGGCGGACACGTCGTCCTGGTTCACCGTCTTCTTCACCAGCCGCAGGCCGAGGATGCGCGTGTAGAAGGCCAGATTGTCGGCGGCCTGCGCGGTGATGGCGGTGAGGTGGTGAATTCCGGTGAGCTGCATCGCGGATGTCCCTGGTGTCGTTGGCCCCCGAGCCTCAGATGAGGTCGCGGCTCGGAATGACAAAGCGGTGCGCGCCCCTGGCCTCCCATCGCCTCCGCGATAGCTGGTGCTCCGACGCGACCTCGGGACTGGAACCCGCCCGATGCCGCACGTCCTCTACATGGAAGCGTCCCCGCGCAAGCCGCGTTCCGCCTCGATCGAGGTGGCGAAGGCCTTCCTCGACGCCTGATGTTCGACGAACCCTGGGGGCAGCGTCGACACTCTCGATGTCTGCAGCACGCCGCTGCCTGACTTCGACGGCGAGGTCATGGTGGGTAAGTACGCGACGCTGGCCGGTGAAGCCTTGAGCCCGGAGCAGGAGGAGGCTTGGCGCACGATCCAGGCACTGGCCGACCGCTTCCTCAAGGCCGACCTGCTGCGGTTCGCGGTGCCGCTATGGAACAACACCGTTCTCGACGGGCTCAAGCACCTGTTCGATCTGGTGTCGCGGAGGGACGCGCGCAGGCGTCGTCCCTCTGATCGGACGAGTGGATCTGAGATCGGGCCGAGCCCGCAGCCGCGCGCCGCTCTCCACACCCCTCAGAAGGCGCCGGCGAGCAGCCCCAGGCCGGCGGCGGCGAAGGCGGCCCCCGCTACCCGGAGGGCCGGCCGGTCGGCGGTGCGGTTCGAACGTCCCGCAATGAGCCCCAGACCGAGGCCGGCGGCGTGCAGCAGGGCGGTGGCGGCGACGAAGCCGAGGCCGTAAGCCAGACCGTACGCCGCATCCGGCATCTCGGCGCCGTGGGCATGTCCGTGGAACACCGCGAAGGCGCCGACGAGGAGCATGGCGCCCGCGACGGGCAGCGGCGTGCGGAGGGCCAGGACGGCACCGAGCACCATCACGGAGAGCGCGATCCCGACCTCGACGAAGGGCAGGGCGATCCCGGCCGTGCCGAGCGCACCGCCCACGATCATCATGGACAGGAAGGAAAACGGTACGAGAACCCGGGCCCGACCGCCGATGCGAGCCGCGACGAGACCGACGGCCACCATGGCGAGCACGTGGTCGAGGCCGCTGAAGGGATGCAGGAAGCCTTGCGAGAACCCGCCCGCCGCCTCGTGGCCGGGATGCGCCAGGGCCGGCGTCGCGGTGAGTCCCAGTGTCGCCACGAGGGCAAGGCGGGCTGGCAGGGAGGCGAGGCGTATCGTCATGCGGACAAATCCCGACAGGTCACGTGAGCGGCGCGGTATCGTCGGCGCCCCGAGGCTAACTAGCAACCGCCATGCCCGCGCACAGTCCTGAAATCCGCCGCGACCCGCGGCGGTTCGCCGGTCGGTGTCAGAAATCCGTCGGGCGCCCGGCGGCCACCACCAGCATCCGGCCGTCCGCGAAGGTGCGGGCGCCGGCGCGGCGGATGTCGGCCTGGGTCACCTCGGCGACGAAGTCGTTGCGCCGCGCGATGTAGTCCATGCCGAGGCCCTCGAAGGCGATCTGTACGAGCTGGTGCGCGATCTTGGTCGAGGTGTCGAAGCCGAGGGCATAGGAACCGGTGAGATAGTCCTTGGCCTTCTGCAGCTCCTCGTCCGAGGGCCCCTCGGTGATGAGGCGGCCGATCTCCTCGCCGATCACCGATAGAGCCTCGCCCACGCGCTCGTTCTTGGTGGCGGTGTAGCCCCAAGTCATCGAGGCGGCACGGTGGCTGACCAGGGAGGTCCCCACCGAGTAGGCGAGGCCGCGCTTCTCGCGCACTTCCTGGAACAGTCGGGAGGTGAAGGAGCCGCCGCCGAGGATGTGGTTGAGCACGTAGGCCGGGATGAAGTCGGGGTCGCGCCAGGCCACGCCGTTCATGCCGAAGCGGATCACCGATTGCGGCACGTCGAGATCGACCACGTGGCGTTGGCCGAGGTTCTGCACCCGGGTCTGGGGCACGGCCTTGAGTGGCGCGGCCAAGTCGAGGCGGCCGAAGGCCCGGTCGAGGGCATCGGCGAGGCGGGCGGCGTCGATGGCGCCCACCGCCGCGACCTTCACAGCCCCGCGCCCGATGATCCGGCGGTGCATCGCCACGAGGTCGTCCCGGGTGATCGCCGCGATGCTCTCCGGCGTGCCCGAGGACGGGCGGGCATAGGGATGGCCCGCATAGGCCTCGGCGAAGAAGCGGCGCGAGGCCATCACGCCGGGATCGTTCTGCTGGTAGCGCAGCCCGGCGAGCGTCTGAGCCCGCACGCGCTCGATGGCGTCGGGGTCGAGCCGGGGCTTGGCCAGGGCCAGGGCCAGGAGGTCGATGGCCTCGTCGGCGTGCTTGACCAGCATCTTGAGCGAGCCGCCAAGCGCATCGGCGCCGGCATGGAAGGAGAGCTCGATGGCGCGGGCCGCGAGGCGCTCCTGGAAGGCGTCGGAGGGGAGGTCGCCGGCGCCCTCGTCGAGGAGGCGGGCGAGCATCTGGGCGACACCGGCCTTGCCCTCCGGGTCCTGCGCCGCGCCGCCTTCGAACGTGAAGGCGAGCGCGATCAGCGGCACCACCGGGGATTCGACGTGCCACGCCTCGATGCCGGCGGCGGTCGCGACGGGCACGGCCTGGGTGGGCGATGTCGCGGAGCGGGTGGCGGTATCGACCAGATGGGTGGTGGCCACGGTCATGGAAACCTCATGCTGTGCGGGGCGCGGCGGCGAGCGCCGCAGCCTCCGGGAAGGGGGGTCGGCCGAGGCCCCGAAGGGTCTCAGGCCGCGTCGGCCTCGCGGGCCTTGGTCAGGTAGCCGGTGACGGACCGGGACGGCGTCAGGTAGCGCTCGGCCACCGCCGCGAGGCGCGCCTTGGTCACGCCCTCGATGTCGGAGGGCCAGCGGCGAACCTCCTCGATCGATTCGCCGATGGCCAGGGCCGAGCCGTAGATGCGGGCGAGCGAGGACTGGCTGTCGGAGGAATAGACCGTCTCGGCCACGAGCCGGGTCTTGGCGCGCTCGATTGCCTCCGGCTCCAGGGCCTCGGAGGGGACGCGGCGCAGGACGCGGTCGACCTCCTCCTCCAGCTTCTCCAGGCTCACACCCTCGGCCGGGATCGCGTAGACCGAGAAGCGGGTGTCGTCGATGGCCGAGCCCATGTACCAGGCGCCGGCATTCACCGCGACGCCGAGCTCCATCACCAGCTTGCGGTAGAGGTAGGAGGTCGAGCCGCCACCCATCACCTCGGCGAGCAGTTCGAGGGCGTGGCACTCGCCGTCGCGCGCGGTGATGCAGGACGGGGTCAGGTAGAGCCGCTGCAGGGTGGGCTGCTCGACCTTCGGGTCGGCGACCGCGAGGCGGCGCAGCGCCTTCGGCTCCGGCTCCTTGGCACGTAGGCGCACGGGCCGGGTGCCCTGCGGGGTGACGCGGCCATAGGTGTCGTCGGCCATACGGCGGACGTCGTCGGGCGTCACGTCGCCGGCCACCACCAGGATGGCGTTCTCGGGCGTGTAGAAGCGCTTGTAGTAGTCGAGGGCGTGGGTGCGGTTCAGCTCCTCGATCTCGTGCATCCAGCCGATGATCGGCGTGCCATAGGGATGATGCACGAAGAGCGAGGCGGCCATCGCCTCGGAGAGCTGCGCCGAAGGGTCGGTCTCGACCCGCATGCGGCGCTCTTCCAGCACTACGTCGCGCTCGGGCGCCACCACCGCGTCGTCGAGGACGAGGCCGGTCATGCGATCGGCCTCGAATTCCATCATGGTCTTGAGGTGGTCGCGGGCCACGCGCTGGAAATAGGCGGTGTAGTCGTAGGAGGTGAACGCGTTCTCCTGGCCGCCGAGGCCCGAGACGGCCTTGGAGAAGGCGCCGATCGGATGCTGCTCCGTGCCCTTGAACATCAGGTGCTCGAGGAAGTGGGCAATGCCCGACTGGCCGAGCGGATCATCGGCCGAGCCGTTGCGGTACCAGACCATATGGGTGACGACGGGCGCACGGTGATCGGGAACGACGACGACGTCGAGGCCATTGTCGAGCGCGAAGGCACTGACCTCGGGGCCACCCGCCTCGGAGCGACCGAAGGGCGCGGCTTCCGCCCGGCCCGCGCTGGCAAAGCCGCGCGACGGTCCAAAGAGTGGGACGTCCTTCCTGAACAGGTGCATCAAAGCTGATCCTTCCGCGTCCGGCTCGTCGCGAAGCCGTCCGTCATGTTGGCATTGCGCCTCTCCCGCGCCACCGGGTGGCATCTCAAGGGAGCTAGGGCGCCGGTCCTCGATGGCGACCGGTGCCCGCGCGGCACCGGGCCGGACCCTGGGTTCAGTTCGCCGAGCGCGCGCGCAGATACGCGCCTGGATCGGATTCCTCACGCTCGCGCGAGGGGTTGTTGATGGGGTCGCCGTTGGACTTGGCGATCTTGCGCGGCGGCTTGCGGTAGCCGGTCGGCGGATCGGTGAGCACGTCGCGGTCCGGCTCGACCGCGGAAGGCTCCGCGACCTCGGCGGAGCGCAGGCCGAAGGGGTTGGACCAGAACGAGTTCCGGTCGTCGTTCTCGCCCTCGGGACGCCCCGGCTCGGTGCGGGCCTGCGCGCCCTCCCGGCGGCCGCCGCGCATCTCGTCGATGGACAGGGTCATGTTGTTGTCGTTCATCCGGCCCTGCGCACCGCGCACGATGGGCTTCTTCAGGTCCGCGCGCTCACGCTCGCGCTGGACGATCTCGGGGTCCTTGGGCCACTGGGCCGAGGCCTCCGGCTGGCGCGGGGCCGGCAGGGCCTTGCCGTCGAGCTTGGGCGGCATCACCAGGGGCGCCCGCTCGCGATAGTTGATCGTTGGCTTCTCCGGCTCGATCAGGCCGATATTGCTGAGGGCGTCGCGCATGAACACGCCCTGCTGCGCCTGTGCGCCCCCGGCGGCCAGTACGCCCGCCACCACCATCAGCAAACCGCGATGCCCGATCATGCTATCCCCGCTCTCCGCCCGGTGGGTCGGCCCTGCTCGTTCGGGCCCGGATGGTCGCCTTGTGCCGCGCTCCTGATCCGACCGATCTGGCCTGATCCCGGTTTCAGGCGATCGTATGGCGCCTTGACCGCACTGCACCAGCCTCGGCCGCACAACGATCCCCGGTGTGGTTTACGGATCACAGACGTGTCCGAAGTGCCGGGACGTCCTCAAAGGCCGGAACCGGTGCCTTTCGGTGTCGGCCGGAGGCTGTCGAGGATCAGGCCGATCACACCCGCGACGATGGCCGCATCGGCGATGTTGAACACGTACCAGGACCATCCGCCCCAGTGCAGATGCACGAAATCGAACACGGCCCCGTAGGCGGCCCGGTCGATGGCGTTGCCGAGGGCGCCGCCCGCCACCAGCCCAAGGCTAAGGCCGAGCAGGCGCGATTCGGCCCGCCGCATCCAGGCCGACAGGGCCAGTGCCGCGAGGCAGGACACCGCCACCAGAACCCAGCGGCCGAGGCCGCCTTCCTGCTGGAACATCCCGTACGAGACGCCCCGGTTCCAGACGACAAGGAAGTCGGCGAAGGGCGCGAGGCGCCAGGGCTGCGTCAGCACCAGGTCGGTGCCGAAATACAGCCCGAGCTTCGTGACCTGATCGACGAGAAGGGTGACGACGAGCGCCGCGAGGCCGAGGCGGAAGGGGGCGGTACCCCTTCGCGCCGTCGTGATCGGGTGTGCGCCGTCGGTGGCCGAAACGCGCGTCACGCGGCGTCCGCAGCGCCCTGGGCCGCGTCCCACTCGCGCAGGGCTCTGGCGTCGCGCGGCGTCACGTCCGGATAATCCGGGTCGCTGCCGACCTCGGGGGTGACCCGCCAGGAGCGGGCGCATTTGCGGCCCTCGGCCAGCGCGGACACCACGGCGACGCCGCGCACGTCCTCGAGGCGGAAGGCCTCCGCCGGGCCCTCGCCGTCCACGATGCGGATGGCGGAGGTGATGCAGATATCGGCGAAGTCGACACCCTCGACGGCGGCGCGCAGCTCGTCATCGGCGATGAAGACGGTGGGCGCCGCCTCGAGGCTCGCGCCGATGCGTTTGGCCGTGCGCTCGATCTCCAGGGCGCCCGTGACGACCCGGCGCACCCGACGGATCTTCTGCCAGCGGGCGGCCAGAGCTTCGTCGCGCCAGGAGGCGGGCGTCTCCGGCAGGGTCTGGAGATGGACCGAACCGGTCTCCGACGGGTAGCGGTCGAGCCAGGCTTCCTCGGCAGTGAAGGCCAGCACGGGTGCCAGCCAGATCGTGATCCGCCGGAACGTCTCGTCGATGATCTGGAGGGCGGCCCGGCGCACCGGCGACGAAGCCGGGTCGCAGTAGAGCACGTCCTTGCGCACGTCGAAGTAGAAGGCCGAGAGGTCGCCGGTCATGAAGCCGTTGAGGAGCGCCACCACCCGCTTGGTGTCGAAGCTGGCATAGGCCTCGCGGATCTCGCCATCGAGTTCGGCCAGGCGATGGCGGATCAGCCGTTCCAGTTCCGGAAGGTCTGCCTGCGCGATCTCGGTGCCCGGCTCGAAATGTGCGAGCGAGCCCAGCATCCAGCGGATCGAGTTGCGCAGCTTGCGGTAGGTCTCCGCGAAGGTCTTGATGATCTCCGGGCCGATGCGCAGGTCGTCGGCGTAGTCGGAAGCCGCCACCCAGAGGCGCAGGATGTCGGCACCGGAATCCTTGATGACGTTCTGCGGGGCGACGACGTTGCCCTTCGACTTCGACATCTTCAGGCCCTTCGGGTCGAGGACGAACCCGTGGGTGAGGACGATGTCGTAGGGCGCCCGGCCCCGGGTGCCGGCGGATTCCAGGAGCGAGGACTGGAACCAGCCACGATGCTGGTCGGAGCCCTCGAGATACATCACCGTGTCGCTGCCCCCGTCGCGGCGGCGCTTGACGCCGGAAAGCCCCGGGAACTGCTCCGGGTCATCGAGCACGAAAGCGTGGGTCGAGCCGGAATCGAACCAGACGTCGAGGACGTCCGTGACCTTTTCGTATTCCGCCGGATCGTAGTCGGGGGCGAGGAAGCGGGCCCCGTCCGCATCCGTGAACCAAGCGTCGGCGCCCTCCGCCTGAAAGGCCGCCGCGATACGGGCGTTGACGGCCTCGTCGCGAAGAACCTCGTGGGTGCCGCGCTTGACGAAGACGGTGATGGGCACGCCCCAGGCGCGCTGGCGCGAGACCACCCAATCGGGGCGGTTGCCGACCATGCCGTTGATGCGGTTTTTTCCTTGTGGCGGCACCCACTGCGTTTCCTCGATGGACCGCAGGGCGACATCGCGCAGGGTACGGCCGTCCAGGGTTTCGACGGGCTTGTCCATCCCGATGAACCATTGCGGCGTGTTGCGGAAGATGACCGGCTTCTTCGAGCGCCAGGAATGCGGATAGCTGTGCTTGAGCGTGCCGCGCGCCACGAGGGTGCCGGCCTCTATCAGCGCCGCGACGACCGCCTTGTTGGCGTCGCCCTTCTCGCCCTTGTGGTTGAGGACGAGTTTTCCCGTGAAACCGGGAGCCTCCTCGGTCAGCGCCCCATCCGCATCCACGGTGTAGGGGATGCGGGTCTCGATGCCGCGTGCGGCGAGCGCCCGGCCGTTGGCGGTCCAGACCTCGAAATCCTCGCGTCCGTGGCCTGGGGCCGTGTGGACGAAACCGGTGCCGGCCTCGTCGGTGACGTGTTCGCCGTCGAGGAGCGGAACGGCGAAATCGTAACCCGGCACATGGCCGGCGAGGGGATGCGCCAGGGTCAGGCCGGCGAGGTCCACCGCCGCGACGTCGCGAAGGCGCTCGAAGCCTTCGACCCGCGCGGCCGCGAAGACCGAAGCCGCGAGGGTATCGGCGAGGATGTAGCTGTCGCCGACCTTGGCCCAGTTCTCGTCCGCCGCCGCGGTGACGCGGTAGAGGCCGTAGGCGACGCGTTTCGAATAGGCCACGGCGCGGTTGCCTGGCATGGTCCAGGGCGTCGTGGTCCAGATCACCACCCGGGCATCGGCTAGGTCCCCGGATGCTCCGGCGGTCGGCCGGAAGGCCGCGAAGATAGTGTCGCTGACGTGGTCCTCGTACTCGACCTCCGCCTCGGCGAGCGCGGTCTTCTCCACCACCGACCACATCACCGGCTTCGAGCCGCGATAAAGCTGGCCCGTCATCGCGAAGGTCATGAGTTCGCGGGCGATGGCGGCTTCCGCCGGAAACGACATGGTGACGTAGGGGTGATCCCAGTCGCCGGTGACGCCGAGGCGCTTGAACTCGGCGCGCTGCACGTCGAGCCAGTGGCCAGCGAAGGTCCGGCATTCCTGGCGGAACTCGATGACCGGCACGTCGTCCTTGCTGCGGCCCTTGGCGCGATACTGCTCCTCGATCTTCCACTCGATGGGCAGGCCGTGGCAGTCCCAGCCCGGCACGTAGTTGGCGTCGTAGCCGAGGGTCCCCTGCGCCCGAACGATGACGTCCTTCAGGATCTTGTTCAGCGCGGTGCCGATGTGGATGTTGCCATTGGCGTAGGGAGGGCCGTCATGCAGCACGAATTTCGGCCGACCGGCGGCCTGCACGCGGATCTGGCGATAGAGGTCGGTGGCGGCCCAGCGCTCCAGCAGCAGCGGCTCGCGCACGGGCAGGCCGGCCCGCATCGGGAACTCGGTCCGGGGCAGGAACAGGGTCTTCGAATAGTCGCGGGTCGGCGCGGGGGCGGTCTGGTCGCTCATGGGAATTCTGCAAGGTCTTTGGCGCGGGTCGTGTGAGGCGGTCGGTGACGCGGCACCGGGCCAGCGGAACGGAGGCGAGTCCTCGCCCTCCCGGCCTTCGCATCGGTCCGCCGCGGCGGCCCTCAGGCGCAGGCCGGGCTCATAATTCGCGTTATCGACGGGGCCGGCAGGCCGGCCCAAGTCCGATGATCACCATGAGCGCGCATGCGGCGGCTTCTAGGCGGATTTCGCCACACTGGCCACCGGTATTGCAGAACGCGGTCCGCCAGGAGGCGACCCCGGACTCGGTGAACGCCGCGCCTGCGCACACCACCGCGATTTTTTCGATGTCACCTTTTTCAAGCTCGGCCGTTGTCACGCACGCGTTCGGGACCTTCGCCGATGGGGGGAGTGGGCCGAAACGCGGCGTCAATGGGAGACACGACCATGAGAAAAGCTCTGCTCGCCGCCAGCCTCGTCCTGTCCGCCTTCGCCCTCTCGGGCGCGGCCGAAGCGCAGGGCCTGCCCGGCGGCATCCGCCGCGGAGCGGCCGAGGGTGACCGGGTCGCCGGACCCGTGGGTGGTATCGTGGGCGGCGCCGTCGGCGGCGCGGTGGGTACGGTGAACGGAGCGCTCGGCATCGATCCGGGCCGTCGCGCCTACCGCACCCGCATGAAGTCGCGCCGTCATCATCACCGTCACCGCTAAATCGGCCGCTCTGTCACCGGGCGGCGTTCCTGGGCCAACAGGTAGAGCCCGGAGCCGATGACGATGGACGCGCCGATCAGCGTCCATCGGTTCGGCACATCGCCGAACACGAGGTAGCCGAGCATCAGCGACCAGAGCAGCTGGGTGTAGATGAAGGGTGCCAATACGCTCGCCGGCGCGCGGGCATGGGCCAGGACCAGCAGCCAGTGCCCCGCCGTGCCGAACAGGCCGACGCCGATCAGCAGCGCCCAGGTGCTCCCCGCGGTCGGCGTCGTCCAGATCCAGGGCAGGAGCGGGCTCATCACGGCCAGTCCCGCGAGGCCTGAGTAGAACACCGTGGTGGCGGTGGAATCGACGCCCGCGAGCTTGCGCGTGGTCAGCACGTAGAACGCGTAGCACAGCATGTTGCCGATGCTGAGGAGCACCGCCGGCTGGAAGGCTCCGACGCCCGGGCGCACGATGACGAGCACGCCGAGGAAGCCGATCCCCACCGCCACGAGCCGGCGCGGCGACGACCATTCGCCGAGGAGCGGCCCGGCGAGCAGCGCCACCATCAGCGGCGTGGCGAACTGGATCGACAGGGTCTCGGCGAGTTGGAGCTTGCGCAGGGCCAGGAAGTTCAGCGCGGTGGAGCCGAACAGGAGCAGGGAGCGCAGGATCTGAAGCGCGAGCCGGTTGGTCCGCGCGACGCCCGGCGTCCGCACCGGATTGAGCACCATCAGCACCAGCGTGACGTTCACCGCGTAGCGCATGAAGGTCGAGAGCAGCGGGTCGACGCCGTGGTGCGCGAGGGTCTTGGCCGAGGCGTCGAGGCAGGCGAAGAACGCCAGCGTTCCGCACATCAGCGCGATGCCGGCCAGGCGCCGGTTCGGCGCCGGTGCGCCCCCTGAATCTCCCATCTCGACATGATTCCGGTTGCGGGCGCATCACCCGTGCGGGTTGCGTGGCGGGCGAAGCTTTAGAGCAGCGCGTCCCTGTGGACATCAGCGCCGGGGGCAGGGGAGACCCGATGCGAGCGATGCGCGCCTGTTCGCGATGGCTTTTCCCGGCCGCCTCAAGACGCGGGAACCTTTGGATGCCGCCCGCTGCATCCACCTCTTGTTATTCTCTGTGCCGGATACCCGAGTCGAAGGATTTCGGCGGAGGGCCGAAGATGGCGAGATGGATCCCATCGCTGGCGGTCGTCGGAGTGGTCAGCCTGATGGCCGTGCCGGGGCCCGGACTCTGGGGGCTCCTGATTGCCTTGGCCTGTTCGTTCGGGATCGTGGTGTCGGCGATCCTGTGGCTGCTCGACCGGATGGTCACGCGCCTTGCGCTCGGCTGGGACAGAAACAGCACCCGCCGCCCGCGCCGTCGCGTGCGTCCGGGTTCCGGGGTGATCCAGGAGGCGGGAACACAACCGAAACCCGCTCCCGCCGCTGGGCCAGCGATCCCATCGCCGATCCAGGAACGGGCGAGGCTCGCGGCCCTTCGCCGCGAGGCGCGCAGGCTCGAGCCGTTACGCCTGCGCTGAGGGGCGGGAGCTGGTCCGACCCCGCGAGCGTTCTATGGAACGTCCGGGACCGCCAGGGTTTCGGGCTCGTCCTCGTCCATCTCGGAATCGCCCTCGACCTCGTGGCCGGTGACGCCGGAGACGTCCGCGAGGTTGCGGGCCGCCTTGCGCAGCAGCTTGCGAAGGCGCCGCTTCTCCTTGCCGTCGAACCCGCCGAGGAGTTCGGCCTCGACGTCGTCCCAGATCCCCTCGATGGCGGCGGCCTTGGCGAGGCCCGTCTCGGTGAGGCGGACGCGCACGATGCGGCCGTCCCCGGCCTCGGCCCGGCGCTCGACGAAGCCGAGCGCCGCCAGCCGCGAGATGGTCTTCGAGGCGGTGGGCGGGCGCACCCTCAGGGTCGCGGCGAGGTCGCCCATCGTCATGGTGCCGGCCGCTGCCAACGCCTGCACCACCTGTTCCTGGCCGGCGAAGAGGTCGAGGGCGGCCAGCCGGTCGCCGACGCGGGAGCGGTGCAGGCGCGCGGCCTGGACCAGGGCCCAGCCGACGCTCTTCGAGCCAGGCGGACGCAGGCGCTTATCGGACTTCGCCATCTCGGACTTCGCCATGCTCCGCTCGGATTCCCGGTCGCCCTTCACCGCCTCGGCGCGCGGGGAGATCGCGGCGTGGGCCGAGCTCTCTCCAGCCAACCCCCCGCCGGGTTCGGCCCCGATGCGCTCGTCCGCGGCCCGCATGGTACGTCCTCTTCGAGATGATAGCGGGCAGGGCGCGCGCCCGCGCCGGTGATTCCGAACGCATCCACCGGCAAAGGGGCACCGCCGTTCCAGGGGGGACATGGCCCGCGCATGTGAAGCTGAGATGACAGGAGCCGATCGGGACGCGCTTCGCGCCGGGACGGAAGCCCCAAGGGTTTGCGGGAACGGATGGCGCGCCGTCGGCTGCCGCCTGGACGAAGCGGAACCCCTCGACTAAGCCTTGGCGTATTCGGCGCGGTGCTTCGCGAGGCGGCGCTGACACGCCTTCGAGTCCGGCTCGGAGCCCTGACCGGACCTGGCTCCGGGATCCGCGGGATCTTCGAAGGCGCACGAGATCCGCACAGACCTCAGGACCCCCATGAAGGCAGTCATCCTCGCAGGCGGTCTCGGCACGCGCCTCTCCGAGGAGACGGTGACGCGTCCCAAGCCCATGCTGGAAATCGGCGGCCGCCCGATCCTCTGGCACATCATGCAGATCTTCGCCGCCCACGGGGTGCGCGAGTTCGTGATCTGCCTCGGCTACAAGGGCTACGTCATCAAGGAGTTCTTCCTGAACTACCGGCTGCACCTCTCCGACGTCACGGTCGATGTCGGGCGCGGCCATGTCGACTTCCACCGCAGCACCGCCGAGGATTGGCGTGTCTCTCTCATCGAGACCGGCGAGACCACGATGACGGGCGGGCGCCTGAAGCGGGTGCGCGACTATCTCGGCGACGACGATTTCTTCATGACCTACGGCGACGGCGTCGCCGACGTGGACCTGACCGCGCTCGCCGCCTTCCACCGTTCGCACGGCAAGCTCGCCACCCTCACGGCGGTGACCCCGCCCGGCCGCTTCGGCGCCCTCGAGCTCCGGAACGGCGCCGTGCGCAGCTTCCGCGAGAAGCCGGCGGGGGACGGGGCGACGATCAACGGCGGGTTCTTCGTGCTTTCGCCGCGCGTCCTCGACCGGATCGAGGGGGATTCCACGGTCTGGGAGGCCGAGCCCCTGGAGGGCCTCGCCCGCGAGGGCCAGCTCGCGGCCTTCGTGCATTCCGGCTTCTGGCAGGCCATGGATACCTTGCGCGACAAGAACCACCTCGAAGCCCTCTGGGCGAGCGAGGCACCGCCCTGGAAGTGCTGGTAGTCTCGAAGACCCGCGACGCCACCGGAGATCATCGCAAGCGTGCAGCCCTCGCCTTACCCCCTGCCGCGCACCCGCGACCCGAATCCCGATCCCGCCTTCTGGGCCGGGCGGCGGGTGCTCGTGACCGGGCATACCGGCTTCAAGGGCGGCTGGCTCTGCCTCTGGCTGCAGCGCCTCGGCGCGTGGGTCAGCGGTCTGGCGCTGGCGCCCGAGGGCAGCCCGAACCTGTTCGAGGCGGCCGGAATCGGGGCGGGGATCGACTCGCACCTCGCCGATATTCGCGATGCGGGCGCCGTACGCGCGGGCCTCACCGCCACTGCTCCCGAGATCGTCATCCACATGGCGGCGCAGGCCCTGGTGCGGGCCTCCTATCGCGATCCGCTGGCCACCTACGCCACCAACGTCATGGGCACCGCCCACGTGCTGGAAGCCGTGCGGGCGGCGCCCTCCGTGCGCGCCGTGGTGGTGGTGACGAGCGACAAGGCCTACGAGAACCGCGAATGGCCCTACGGCTACCGCGAGACCGAGGCGCTCGGCGGACACGACCCCTACAGCAGCTCCAAGGCCTGCGCCGAACTCGTGGCCAGCGCCTATCGGGCCTCGTTCCTGGCCGAGCGGGATTGCCGGGTCGCCACGGCGCGAGCGGGCAACGTCATCGGCGGCGGCGACTGGTCCGAAGATCGGCTGGTCCCCGACATCGTCCGGGCCTTCGCGCGGGGCGAGTCCGTGGAGATCCGGGCGCCGCATGCCACGCGGCCCTGGCAGCATGTGCTCGAACCCTTGAGCGGCTACCTGCGCCTCGCCGAATGCCTGTCGGGGGAAGACGGCGCCCGCTACGCCGAGGCCTGGAATTTCGGGCCCGCCGACGAGGATTGCCGGCCGGTCGCCCATATCGTGGACGAACTCGCACAGGCCTGGGGGGCGGATGCGCTGTGGCACCTCTCGGCGACGATCCACCCGCACGAGGCGACCTTCCTCAAGGTCGATGCGGCGAAGGCCCGGGCTCATCTCGGCTGGGACCGGCGCCTGCGCCTCGACGCGGCGCTGGCCTGGACCGCCGCCTGGCACCGGGCGCAAGCGGGCGGGGCGTCCGCTCGTGACCTCACCCTGGCGCAGATCGCCGCCTATGAGAGGCTCGGAGCATGACGGAGGTGAACGCGAACCACCCGACCGGCCTTCGGCCCTGCCGCGCCTGCGGGGCGCCCCTGCACCGGAGCGTGGCCGATCTCGGCCTGTCGCCGCTCGCCAACGCCTACGTGCCGGCGGAGCGCGCCAATCGGGGCGAGATGTTCCACCCACTCCACGCCTATGTCTGCGACGCCTGCTATCTGGTGCAGCTGGAGGCCTTCGAGACCCCTGAAGCGATCTTCTCGGACTACGCCTACTTCTCGGGCTTTTCCGCAGGCTGGCTCGCCCACGCGGAGGCCTATGTGGCGGCCATGCAGGCCCGCTTCTCGCTGGGGCCCGACAGCAAGGTCGTGGAGGTGGCGAGCAACGACGGCTACCTGCTGCAATACGCCGTGGCCCGCGGGCTTCCCGCCCTCGGTGTCGAGCCAGCCGCCAACGTGGCGGCGGTCGCGCGTGCACGCGGGGTTCCGACCGAGATCGCGTTCTTCGGGTCCAAAACCGCCGCCCGTCTTCGCGACGAAGGCCACGCGGCCGACCTGATGACCGCCAACAACGTGCTCGCCCACGTGCCCGACATCCACGATTTCGTGGAGGGGTTCCGCGTGCTCCTGAAGCCGGAGGGCGTCGCCACCTTCGAGTTCCCACACCTCCTGCGGATGATCGAGCAGCGCCAGTTCGACACGATCTACCACGAGCACTTCTCGTATCTCTCCCTCGGCGTCGTCGCGCCGATCCTGGAGGCTCATGGACTGCGGGTGTTCGACGTGGAGGCGTGGCCGACCCATGGCGGCTCGCTCCGCGTCTTCGTCTGTCACGCAGCGGCCACGCAATCCGGGACGCCGGCGGTGGCGCGGGTCCTGGCGGAGGAGCGGGCCGGCGGCCTGTTCGACCCGCAAGGCTATGCCGCCTTCGCCGAGGACGTGGTCGCCATCAAGTGCGCCACACTCCGCTTTCTCGCGGATCTGCGCCTGGCGGGACGGACGGTCTGTGCCTATGGGGCGGCGGCCAAGGGCAATACCTTCCTCAATTACTGTGGGATCGGACCCGAACTGGTGCGCGCGGTGGCGGATCGCTCGCCGCACAAGCAGGGCACGCGGCTCCCCGGCAGCCGCATCCCGGTGGTCTCGCCCGAAGCTCTGCTGGCGCTTCGGCCGGACTACCTCCTCATCCTGCCCTGGAACCTGAAGGACGAGATCGCCTCCGAGATGGCGGCCATCCGCGATTGGGGCGGGCGCTTCGTCACGGCCATCCCACGCCTGGACGCGTTCTGATCCCATGCGCTTCGAGGCCCTGCCGCTTGCCGGCGCCTTCCGCGTCAGCCCAGAGCCCCAAGCCGACGCGCGCGGGTTCTTCGCCCGCACCGCCTGCATGGAGGATTTCGCCGCGCAGGGGCTCATCGGCGCCTTCGTGCAGTCGAGCATCTCCTACAATGCCCGGCGCGGCACCGTGCGCGGCCTGCACTTCTCGATCGATCCGCATGCCGAGACGAAGCTCGTGCGCTGCACCGCCGGGGCGATCCACGACGTCATCGTCGACCTGCGGCCTGAATCCACGACCTATCTGCAGGCCTATGCAGCAGATCTCAGCGCCGAGAATCGCCACGCCCTCTACATCCCGGCCGGATTCGCCCACGGTTTCCAGGCGCTGAGCGACGGGGCCGAGGTGCTCTACATGATCGACCGGGCCTACGTGGCGGCCGGCGCGCGGGGCCTGCGCTGGAACGACCCCGCCCTCGACGTGACCTGGCCCGAACCCGTCACGGTGATCGCCGAACGCGACCTCGCCTACCCGGACTGGGTCGCGTGACCGGCCGCATCCTCGTCACGGGCGCCACCGGATTCGTCGGCCGCCACGTACTGCCGGCCCTGCGGGCACGCGGCTTCGAAGTTCATGGGGTCGGACGCGGTCCACAGGCGGATGTGACGCTCCACGAAGCCGACCTGCTGGTGCCGGAAGCCCGTCGCGCGCTCGTCGAAACGATTCGCCCGACCCACCTGCTGCACCTCGCTTGGGAGGCCGAGCCCGGCCGATACTGGACCTCGCCGGCCAACCTCGACTGGGTGGCGGCGAGCCTCGACCTCGCGCGGCTCTTCGCGGAGCAGGGCGGACGACGGTTCGTCGGCGCCGGCACCTGCGCCGAGTACGAATGGGGGTCGGCCCGCCTCGACGAGGCGGCGACGCCCTGCCGGCCGGCGACCCTCTACGGGGCGGCCAAGGACGGCACCCGGCGCATCCTTGCCGCCTATGCCGATACCCATGCGTTCAGCCTCGCCTGGGCGCGACTGTTCTATCTCTACGGTCCCGGGGAGCGGCGCGGGCGCCTCGTCCCGGATGCGATCCATGCCCTGACGACCGGCAGCGTGTTCCCGACCTCGACCGGCCACCAGCGCCGCGACTTCCTCCATGTCGCGGATGCCGCCGGGGCGCTGGCCGCGCTCGCAGCCAGTGACGTGGCCGGGCCGGTCAATATCGGCTCGGGCGCGGCCATCCCGGTGCGCCGGATCCTCGACGGCCTCGCCGCGCGGATCGGAGGCGCCGATCGCCTCGCTTACGGTGCTCGGCCTTCAGGCCCAGCGGAGCCGCCGGTGATCGAGGCCGAGACACGCATCCTGACCGCCGAGATCGGCTTCCGTCCGACGTTCGACCTTGAGCGCGGGCTCGACGATACGGTCGCGTGGTGGCGCACGCATGGCCCTGCTGCAAGCTGAGGTTTTGCAAGCGCCCGAGACCTCAGTGCCTCAGCAGGGCAGAAGTCCTCGCAATTGCGAGAGGATGTCCTCACCGGTGCAGGGCCGCGCGATGAACTTGGCGCCCGGCGGCATCCGCTCGGGGTCGGGGGACGCCCGGCCCGACACGATGACGATCGGCAATGTCGGCCGGGCCGCCGATACGGCGCTGGCGAGTTCGAAACCGTTGGTCTTGCCGGACAATTCGACGTCGGTGACGAGGCCGCGGATATCCGGCCGGGAATGGAGGATGCCGAGCGCCCGCTCGGCGGAGGCGCATTGCACGGTCTCGTAGCCGCCATTTTCGAGCACGTCGCCGAGGTCCATGATCGTCAGGGCCTCGTCCTCGACCAGAAGAATCACCGGCCGATCGTCGTTCGCGTTCGTCGCCTCATCCACCACGATGCACCCTCCAGCCTGTTGGGCGGCGGGCCCCCGCCCGAAAACCGTGACCGTGTCGCCGCGCGCAAAGCCGAAGGCTCCCCGTGGGGCGGTCACGGGCGCGAGGCCAGCGCCACTCAAGCCCAACGAGCGACAGGGGCGCAGGTTGCAAGCCGCCTTGAGGGTGAGGCCGGGATCTCAGGCGGCCATTTCGGTGACCACCACCCGCATCGCATCGAGGAGATGCGCGAGGTCCGTATCCCCGATGGTGAGGGCCGGTGTCAGGTAGGCGATGTCGCCGAAGGGCCGGACCCATGTGCCGCGGGCCAGGAACCGGCGCTTCAGGTCGGCGAGGTCCGGCGCCTGCCGAAACTGCACCGCGCCGATCGCGCCCATCACGCGGATGTCGGCCACATGGGCCAGACCGCGCAGGGGCTCCAGGCCCTCCGCCAGGGTGGCCGCGATGGCGTGGGCCTGGTCGAGGCGCGGCTCGCGCTCGAACAGGTCGAGGCTCGCATTGGCCGCCGCGCAGGCGAGTGGGTTCGCCATGAAGGTCGGCCCGTGCATCAGGGCGGCGGCGGGATCGTCGGAGAGGAAGCTCTCGAACACCGCCCGCGTGGCGATGGTGGCGGCCAGCGCCATCGTGCCCCCCGTGAGCGCCTTCGACAGGCACAGGATGTCGGGCACGATGCCGGCCTGCTCGCAGGCGAACAGGGTTCCGGTGCGGCCGAACCCGGTGAAAATCTCGTCGGCGATGAGGGGCAGTCCGTGGCGCTTGGCCAGCCGGGCCACCGTCGCCAGCACTTCGGGCGGGTGCATGCGCATGCCGCCGGCTCCCTGCACGAGAGGTTCGACGATCACCGCCGCCAGGGTCTCGCGTTCGGCCGCCATGCGGGCGTCCAGCGCCGCCGTCTCGGCCGCCGTCCGGGGCAGGTCGCAGAAGACCTGGGCCGGCAGGTAGGCGCCGAAGCGCCGGTGCATGCCCTCGTCCGGGTCACAGACCGACATCGCCCCGAGGGTGTCGCCGTGGTAGCCCTCGCGGAAAGCCAGGATGCGGGTGCGGCCGGTCACCCCCCGGTTGAGCCACATCTGCACCGCCATCTTCAGGGCGACCTCTACGGCCACCGATCCGGAATCGGTGAAGAACACGTGGTCGAGGTCGCCCGGCAGCTGGGCGGCGAGACGCGCGGCGAGGCGTTCGGCCGGCGCATGCGTCAGGCCTCCGAACATCACGTGCGGCATCGCCTCCAACTGAGCGGCGACGGCGGCGCGGATATGGGGATGATTGTAGCCGTGCGCGGCCGTCCACCACGAAGCGATGCCGTCGATCAGCTCGCGCCCATCCGCGAGCACGATCCGCGAGCCATGCGTGCGCTGCGCCTCCAACGGCGGGGCCGCCCCCCGCATCTGCGTATAGGGCCGCCAGAGATGGTCGGTGCGCGGGCTGTCCATGGACTGAGGGGATGGGAGTGCCGGGGCGCCCGGTCAAGGTCGGCGGAGCGATGCCGGAGCGCTGTACGGCGGTAGGGACCACCTTTGGGGCCGGCCTGGCATTGTGCGGAAGCGACCGCCGGGCCAGATCATAGAAATTCGATCTCTGACTTATAGTTACAATGGCTGTGTATTCGTCCGTATCATCAGGCTTATACGGCTCGATCATCGCATTGGACAAATTCTAATCTTCTCACAAGATCTTGCGATCTACGCCACCGCGCATTACGGCGAAGCTTCTGCTCCGTCCGAGACCCGATATGCCCCGCGCGTCCCGTCGCCCCCGATCTCCCCTCAGCGGCCGACATCGCCGGCTGGCGGGTGGCGCGCTCTGGCTTCTCTCCGGCGGCGCGTCCCTCGCTCAGGAGGCGGCAACGTCCGGCGTCACCCTCGACGAGCTCAGCGTCGCGGGTCTCGGCAACGGCCTCGCCACCATCGGCTACCAGCCCAAGCGCACGACCTTCGGGGCCGGGGCCGACACCGCGATCCTCGATACGCCCGCCAACATCGCCGTGGTCTCGGCCCAGGTGCTGCGCGACCAGCGCGTGCTCTCGCTCGACGAGGCCCTGCGCAACGTCAGCGGCATCGCCCAGACCAACAGCGTCGGCGGCACGCAGGAGGCGGTGGTGCGGCGCGGCTTCGGCACCTTCCGCGACGATTCGATCCTGCGAGACGGCCGCCGCACGGTGCTGCAGCAGAATTTCAGCTACGACATCGAGCGCGTCGAGGTGCTCAAAGGCCCCGCCTCGCTCCTCTACGGCATCACCGATCCGGGCGGGCTCATCAACCTCGTCTCGAAGCGCCCCGAGTTCACGCCGCACGGCTCGCTCAACCTCACGAGCACCAGCTTCGGCGGCGGCCTCGTGCAGGGCGACCTTACCGGTCCGGTGGAGGGCACCAATCTCGCCTACCGAATGGTGGCCGATGTCCAGAGCACCGATTACTGGCGCAATTTCGGGCATTTCAGCCGGCAGGTCGTGGCGCCCTCGCTCACCTGGAAGGGCGACGACACCACCGTCACGGTGGGCTACGAATTCTCGCATTACCGGGTGCCCTACGACCGCGGCACGATCTTCGACCCGCGCACCGGTCGCCCCCTCGCGGTGCCACGCGACCGCCGCTTCGACGAGCGGTCGAGCCGGCACGAGGCCACCAGCCATCTCGCCACCCTCGACGTCGACCACCGCTTCGACAACGATTGGCGCCTGCACTTCGGCTACAGCTACTCGCAGCTCGGCTACGACGAGGACCAGATCCGCCCGGTCACCTTCTTGCCTACGACGGGCCTCCTGACGCGCCGGGCCGACGGCACCCGCAACGCCGATTTCAGCGCCCATGTCGCCCGCCTCGACCTGACGGGCAGCTTCGACACCTTCGGCCTGCGCCACGACCTGCTGGCGGGCGTGACCTACGAAGACATCAGCTACAACCGGCCGGACATCATCCGGGGGCCGAACCGGACTGGGTTCAACCCGTTCGCGCCGGTCTACGGCAATCTCGCCACGGTGCCGGTGATTTCGGTGCCCGACAGCAACCTGCGCGAGCGGCTGTCCAACACCAGCCTCTACCTGCAGGATTCGCTGCACCTGACCGACCAGTGGATCCTGGTGGCGGGCGTCAGCGCCCAGATCTTCGACCAGTTCGCCAGCAAGGGCACCCCGGCGGTGACCTATGTCGACATCGACGGGGTGCGGGCGCTGCCGCGCGTCGGTCTCGTCTACAAGCTGGCTCCCAACCTCTCGCTCTACGGAAGCTATTCGCAGTCGTTCAAGCCGAACTCGTCCTTCGCCAACGTCGTCGTCTCGCTGCCGCCGGAGGAGGGCGAGGCGTTCGAGGTCGGCGTGAAGGCGGATGTGGCCGCCGGGCTCACGGTGACGGGCGCGATGTTCGACATCGACAAGTCGAACGTCGTCGTCACGCAGGTGATCAACGGCCTCACCGTGGCGAGCACAGCCGGCAAGGTTCGCTCGCGCGGGTTCGAACTCGACATCGCCGGCCAGATCCTGCCCGATTGGGCGGTGATCGCCAGCTACGCATTCACCCAGGCGCAGGTCACCGACGATCCGGTACTGGCGGGCAAACAATTGCTCAACACGCCGCGCGTCACCGCCTCGGCCTTCCTCACCCATCAGTTCGGCGCCGTCGCGGAGGCCGCGGAGTTCGGTTCCACGCGCCTCGGCCCGGGCTTCCTTGAGGCGGGCTTCGGCGCGCGCTATGTCGGCGCCCGGCCAGGGGATGCCACCAACACCTTCAAGCTGCCCGAATACGTCGTCTGCGATGCGTTCCTCGCCTACAACACCCAGGTGAATGGCTTGCCGACCACCCTTCAGCTCAACCTCAAGAACCTGTTCGACCGGACCTATTATCCGTCCTCGGGCGGCAGCAACCTGCTGGTGGCCGTAGGTGAACCCTTCCAGGCCCTCGTCACCGCGCGGGTGGCGTGGTGAAGCGCCTGCGCGCCGTCCTGTTCCAGCTCCATTGGCTCCTGGGGCTCGGCGCCGGCCTCGTCCTGTCGGTGGCGGGGGTGACGGGCGCGCTCCTGAGCTACGAGAACGCCATCGGCGAGGCCTTCGATGCGGACCTGATCCAGGTTGCCGCGCACGCCGAGGACACGCTCTCCCCAGACGCGCTTCTCGCCCGCTTCCGGGCCCAGCGGTCCGACATCGTCGCGAACCTGACCCTCTCGTCCGAGCCCGGCACGGCAGCGACGGTGCGCCTCGGGCGCGACCCCGCCACGGGCCAGCGCCCGCCCTCGCTCTACCTCGACCCCCATGACGGCACGGTGCGGGGCGCGGCGCGAACGGAAGAGGTCTTCTCCACCATCCGGCGCCTGCACCGCTGGCTGCTCCTGCCGGGAGACGGCAAGGGTTGGGGCCGGACCCTGACGGGCGCCAGCGTGTTCGCGCTCCTCGTGCTTCTCTGCACCGGGCTTTATCTGCGCTGGCCGAAGGTGATGTCCTGGCGGATCTGGCTGAAGCCGAACCTCCGGCAATGGGGCCGCCCGACCTACTGGTCGCTGCATTCGGTCGCCGGCACCTGGGTCCTGCCGGTCTATCTCGTCATCGCGCTCAGCGGCCTGTGGTGGTCCTATGACGGGTTTCGCGAGGTCGCCAACACCCTCCTGACCGGCGGCGAGACCACCGGCAGGGTCGCGGATGCCAAGCCGGCGGCTCAGGAGACAAGACCCGCGGCGGCCCAGGAGAACAAGGCGGGTGGCCGGAAGGACGCCGCGACGCGGGCCGAGGGCGCGACCCGGCCTGGACGTCGCGAGGAGGGCCTGGCTGGCCCCGGCGCGCCGTCCCTCGACACGGCCTGGGCGGCCTTCCGAGCGGCCGACGCCGGCCAGTTTACCCGCGCCACCCTGATGCTGCCGGCGGGCTTTGCCGGCCCCGTGCGCATCCGCTCCGAGAACCGGAACGGCTGGCGCGACGACACCCGGATCGAGGCCGCGACCGGGCGCATCCTCGCACGCGAGGTCGGCGCGGAGCGGCCCCTCGGCGCGCGCATCGCCGCCAACATGCTCGACGTGCACAGCGGGCGCATCTTCGGCGTGCTCGGGCCGCCGGTGTTCCTCGTGGCAGCGCTGCTGATGCCGCTCTTCCTGGTCACCGGGTTGCTGCTCTATCTCGGGCGCCGCGCCGCCACGGCCCGGCGGCGGGCAGCGCCCGCTGGCCCGCGGGCCGTGACGCCCGTGCGCTTGACCCCCTGAGCGGTTTTCGACAGGTTCCGCCGCCACAGAACCACGACCCGGCCCGTGCCGCGTCCGGCACCCGCAACTCCCGAGCTCCGATGTCGCCAGGCGACGAACCCGCCGTCCCGCCCGCCGCATCCCCGCAGGCGCCGGCCTTCACGATCTGCCGCGCGGACGAGGCGGTGCCGCCGGCCATCGCCGGGGCCATCGCGGCGATCGGGAATTTCGACGGGGTGCATCTCGGCCACCGCGCGCTGATCGCGGCGGTGCGCGAGACCGCGCGTGGCGCCGGCCGGCCGGCGGTGGCGCTCACCTTCGAGCCGCATCCGCGCGCCTATTTCGCGCCCCACCTCCCCATGTTCCGCCTGACCGACGCAAGCGCCAAGGAGGTCGTCTTCGCCCATCTCGGCCTCGACGGGCTGATCGTGCGCCGCTTCGACGCGACGCTGGCGGGCACCGGCGCGCGGGACTTCGTCGAGGGATTGCTGGTGCGCGATCTCGGCGTCTCGGGCGTCGTCATCGGCCACGACTTCCACTTCGGCCGGGGCCGCGAGGGCACGCCGGCGGTGCTCGCCGACCTCTGCGCGCAGGCGGGCCTGATCTGCCGCATCATTCCCCCCGTCGCCCTGGCGGCGGATGCCGAGCCGGTCTCGTCGAGCGCGATCCGGGCGGCCCTCGCGGAGGGCGCGGTGGCGCGGGCCAATGCGCTGCTGGGCTACCGCTGGTTCGTGTCCGGCGAGGTCCGCCACGGCGACAAGCGCGGGCGCACCCTCGGCTACCCCACCGCCAACGTGGCGCTCGCCGATTGCGGCCTCGCCCACGGCATCTACGCGGTGCGGGTGCGCCTGCCCGGCGGGCGCATCCGGGACGGGGTCGCGAGCTACGGCCGGCGCCCGACCTTCGACGACGGCGCGCCGCTCCTCGAGGTCAATCTGTTCGACTTCTCCGGGGACCTCTACGGCCAGGGCATCGCGGTGGAGTTCCTGGCCTATATCCGGGGCGAGGAGCGCTTCGACGGGGCCGAGGCCCTGATCGCCCGGATGCATCTCGATGCGGCCGAAGCCCGCCGGATCATCGCGGGAGACCCCGTCCCCTCGATGTTCGACGCCTGAAGACGCGTCTCAATCCTCGTCGTCGTCCTCTGTCTCCGGCGTGCGGTTGGGCCAGGTCACGATGCGGTCGAGGAGTTCGTCGGCGCTGAACTCCTCCTCGTTGCCCGAGACACGTCCGCGCACGGAGATGCCGGCCTCGTGCACGCTGGCGGCGCGGCCGGAGACGAGGGGGTGCCAGGCGTAGAGGTCACGGCCCTCGCGGATCAGCCGGTAGGCGCAGGTCGGGGGCAGCCACGGGATCGTGCGCACGGCCTCGGGGGTCAGGCGCACGCAGTCGGGCACCCGCTTCTGGCGCCTCGGATAGTCGCGGCAGCGGCAGCCATGGCCGTCGAGCAGGGTGCAGCCGACATCTGTGTGGTAGACCTCCGCCGTGTCCTCGTCCTCGAGCTTGAGGAGGCAGCAGCGGCCGCAGCCGTCGCACAGGCTCTCCCACTCGGCCGGGGACATCGCCTCCAGGCTCTTCGTGCGCCAGAACGGCGCGCGGGCGGGGCCGGTATCGGGGGGCGGGGTGTCTGAAAGGGCCGGCGGCGTCGGGGAACGCGCGGCCGAGCGGTCCCGCATCGGGAACACCTTGGGCTGGGAGCGGCGAAAAATCAGGGTGATCCGCCCCTGTGCCGCAACGCGGAGCCGGGAGCAAGCGTTGCAACTGCGGGCGCGTCGAAAAGTCAAGTCGGCCGCGCCACCGGCGCGCCCCAATCCGGCGTCAAGGTTAAGAACAGATGACGGCGTGCGGCGGCGGGACGCTTGCCGTACGCTTCGCATTCTCATCCAACGAAACCTCGCGGCGAAACGCGGGGCTTGGTAGGATCGTCGGGTTCGGCGCCGTGCCGGCTCCGGCTGCTCAAGGACTGGAACACAGGTGCGCCTGCCCAACGCGACCGCGATCACCACGCGCATCAAGCACGCCGCCCTGGCCTTCGATGCCTGGGTGAATGCGAGCCTGTACGATGGCGGCCGTTCGGCCGGAGAGACCTACGAGCGCTTCCAGGAGCGCATGAACGCCTTTTCCGTGCGCGGCTGGAAACGCGTCGCCCTGGACCTGACCAGCGAGGCGGTGACGCTCGGCACCGGCGGCGCCGTGGTGATGCTGGCGTTGGCCCAATCGGCCTTCAACCTGACCAGCGACAACTGGCTGAAGGCCCAGGACCTCGCCGTGACCTTCCTCGACCGCTACGGCACCGAGGTCGGCCGGCGCGGGATCAAGCACGATGATTCGCTCAAGCTCGACGACTTTCCCGACATCATGATCAAGGCCCTGGTCTCGACGGAGGACCGGCGCTTCTACGAGCACTGGGGCATCGACCCGATCGGCACGGCCCGCGCCCTGGTCTCGAACTCGCGGGGCGGCGGCAACACCCAGGGCGGCTCGTCCATCACGCAGCAGCTCGCCAAGAACCTGTTCCTCACGAACGAGCGCTCGCTGGAGCGCAAGGTCAACGAGGCCTTCCTGGCGCTCTGGCTGGAGAGCCACCTCAGCAAGAACGAGATCCTCAAGCTCTACCTCGACCGAGCCTATATGGGCGGCGGCACCTTCGGCGCCGTGGCGGCGGCGGATTATTATTTCGGCAAGCCGTTGAAGGACATCAGCCTCGCTGAGGCCGCGATGCTGGCCGGCCTGTTCAAGGCCCCGACGAAATACGCGCCGCACGTGAACCTGCCGGCGGCCCGCGCCCGCGCGGCCGACGTGCTGCACAACATGGTGGAGGCCGGCTTCGTCACCGAAGGCCAGATCCAGACCGCTCTGCGCAACCCCGCCACCCCGGTGACCCGCACCCGCGACATCACGGCCGACTACTACCTCGACTGGGCGTTCGGCGAGATCAAGCAGATGGCCGATGCGGGCCGCTTCCGCAGCGACCGCGTGCTCACGGTGAAGACCCCCCTCGACCTCACCATCCAGCGCAAGGCCGACGAGGTCGTGCAGGGCACCCTGCGCCGCCTCGGCGAGCAGTACGAGGTGGACGAGGCCGCCATGGTGATCCTCGATCCGGACGGTGCGCTTCGCGCCATGGTCGGCGGCGCCGATTACGGCGAGAGCCAGTTCAACCGCGCCACCGATGCGCTGCGCCAGCCCGGGTCGTCGTTCAAGCCATACGTCTACGCCGCCGGTCTCGCATCCGGGCTGTACCGCCCCGATACCCGGGTGGTCGACCGGCCGGTCTGCATCGGCAACTGGTGCCCGCAGAATTACGGGCGCTCGTTCTCCGGCGCCACGACGCTGACCGTGGCGGTCGCCAAATCCATCAACACCATCCCGATCCAGGTCTCGATCGCGCTCGGCAAGGCCATGGGCATCTCCCACGAGGCCCGGGCCGCGGCCGCCGGGCGCAAGAAGATCATCGAGATGGCGCACGCCATGGGCATCACCACGCAGCTGACGGATTCCGTCTCGCTGCCCATCGGCTCGGCCGAGGTGAACGTCATCGACCAGGCGGCCGGCTACGCGGTGTTCGCCAATGGCGGTCGCAAGGCCAAGCCCTACGCCGCGATGGAGGTGAAGAACTCCTCCGGTGAGGTGATCTACCGCCACGCCGACGAACGGGTGGAGCAAGTGCTCTCGACCCAGGTGGTCGCCGACATGAACTTCATGCTGACCAAGGTGGTCGAGGAGGGCACCGGCAAGCGGGCGGCGCTGGAAGGCATCAAGGTCGCGGGCAAGTCCGGCACCACGAACGCCTATCGCGACGCCTGGTTCGTCGGCTACACGGGCAATTACGTGGGCGCCGTCTGGTTCGGCAACGACGACCACACCTCCACGAACAAGATGACCGGCGGCTCGCTCCCCGCCATGACCTGGCACGACGTGATGGAGGTCGCCCACCAGGGTATCGAGCTCAAGCCCATGCCGGGTCTGAAGGACCCGGGGCGTGCAGTGGCGCAGGCGAGCCCGACCGCCGCGCCCGTCAACGCGGCGGCGAGTGCCGCCGGCAAGCTGTCGCGTCGCTCCTTCGAGGTCATCGGCAGCATGAACGGCCTGTTCCGGCAGGTCGAGAAGGCTGCGGAGAAGGCGCCCGAGAAATCCTCCGGCCTCCGGCCGCTGCGTGCACCGGGCGCCGTCGCGGACGGGACGCGTCAAGCCGACGGCCGCATCGGCATCCCGTAACCCGCACGCCTGTAACCACCCACCATGCGCATGACATTGGCCGAGACGGTCGCGCGGTTGCGCCCGGCCCAGACCCGAACGCCATCCCCCGAATCCCGGAGTGCCGATGGCTCACGGCCCCGCTCCGGCCGGGGCCTGGCGGCAGCCCTGCGCGGCGGGGTCCGGCGCGCCTCCACCGTTACCCTCGTCCTCTACGCCCTGGCGCTTGGCGTCGGGATCGGGCTCGCCACCGCCGATTACGCCACCCGGGGCGGCTATCCCTTCGGGGGCGTGCGCGTCGCTGCCTGGACGGCGTGGCCGAAGGTCGGCTCGCCCGGGGCGGACCCCTATGCCCGCGCGGTCAATGCCCGCCGGGGCGAAATACCCCTGACGATCGGCGAGGGCATGCTGCTCACCGCCGACCGTGACGATTCCGGCCGGGCCCTCGACGCCGCCTGCACCTACGCGGTGGCCGGCGTGACGCCGCCCGCCCGGGCCTGGACGCTGACCGTGGCCGGGCATGGCGCTTCGGATCCGGCACGTCCTCCGATGCGCACGGGCTTCACCGCCACCGAGATCCTGCGCGAGACCGACGGACGCTTCGTGATCGCGCTCTCGCCCGAAGTGCAGCCGGGCAACTGGCTGCCGATGCCGCCCGCGCGGGGCGCCGTGCGCCTGGCGCTGCGCCTCTACGACACCCCGGTGGCGGCGAGCGCGGGCAATCTCGACCGCTCGGCCGTGCCGGCGATCACCCGGACGGGATGCGCCGCATGAGCCCGCGCGGCCGCTTTCTCGTGGCGACCCTGTCGGGCCTGGTGCTGGCCGGGCTCGTGCACGTCGTCGTCGTCCTGCTGATTCCCCGCCTGTCGGAGACCGACGCCTTGCCGCGGGCGCGGACGGAGGAGGCTCTCGACCATCCGGTGCCGGTCAAGTCCGTCGCCGGCGGCGAGGTCACGGCCACCGCCGAGGCCTGGCTGCCCGTTCCCGACCCGTCGGTCGCTGTCGGTCTCTGCGCCTACGATCTGGCGGACGGCCCGATGCGCGTCTCCGCCCGGACAGGCCCGCTGATGATGTCGCTGGCGGTGCATGGGCGCCGTGGCGCCTTCTATGCGGTGACAGACCAGGCGGCGGTACGCGGCGCCCTCGATCTCGTGGTGCTCACCCGCGCCCAGTACGACGAGGCGCTCGCCAACGCCGACGAGGACGAGGTCAGCCACGATGTCCGCATCGTGGCGCCGGATTCCAAGGGATACGTGGTGGTGCGGGTGATCGCGGCGCTGCCGAGCCAGCGTCCGGCCGCCGATGCAGCGGTCCAGGCGGTCTCCTGCACCGTCGACAGCCCGGCCGAGGATTCCAAGCCGGGCGGCTGACCCGCGGGCTCGATCGTTAGTATTTCGCCACGATGGGCTTCGACGCGGCGGCCACCTCGACCTCCGGCACGAGCCCGCAGCGCGCTTCAGCCTCCGGCGGCACCAATGGGTCGAGGATGGGCCGGCGGCCGTCGAGGGCCGCCAGCGTGCGCTCCACCGTCACCGCCTCCGGGCCCGGGACCTCGATGAGGAGATGCTCCAGGGCATAGCGGTAGCGCCCCGAGCGCAGGCCGGTCTCGAGGCGGACCCAGGCGATCAGGCACCGGTTCTCCGCCACCCGCATGGCGGCGTGACGGATGTCGTGGTCGTCCAGCGCCTTGACGAAGGGCAGGCTGCGCAGGCGCAGGGCATCGGCCTCCTTGACCCGTGCCGCCAGGGCGGCGAATTGCGGGATCAGGCGGGCATCCGCGCCGATATCCTCCGACAGCCGGCGATAACGCGAGACCGGCGAGCGGAAGGCCCCGTCCATCAGCGTATCGTGGTAGGCGGCGGGATCGGATGAGCGCCAGTTCGGCGGCAGCAGGCGGCTGCGGGTCAGGTTGGCCAGCAGGTCGGTGAAGGCGTCGCGCCCGGCCGACGGCATCAGGAAGCGCCACGCTCGGTCGCGCAGGGTCCGTTCGTCGTCCGTGAGGGGAAAGTCCGAGGCCGGTTCCTCGCGCTCGCGCGCGGCCAGGGTCCCGGTGGTCTCCACGAGGCTGTTCCAGGCGCTCGCCTTCGGGCGCCCGAAATCGCCTTCCTGCGCGCATCCGGCGAGCAGCACCAGCAGGGCGACGGGAAACAGGCGAGCGGGCGCGGCGGAGCGGCTGGGTCTGCAGATCGGCGACATCCCTTCGGACCCGCGGCTCGCGATCAGGACCGGCGGCGCAGACGCGGCGCGGCGATGTCCGGCTCGGGCATGCGTTCATAGCGGACGCCCGTGAACAGCAGGATCGCGCCGCGCGGGGCCTGCTCGTCCTGGCGCCGGAACCGGCGGCCGGCGGTGGGAAACGTCACGACGGTGTTCGTCGGACGATCAGGGAGGCGCTCGATGCCTCCCAATTGTAGCGACCTGTCGGGGCTCATCGGCTCTTTTCCGATCCCATGCATCATGTGGGGCGACCCGTCATCGGGGTTCGCCACCCCCGCCTCCGGGCCGTATCGGCGTCGCGGGGGAGCCGCCGGAGATCAGCACGGCGTGGTTAACGGAATGTTGCTGCGCGTGTCCCACGTTGGGCTGCACGGGGCGGGACGATGCGCTCCGCTCGCCCGTGTCTTTCGCATCACGCGAGATTTTCCGCATCACTTCGGCGGCTCTGGGCGGTGGCGCATGATTTGCATTCAGTTTTATCGCCCATGGCGGGCATTTCCTCCCTTGCACTCGGCCCCGCTCGCCCGGCGAGCGGGGCTTTTTTGCAATCCCGTGTGCGGATCGTGGGCGCCTCGTCCGCAGGACCAGCGGGAACACCTGGCCGAGCCAACGCTTGCTAAGGGCGGGGTACGCCCGATATGCCGATGGCCTTCGAGCGGGGGCTTCACGCTACGCCCCGACACCCATTCCATCCCCCATCGTTCCATTCCGAATGAAGGACGCCGCAGCATGCGCGTGTTGACCGCACGATCCACTCGCCCGGCCCTGGGCCTCCGCACCGCCCTGAAGGTCGCGCCTTTCGCCCTGCTGGTGCTGGCCGCAACCCCCGTCCAGGCCCAGCGCGAGGACCAGGGCCTTCAACTGGGTTGCGCGAACGACTATTTCCGCCTCTGTGCCGGTGTCGATCCCAACAGCCAGGACGCCGAGCGCTGCATGGACCGCAACCGCTCGCGCCTCTCGCCGGAATGCCGGAACGCCATCGGCGACTACGACCGGCGGACCGGCGGCAAGTCGCAGAAATAGGCCCAGCGCGGGGATCCGACCACGGGGTTCGGCGCCCCACGCTGGTCGGGGCCGGTTCGAGGACGGAGAGTTGAAAGCATGGCCCTGACCGTCGCGGTGCAGATGGACCCGATCCAGGCGATCCGGATCGCCGGGGACACCACGTTCGCCCTGCTGCTCGAGGCACAGGCGCGCGGGCACCGACTCCTGCACTACACGCCCGATCGCCTGTCGATGCAGGGCAACACCGTGACGGCACGTGTCGAGACCCTGAGCGTGCAGGATGTCGAGGGCGCGCACGCAACACTCGGTGCGCCCGAGCGCATCGACCTGTCGGGCGTCGACGTGGTCCTGATGCGCCAGGACCCACCCTTCGACATGGCTTACATCACCGCCACCCACATGCTGGAGCGCATCCATCCGCGCACCCTGGTGGTGAACAACCCGTCCGAGGTGCGCAACGCGCCCGAGAAGCTGTTCGTCCTCGACTTCCCCGAACTGATGCCGCCCACGCTCATCACCCGCGACAAGGCGGAGATCGAGGCCTTCCGGGCCGAGCACGGCGCCATCGTGATGAAGCCCCTCCACGGCCACGGCGGCGCGGCGGTGTTCCGGGTGCTGCCGGAGGACGCGAATTTCGGCTCGATGTTCGACCTGTTCTCGGTGACGTTCCGCGAGCAGTGGGTGGTGCAGCGTTTCCTGCCGCGCATCACCGAGGGCGACAAGCGCATCATCCTCGTCGACGGCGAGCCCATGGGCGCCATCAACCGGGTTCCGGCCCTCAACGACATCCGCTCCAACATGGTGCGGGGCGGGGCGGCGGCGGCTTCCGATCTCACGGAGCGCGAGCGCGCCATCTGCGCCACCATCGGCCCCGAACTCCGTCGGCGTGGCCTCATCCTCGTCGGCATCGACGTCATCGACGGCAACCTCACCGAGATCAACGTCACCTCGCCCACCGGCATCCGGGCGATCAAGCGCCTCGGCGGACCGGACCTCGCGATCACGGTGTGGGATGCGATCGAGGGGCGGCTCGGGGCGGTGGGCTGACCCGCTTTCGAGCCGAGGGGTGAGCGCCGTGACAGACTGGCAGGCGCTTCAGGTGGCCGGGATCTCAGGTGGCATGGCGCTGGCCTGCCTCATCGCCATGACAATCGCCTCCCCGATCTTCGAGGGTCATACAAGGGCCGGTGCCGCCCGTGAGGCGCCGGATGCCAGCAAGGTTCAGGATCGCCACCGGACGGCCTGACTTGATCGTGTCGTGACACGAGCCTGATCCATCACAGCACGCGCCGGACGCTGGAGCTTCCATTCGCTCAGGTCTCACCCCGCGGCGTCGCGTTCATCTCGGCCCAGTCGAATTCCTCCTCAAGCACGTAATAGGCGTCGTCTCCGATATCGCCGGAGCGGCGCAGGGCCAGCACCCGGTCGCGGGCGGCCTCGATGGCACGGCGGCGGGCCGCATCGGCCGGGAGTGCTTCCGCCGCAAAGCCCGTGTCACGGGACTTGGCCTGTTCCA